>NZ_CP006842.1:1914428-2233500 GCF_000626675.1 Corynebacterium glyciniphilum AJ 3170 | reverse complement strand
ATACTATGTCCCGGTGGTCCGCGGCGACTGCCACTGCCAATGGCGGGGCACCTGGTAGCAGAGCCTTCCTGCATTCCGTCGCTTCCGGAGATCCCTGGCCCGACAGCGTCGTCATCTGGACCCGGGTGACGCCGGTATCTCAGGCCACGCCGGGTTCCGGTGCGGGGGATCCGACCCGTGTGTACTGGGAGGTGTCCACAGACGCCAGCTTTGACGTAGCCACCGCAGCTGGGGAAATGACCACCGAAGCGGACCGCGACCACACCGTGAAAATCAATGTCACGGGACTTGCCCCGTCCACCACCTACTATTACCGGTTCACGGTGGTGGACGGTCCGTCCGCAGGTGAGGTATCCCGCACGGGTCGAACGCGGACGACGCCGGCGGACGACGCCGCACCGGACCACCTCCGCTTCGGGGTGTGTTCGTGTTCGAACTACGAGGCAGGACACTTCCGTGCCTACCGTGAGCTTGCTGACCGCGACGACGTTGAGTTCGTCCTGCATCTCGGCGACTACACCTATGAATACGAGTCCGGGGAATACGGCGCGGCCTACGGCACAACAGTACGGACCGTGGAACCGCGCGAACGTACCCGCACACTCGTCGGTTACCGGATCCGACAGGGGCACTACCACCGAGACCCTGACCTCGCAGACCTGCATGCCGCTAAGCCGATGATCTGCATCTGGGATGACCACGAGTTTTTCGACAATGCGTGGCGTGACGGTGCCACCGGGGATTCCGACTACGGCGGGGCGCAGGAGTACGCGGCGGTGAGGCAGGCTGCGACCGAGGCCTACTACGAATGGATGCCGGTTCGTGCGGGAGAGGGGTTCGGCACGGACGGTGGACGTCATCTCTACCGGCACCTACGCTACGGTACGCTCGCAGAGCTCATCCTCCCCGACCTTCGCACTTACCGCGACATGCAGAGCTCCCCGGCCACCGCTGCCGCGGACGGCCGCACGATGATGGGACAGAACCAGTTCGACTGGTTCGCGGGCGTCCTGACGACCTCGACGACCACCTGGCAACTGGTCGGGAACTCGGTGATGTTCGCTCCGATGACTTTGCCTCACTCACTGGATCCACGGTTGCATGACTGGTTGGTCGACAAGATCGGCCTGCCGCCGGACGGAATTGCACTGAATACGGACCAGTGGGACGGGTACATGGTGGAACGCCAGCGCATCATCGACGTCATCATGAACAGGGGGTCCGGGCCTCACGGTCGTGGAATGAACGTGGTCTTCCTCACCGGTGACATCCACTCCTCGTGGGCTGCAGATATCCCCGCGCAGGCCGGAGAGTATCGGCTGGGCCGGGACACGACCGTGGCGGCCGCGGAGTTCATCGTCCCGTCGGTGACCGCTGCGAGCGCCTTCGATTCGATTGTTCCGACCAGTGCCGCGGCACCTGCGGTCAGGGAGGCTCTGCGGCTGGGGGAAGGGTTGCTCATGGATGTGGACCATTGGTACAAGTACGTCGACCTGAGCCGACACGGAATGATGGTGGTCGATGTGGACCCGTCACGGACCCAGGTGGACTGGTACCACGGCGACGTCCTCGGCCCGTCAGCCCCGGTCACGTACACGACGAGCCGGCAGACGTTCGCGGATGACCCCGGGGTTCGTCCTGCCGGACAAGAACTCGACCGGTCCCGGACGGTCTACACCCCGGCGTGATTAGGATGGCGGCAGGCCAGACACCAACCCCACTCCCGGGTCGGTGGTCGACAGCGCTGTCGCCGAGGTCCGGGGCACCTTGTCCCGCCTGGCCGGCGCGGACATCCTGAAGGTCAATCGTCGTCACGGTGGCGAAAGAGACAGGCACCGGTCGCCCGCCTGCGGTGAAACACGACATCGGTATGGCGTTGTGGCAGACTAGCGGTTCCAAATGCAGACTGGCCGCGGCCCTCCTGGTGCGTCCGAAAGTGCTGGACGCCGACACCATGGACGAGATGCTGCGCGATGCCCGAATCCCGAAAGTCCACACCTGGTCGCTGAGCTACGTGGTGATGGAGAGTGGACGTACCGATGAGCGCTCCCGGCACGGTGGTTCGACGACCCTGATCCGACGGTCGCCTCCGCCGGGTGGGCGGTGACGATGCAGAGGCTGGTCAAGCGTGAGGGGCGAAGTGTCCTCAGCGGAGATTGACGGTCTGTTCGACACTATTGAGAGCACCATGGCCGACAGTGAGGAACGACTGCAGTGGGCGCCGAACGAGTGTCTCGCTCAGATCGGCATCCACTACCCGGAGTTCCGGGACCGTGCCGTGTCGATCGGTGAGCGTCTCGGCGTCCTCAAGGATTATCCGACGCCGGAGAACTGCACGTCCCCGTACGCCTCGGCATGGATCGCCGAGATGGTGTCACGGCAGTCGGATCGGTAAGACGGGCTCAGTAAATCTCCCAGTCCGGATTCGGGCGGACGATCTCTCCCTCGGCGTCGTACTCGTAGAATCCCACGCCGTCCCCGAGCCCTGCTTTGCCCTTGTCGATCCCACGTTCCTGGAGAAGGTCGCTGAAGGCCTTCTCCGCTTCAGTGGCATCGGGGTTTCCACGGGTGATGTTCACCGAGACGTTGAAACCGACGGTGTCGAAGACTTCGAAGGGACCGGTCGGTGCTCCGGTGGCGATCTTCCAGTCACGGTCGATGTCGGCAGGATTGGCGGCTTCAGCGACATAGAGTCCCGCTGCAGCATTCAGCCACGGGATCAGGAGGCTGTTGAGCAGGTAGCCGGGGATCTCCTTGCGGATCGGAATGGCGTCGAGGTTGATCTCCTCGGCGAATGCTACGGTGCGGTCGAACACGGCATGGTCCGTGTTCGGGGTCGCCATCACCTCACCGGTGTTGTACTTCCAGACGAGGTTGGCGAAGTGCAGCGCCAGGAAACGGCCCGGATGCCCCGTGGCGTCGGCGAAGTCAGAGGGACGCAGTGAAGAAGAGTTGGTCAGCAGGATGGTGTGGTCGGGAACAGCTTGTCCGACCTGCGACCAGACTTTCTTCTTCAACCCGAGATTCTCGGGAACCGCCTCAATGACGACGTCAGCGTCGCTGACGGCGTCGGTGAGGTCAGTGGATGTACGGATCCGGTCGATCGCTGCGTCGAAGAGTTCGGGAGTGTAGTCGGCGACGTCGGTCGTGTAATATCCGCGCATCCATTCCCACCGGTCGGGGAGCTTGTCAAGAGGCTCTTGGCCGATGTCGTAGGCGACGACGTTCTTTCCTGCGTAAGCGGCCTGCATCACGATCTGCGAACCGAGGACGCCGGTTCCCAGGACAGTGACATTGTTGAGGTCCTGGTTGTTGCCAATGGTGTTTTCACTCATGCCCGCCAACGTACGCCTGCCATGGCGTACGCCTGTCATGCCCCGGGCGGCGGGGGAGGGACCGGGGCGCCCTTCGGCGGTGCGATCTTCGGGTACGAGGTTCCGTCAGCCGGTCCGGCTGGCGTGGCCTCGCTGACTGAGTCTGAGGAGCTGTCGGAGCCCGTCCCCGTCCCCGTCCCCTCACCGATCCAGCTTCCGCCGGACCGCCCGGGCGCGGCATCCCAGTGTCCGTCCACGAGCTTCTTCTGGACAAACAACGCAGCCACAAACACCGCGGCAGCCACGACGACGATGACGACTAGACCCCACGCACCTGCAGGGGCATTGCCGATGAGCAGACCGAACCATCCGAAGTCGGCGTCGCCGAATGTGGTGTTCTCTCCCGAGAGGTCACCGAGTACGTTGATCAGGAACGCTGGCAGGATGGTGATGATCACGCCGTTGACGAAGGCACCGGCGACCGCTCCCCGGCGCCCACCTGTCGCATTGCCGTAGACACCGGCAGCGCCGCCGGTGAAGAAGTGCGGAACCAGGCCGGGGAGGATCAGGGCCGCGCCGAACGCCGGGTTCAGCCACGTCGACAGAATGACGAGCGCCACCAGGCCACCAGAGAAGCTGGAGATGAAACCGATCAGCACAGCGTTCTGGGCGTAGGGGAACACGATCGGGGCGTCCAGGGCAGGAATGGCACCGGGGACGACCTTGGCGGCGATGCCCTGGAACGCGGGGACCAGCTCGCCGAGGATCGTGCGGACACCGAAGAGGATGACGGCCACAGCCACACCGAACTGCAGGCCCTGGGTGACGGCCTGCATCAGGTAGTTCCCCATGTCGGTGGCGACCGAGTCGTCACCGAAGGCCGTGAACGCCTCGTCCTGACCGGCGCGAACCACGTACAGGATAGCCAGGACGAGGTACATCAGCACCATGGACAGGGCAGTGGCCACCATGGAATCCCGCAGGAACCTGAGGCCCTCCGGGACTTTGAGGTCCTCGGCGGACGGCGACGCTTTGGTTCCCTTTCCACTGACGGCCTTGCCGACTGCGCCGGCGGCGATGTAGCCGGCGGTGCCGAAGTGTCCGATCGCGACTGAGTCGTCTCCGGTCACCTTCCGGGTCCAGGGGTGGGCCAGGGCGGGGAGAGAGACCATGAGGACGCCGAGCAGGACCGCGCCCAGACCGACCACGATCCAGTCCGCGTAGTCCGCAGTGACCAGGATGATGGTGATCATCGTCGCCATGAACAGCACATGATGCCCGGTGAGGAAGACGTACCGCAGCGGGGTGAATCGCGCGAACAGCAGGCTGACCACGTAGCCGAGGATCATCAGCCAGGCGACCTGGGAGCCGAACTCCTCCTGTGCGATCCCGGCGATGGCTTCGTTGGTGGGGACCACGCCGTGCATGCCGGTGGCCCCCTCGATCATCACGCCGAGCGGGTCGAGTGAGGCGGTGACCAGGGTGGCCCCGGCGCCGATGAGCAGGAATCCCAGCACCGCTTTGATGGCACCTCCGGCGACCTGTCCGGCACTGCGCCGCATGGCGATCAAGCCAATGGCGGTGAAGATACCGATGAGGAACGCCGGGACAGCGAGGATCTCGTTGACGAGGAACTGCGGGATGGCGAGTAACCAGTCCATGGTGGTTCTCCTTTACAGTGCGTAGAGCGCACGCAGCGCTGCATCGACGTCGCGGGTGCTGGTGAAGTTCTCCACGACCCGGACCGGTATGCCGGGGTCACCCAGCGTCTTCGCGATTTCACCGGAGGTGAGGATCAGGTCGGCATCCTTCGCCTTACCTTTCGCGGAGATGGTGTCCGTGGCCTCCACCGAGATCAGCGCATCCCATCCCCACCGTTTGAGGACGTCCTCGGTGGTGTTCTTCAGGAACAGGCTGGTGCCCAGCCCGTTCCCGCAGACAGTGAGGATGTGGTTGCGTGAGTTGCCCCCGGGATACCGTCCCCCTTCTGCGACGGAGGAGGACGTCTCGGGTTTCTCGTCCTGTCCGTCCTGTCCGTCCTGTCCGTCCCGTCCGTCGAGGATGGCGAGGATCTCCGCGGGACTCTGCGCCGCATCCAGCTTCGTGCGGGTCGCGGTCCGTCCGACGACTCTGGCCAGTTGTGCCATGGCACTGGTGTGCGTGGTCGCGTCAGTCGCCGCCAGTGCGACCACCAGAGTGACCGGGTCGTTCTTCTCATGTCCGAAAGCGACCGGTTCAGCCAGTCGCACCCAGCTCAGGGCGGTCTCGTGGACGGCGTCGCTGGGACGGGCGTGGGCGAAGGCGAACCCAGGGGCCACGACGATGTACGGCCCGTTGTCCACCACGGAATCGATCATTGCCTGGGTGTAGGCGTGGTCAATGGAGTCAGTGTCCTCCAGGAGCTTCCCGGAGCAGGAGACGGCGGCTTTCCAGTCGACGGCATCGACATCCAGGGCAATCCGGTTCTCGGACAGGAGTGAGGTGAGGGTGCTCATGGGGCACATACTATCGGTGGTGAACAGAGTCGGGAAGGCTCGGGCCATGTCCATGGTGTGTCGTAGTCTCGGAGGGACAACACCGTTCGAGGAGGAAGTGCAGTGGATCGAGAGCGTCGCTATTCAACGCAGAACCCGTATGGCCAACCGGGGCAGGGAATCCCGGAGGACGTGACGTCGTACGTGAGCACCACCGCCATGGACCCACGGGAACGGTTACGGAAGTACCGGCCGACCATGGTCAAAAAGTGTTTCGCATGGGCAGGTGTTGTCCTGGGGGTGCTCATGGTCCTGTCGCTGTTGTCCGCAGACACAGGCAGCCTCGTGGCCGACGCACTACTGAGTATCGGTTTCGGTGCGATGATGTTCATTCCGGGCGCCTACTGGCTGGTGTGCAACGGGAGGGATTCGAAGACACTGTCTGAATGGATGGTGTCCCACCAGGCGTATCAGGCGAACTGGGAGCTTCTCGCTCGCGATGAGCAGGCGATGTTCGCTCCCCCCGAGGAGCTTCCGGTGCTGCCGCTGCGGCGTTGGAAGACCGTTGCAGTGGTCATTATCGCCGCGTTCTTCGTGGCGATGGCCGGATCCATTCTTCTTCCGGAAACGACGGTGGCGTGAGCCCGGACCGCGTAGCATCTTGACCATGGATCGACCCCTGACTGGTGTGACCGTCGTCTCGCTGGCTGTGAACCTGCCGGGACCGGCTGCTGCCCACCGATTTCACCGGTTGGGGGCTTCGGTGACGAAAGTGGAGCCGCCTTCCGGGGATCCGTTGGCTCTCGCGGCACCCGGGTATTATGCCCATTTCACGGACGGCCAGCAGACCGTGACGCTGAACCTCAAGGACGAAGCAGGACGGCGAGAGCTCGACGGGTATCTCAGGAATGCGGACCTGTTGATCACCTCGCATCGTCCGCGTGCGTTGGCCGGGCTCGGTCTCGACTGGGACACCCTGCACGTGCGGTACCCGCAGCTGTCACAGGTGGCCATCGTCGGCAGTGAGGGCAATGACGCTGACACACCGGGTCATGATCTGACCTATCAGGCCCAGGCCGGGACAATCGCGGTGTCCGGGGGAGTGCCGGTGATGCCGATTTTGCCGGTGGCCGATCTTGGCGGCGCAGAGCGCGCCGTCGCTGACGGTCTCGCTGCCTTGTTCCGCGCGAGAATGTCGGGGGAGGGACAGTTCCGTGAAACCGGCCTGGCCCAGGTTGTGGATGACTTCGCGGCGTCGACGAGGTTCGGGCTCTCCGGCTCCGGGGCGGTGCTTGGAGGAGGCTTCCCCCTTTACGGCATGTACCCGGCCCGGGACGGGTACATCGCGGTCGCCGCCATCGAACCGCACTTCGCTGTCGCACTCGCTGAAGCGATGGGACTGGAGTCTCCACTGGAGGTGACTGTCGATCAGTTGACGGACTTCTTCCGCGAACATTCCGTGGACTACTGGTCCAGATGGGCGCTGGAACACGAACTGCCGGTCACCGGCGTCCGGGACGGACAGACCGGCGACGGTCAGACTACCCGGCGGTAGGCCTGGCGCAGCGCGACGTCCAGTCCTGCCGCCCGTTCGGCCTCCCGGATCGCCGTGAGGTCGGGCCCCAGTTCGTCGTCGGCGAGCGGAATAAAACCGAGTCGGCGATACAAGGGGCCGTTCCACGGAACGTCGACGAATGTTGTCAGAGATACCGCAGGGAAGCCCTGGACACGTGCCTTCTCCAGGGCGACGGAGAGTAACCGGGTCCCGAATCTCTGTCCACGGCAAGCCGGATCCACTGACACCTGTTCGATCAGGACGTCGCCGTCCGCGATTCCTACCCAGAGCCATGCAGCGAGACGACCCGAGGCGGGCGTCCCGGCGCTGTCGATGACCAGCACACGCCCCTCGGCGACAGCGGTGGTGAGTTCGGCCGTAGTTGGTGGCTCGTCATCTGCTATGGTGTCGAGCCCGACCGATCGAAAGGGTTCGCCGGCTTCTCGTTCCAGTTCCTGGATAGCCGGAATGTCGGAGGCAGCGGCGATACGGGCAGGGCCGAGATCGTCCTCCGGGGAGAATGACACGGCCAACGCGTCTATGAGACGGGCGACGTCTGAGCCCCCGGCGCATAGGGTTCGGTGTCGCCGACAGTGTCGGGCGCTCCGTCGGCGCCGGAAATGCTATCTGTTTCAGAGGGATCAGCGGACTCGCTGGCGGATGAACTCGTCGGAGCACCCGCACCCTCGTAGCCGCTGTCCGGGGTGACCTCGGTCGACGGAGCGGTTCGCTCGCTGTCATTCTCGCTGGGCGGCTGGCAGGCGGTCGCCCCCAGCGCCAGAACAGCGGCAGCGAGTAGGGCAGTGGTCCGGCGGGTGCGGGTCATCTCATCTCTCCTGAGTGAGTCAGCAGTGGATCAGCAGGAGGTAGTCACGTCCTCCCGTATGTACTCGCCATTGAGCATAGTGGGTCAGACCTGCGGGTTGGTACATGGGCAACCCCGGATACGGATAACATGGGGTGCCTGGACGCCCCGGACAGTATCTGACGTGCCCCGGACGGTGTGTCGGACGGGGCTGGCGACCCGCTGCACCCGGCGACGGTATGGCAGGAGAGTAGACCGGTGACATCATGGCGCATCTTCCCATGGCGACGGCGGATCCGTGGGGTGGTCCGTCGTCACGCTGACCAGTAGGGCGGTGAGGTAGTCTTTTCGTGGACCGGGCACGGTGGCGATGGCCGTACCCAGACGGAAAGGACGTGGCGATGAGCCCGAACGGTCGGTGGGGTACGCAGGGGGACGGCGAGCGCCCGGAGGACGAGACTCCGACAACGGCGTGGGACCGTTCGGGCTCGGCACAAGGCCCCAGGAGGGAAGGGTCGGGTGACGTCCCTCCCGACGAGAACCCGACAACGGTGTGGTCTGGTGGCACTCAACCGCCGTCACCGGAGCCACCGCAGTACCGTCACGGCAACGCCGATGAAACGCAGGTGATCCCGCCTGCCCAGCCGTACGACCAGCAACCGTACGACCAGCAACCGTACGACCAACAACCCTACGACCAGGGGGCCTATGGTCAGCAGCCGTACTACCAGCAGCCGTACGACGATCCGAATGCGGCGCCGCAGTACGGTCAGCCGGAGTTCGGTGCCGCGCAGGGCGGTCCTCAGGGGGGAAAGAAGCGCAGAGGTGTTCTGGCTGTGATCCTGTTGGTCCTCGCCGCACTGGTCGCCGTCGCACTCATCCTGGTTATCTTTGTGTTCGGTGGGGACGACGAGAGCAGTACCGCTCCAGGTCCGACGACGCAGCCGGCCCCGCAAACCACCCAGGAGCAGGCTCCCCAGGAGACGACCGATGATGATCCGGCGGCTCCTCCGTTCGAGCTGCCCAGTGACATCGAAATCCCGTCAGAGCTGGAGGATCTGCCCAGCAATCTTCCTGACCTTCCGACTCTCGACCCAGGCCTTGAAGACCAGCTCAATGACACCCTCGATCAACTTCGTGAGCGACTCGGCTGACCATAACGGACGGCGACACCGGATGTTCAGGGGTGCGTTCGGGGGTGCCGGGGCGGTCGTAACGGGGCAGAAGGTATGACTGGATGTATGACCCGAGAAACAACGCCCCTGAACATCTTCACCTCCAGGTTCCCCCTGCCCGAGACACGGGCTGCGTTGGAGAACGCCGGAGCCGTACTCGTCGACGATCTCGCAGAGGCAGATGCGTTCATCTGCCATGGAGTCGCTCCGGCAGATTTTCCGGAACTCCCCGATCGGGTGAAATGGGTCCAGCTGTGCCAGGCGGGCATCGAGGGTTTTTTCGCGGAGGGAGTCATCACAGCCGGCCAAGAGGGGGACCGTCGGTGGTCCAACGCCTCGGGGGTCTACGGACGTCAGGTCGCGGAGAGCGCCGTCGCGTTGCTGCTGTCCGTCACCCACATGCACAAGAAGATCGCCCGTGCGGCCAGCTGGTCCGTGTGGCGTGATGTCGACGAGAACACCCGTTGGCTGCACGGCGCGACCGTCGCGGTCGTCGGCGCCGGAGGGATCGGCCGCCACCTCATCGAGATGCTCGCCCCCTTCGGAGCCGACGTTCTCGCTGTCAACCGCACCGGGCACCCGGTGGAGGGTGCCGTACGGACCGTCTCGATCGACAACCTCAAGGATGCTGTCGCCGCGGCCGACCACACGGTGATCGCCGTGCCTCTGACGGACGAGACGCGGGGCCTGTTCGACGCGGGTCTCTTCTCGGCGTTCCGGCCCGGAGCCACGGTGATCAATGTCGCCCGGGGCCCCGTCGTGGTGACCGAGGACCTTGTCGCTGCTCTGGATTCAGGTCAGCTCGGCGGGGCGGGTCTTGACGTGACCGACCCCGAACCCCTCCCCGACGGTCATACACTGTGGGACAGGGACAATGTCACTATCACCACTCATTCGGCGAACACCCGGGCATCGATGGACGCCCAGTTGGCTGGGCCGGTTACCGAAAACTACAAGGCATTCCTCGCCGGTGAGCGTATGCCGACAGAACTGGATCCGGCCAAAGGCTACTGAGACTGAAAACCGCGGAACCAGAGGGGATGCTCAGGACGCGGCAATGCCCCTGATGTAGGCGGATGCCATCCTGGCCTGGATGCGACGGCCGAGCGCGCCGCCGAGCCGGGTGATCAGGCGTCCCGGGCGGGAGAAGGCGCTGACCGTCGCGGTGACCGTCCCGTCATCGTTGAGCGACACCCCGAAGTACTCTTCGCCGCATTCGACGTGGCCCGGCAGTGTCCCGTAGACCATCGAGGACGGACCTGCCGTCAGGATCAGACAGGGCGAGTCCAGTGGGGTCAGCAGACCCCGGCCGGGGGTGACGGTGACGACCTCGCCCACGGCAACCGGCGCGTCCGGGGACAGGGGAGGCCCACCACGGTGCAATGGTGCACCGGCGACATGATGCGCCCGCCCGGAGAACAGGTTTGTCAGTGCCCGGTCGCGGTCGGCTGCCCCGTGTCCGATGACGCGGCTGTGGCTGAGGTGGTGGAACCCTTCTCTGTAGAGCCGTTCAGCGATCGCAGGGTAGTCGTCAATGTCCTGGATCGACGCGGACAGCCCGGTCAAGTCCGACGGATAAGTCAGGTCACGTTCGGTCTGAGGACGATCCGGGGGTTTCGGCGGGGAGGACGGACGGCGAAGTGACATGGGAACAAGGCTACCGGTACCGTCCGTCACCGGGCCCTGTTACTTTCTGCTCTGAGAGCATGTGTATCCGCGACACGCTACAATCCCCTACGTACCGCTCCCGGCTCAGCGAAGGAACAGCACTATGCGTAGAACAACCGTGACAGCCGAACGCTCCGGCCGCCGTCCTCGGCGCTCGATCGGCAGAATCCTGTCCGCGGGAGCGATGGCCGTCGCACTCGTGACTGGTGGATCTGCCCTGGCACTGCCAGCCACCGCAGCGGCCGAGACGTCGACTCATGCTGGTGACGGCATCATCATCACCACAGCTGACGGACGGGAGTCGATCTGTACGTTGAATTCGGTCGCTGAGCGAGACGGCACCTTCTACGGTGTCACTGCCGGGCACTGTCTCAACCAGGAGGAGATCGGCTCACCGGTGGTGAAGATTTCCACCAAGGACGGTCGCCTGCTGGCGGACAATGAGGACGTCGCCGCTGGTGGAGTGATTCGGGGAGGCACCGCGAACCCCTTCGAACCGTTCGCCGGGCTCGACGACTTCTCATGGTTCCGTCTCGACGACTCGGTGACTCCGAACCCGGGCCAGGTGTCCAGCACCGCCGACACCGGTATCCCGGTGCTCGACGACGTCCTGCGTGGCACGAGCCAGCCGCTGGGCGACCCGGTTCCGGTGAGTCAGAACCTGGTGGGCAGCATCGTCTGCAAGGACGGCACGATGTCGGGTCGCACCTGTGGCCCCGTGCTCGCGGTCAATGCTCAAACCCAGGAGATCACGGCGCTGATCCCGGCGATCGGAGGCGACTCGGGAAGCCCGCTGCACGTCGCCGGTCAAGACGGGAAGCGTCACATCGTGGGCACGTTGTCCAACGGAACTCCGGTCCTGTTCAACACCTTCGACGGGACGCGCGAACACCTCGACCGCATCTAGCGGATGTAGCGTATCCAGAGGTCCACGTCAGCTCCGACAGACATTCCAGCGGCCTGTCAGGGTTCTCCAACGTCACCGTCGTAGTGTCGAAACCATCGCCACTTCAGGTGCTGAGGTGATATCCAGGATGGTCGTCCCGAAAGGACCCGTATACGGCAGCTGAGCATTCTCCTCTTGAAACGTCAGCAAGTCACCCCCGGTTCGTCAGGAGCCGGGGGTGACTTGTGTCTGCGAGAGACTGGTGATGAGCCTGAGATTTCTCTGTAGACTCGGAGAACAGTTGTCCACTTGACCTCAACCATCCGGGTGCGACGCTACGTTCGGTCGCAGTCCGGAGGAACCGGATATGATGTGACTTCTTCGCCTGACCGCTTACCTGTCGCCCGCGAAACGGTGGCCAGCCGCGACACAGGGGAGGAGGTGACAAAGCGAGGACCGGACCGGCTCATCCTCTGGGTGTCCGCCGGTTTCATCGTCCTTTTCGTCGCGGTCTGTGTGATCTTCGGCGACAATGCACGGGATTCATTCTCCACTGTCTCCGGTTGGTTGATGACGAACCTGAACTGGCTTTACGTCGGTGGCGTGACTATCGCGCTGCTGTTCCTCGTCGCTCTGGCTTTCAGTCATTTCGGGCGGATGAGGCTGGGCCCGGACGGAGAGAAGCCCGAGTACTCCTTGAAGAGCTGGTTCGCCATGCTGTTCGCCGGAGGCTTGGGCAGTGTGCTGATGTTCTGGGGTGTCGCGGAGCCGATCAATCACGCGGTGAATGTCCCCATGCAGAATGAGGCCCCCATGTCCCATGAGGCCGTCAACCAGGCGATGGGGTTCACGATGTACCACTTCGGTATCCATATGTGGGTCATCTTTGCGTTGCCGGGCCTTGCACTCGGGTACTTCATCTACAAGCGCAACCTGCCACCACGGGTGTCCTCGATCTTCGCCCCGATCCTGGGCGGGGCCATCTACTCCTGGCCCGGAAAACTCATTGACGCCCTGTCCATCATCGGCACGGTGTTCGGTATCGCCGTCTCCCTCGGCCTCGGGACCCTGCAGATTGAGTCCGGACTGGGGACAGTGTTCGGTATCGACAACTCGACCCTCCTCCTGGTGGGAATTATCGTGGTCATCGTTGCAGCGGCAAGCTGGTCGGTTGCTGCCGGGCTGGACAAAGGCATCAAGAAACTCTCGAATATCAACATCGTCATGGCCGTCATGCTGATGTTGTTCGTCCTTCTCGCCGGGCCGACGCTGATGTTGCTGCGCGGCACGATGGACACGGCGTCCCTGTATGCGGAGTGGCTGCCGAAACTGATGTTCTGGTCCGACGCCGACGAGATAACGACGGAAGGGTGGCAGGGCACGTGGACGGTCTTCTACTGGGCCTGGACGATCTGCTGGTCGCCGTTCATCGGTATGTTCGTGGCGCGAATCTCCAAGGGACGTACTGTCCGTGAGTTCGTCGGCGGCGTGCTGGCGCTGCCGGCGCTGTTCATCCTGGTGTGGTTCGCCGTGTTCGGTTACGCAGGACTGAATGCCGAACGGCAGAACCCGGGAAGCGTGTCCGGCCCCGTCGTCGAGGACGGGGACGCTGCATCGTCACTGTTCATCCTTCTCGACACGATGCCGTGGAGCACCGTGGTCAGCGGGTTCGCCCTGATCGTGGTGGCGATATTCTTCGTGACGTCCATTGATTCATCAGCGCTGGTGACCGACATGTTCGCGGTCGGTGAGGAGAACGTCACCCCCACGTATCAGCGCGTCCTGTGGGCGGTGTCCATCGGCGCTGTTGCTGCGGCGATTCTGGTGATGTCACCTGAAGCCGGCATAGAAGCCCTGCAGGAGGTGGCGATCATCATCGGGCTGCCGTTCTTCCTCATGTTCTTCGTGATGATGTATTCGATCCTCAAGGGAATGAACAATGACTACCACGCCAGGCCGGAGCCCAAGACCAGGCAGTGGGAGAAGACGGACAGCCCCGAAGCACTGGAAGAGAACGAGCGCCGACCCGCCCCCGGCTATGACGAATCCGGTGACGAACTCCCCGTGGCGACGTACGACGAGGAGGGCAATTTCATCGTGCCGGGCAACACGTATGTGGCGGGTGATCTCGGGGTCGTCGGCAGCGTCGGAAAGGCAGATCCTGCGCATTTCGGTGACACCGAGGAGTCTGGTGCCACCGATCCGGACGAAAACCGGTCAGGGTAAGGCGGCGGGGATAGGCTGGCAATGTAGGAAAGCTGGTCGCCAGGGCATGACTGAGCATGCCCTGGCATGTTACGGAAAACTAAGGAGTTCACATGGTTCAGCGGGTAGGCGTGATCGGGGCAGGCCAGATGGGTGGCGGCATCGCAGAGGTGGCGGCCAAGTCCGGCAGTGATGTCCTGGTGTGGGAAGCCACGCAGGACGCTCTGGACTTCGGCAAGACGAAGATCGAGAAGTCGCTGGCCAAGGCAGTGGAGCGTGGAAAGCTCAGTGACGAGGACCGTGACGCGGCACTGGCGCGTCTGAGGTTCACTACCTCGCTCGAGGATTTCGCCGACCGTGAACTGGTCATGGAGGCGATCATCGAGAACGAGAAGATCAAGAAGGATGTCTTCGCTCAGTTGGATGCCATCGTCGAGGACAAGACGGCACCGCTGTGCTCGAACACTTCCTCGCTGCCGATCCAGGCGATCGCCTCGGCCACCGAGAATCCTGGCCGGGTGATCGGTCTGCACTTCTTCAACCCGGTGCCGGTGCTTCCGCTGGTCGAGGTCATCCCTGCCCTGACCACGGATGAGGCGACTGTGGACACCGCCCGTACCTATGCCACCGAGGTCTTGGGCAAGACCGCCATCCAGGCCAAGGACAGGTCCGGTTTCATCGTGAACTTCCTCCTGGTGCCGTACCTGCTGTCGGCGGTGCGCATGGTCGAGCAGGGGGTTGCCACCAAGGAAGACATCGACACCGGTATGAAGCTCGGTGCCAGCCATCCCATGGGGCCGCTGACCCTGGCGGACATGGTCGGTCTCGACACGTGCGCGTTCATCGCGGATGTCATGCTCGAAGAGTTCGGTGACCCGGCCTACGCGTGCCCGCCGCTGCTGCGTCGTATGGTCCAGGCAGGGCACCTGGGACGTAAGTCCGGCAAGGGTTTCTACGACTACGCATAGATTCCTGCACACCGGTCGATGTTTCACTACAGTCGTCGGTGCAAGCCTTTTTACGTCAACAGCGAAGGAGAGCTTTAATGTCAGGGTTCGACGACATCAAGAACAAGGCAGAGGACGCCGCCGGTCAGGCGAAGGAAGCCGCCGGTGACGCCGCAGGCAATGACGATCTGAAGAACGAAGGCAAGGCCGACCAGGTCAAGTCGGACGCGAAGCAGAAGTTCGAGGACGTCAAGGACAAGGCCACCGACAAGGCGAACGAAGTCATCGGAAAGTTCAAGGACAACTGATCGCAGTCTCCAGCTGAGATGAAGAACCCCACCCCCGGATCCGGGGGTGGGGTTCTTGTTGTGTCAGCACGGTCTTCTCGGTCGCCTCGGCGGGTGAGCGGCGCCCGTTGGCATGGTGAGACCAAGCGGACAGCGACCCCAGGCGCTATGCCTCGGGGCCGGTGTCGATGTCGTCCCCCTCAGAGCCTCCGTCGCTGTGGAAACCGAACCTGCGCAGCCGGGCACGGTCCTCCTCGGAGGAACTGGCTGTGAGGCGCAGGAGTTCGCCGTAGATGCCGCCACTGGTCGCCAGTTCAGCGGGGGAACCGATCTCGTCGACGCGTCCTGAGTCCAGGGTCACGATGGTGTCCACCGTCGCGATCGTGGAGAGACGGTGAGCAATCACCAGGGTGGTCCGCCCGACCATGAGTTCCTCCAGTCCGGCCTGGACCGCCCGCTCGGCACGGGTGTCCAGTGCGGACGTGGCTTCGTCCAGCACCAGGATCGGGGCGTCCTTCAACATGGCACGTGCCACGGCGATACGCTGCTTCTGCCCGCCGGACAGTCGCAGGCCACGCTCCCCGATCAGGGTGTCGTAGCCGGCGGTGAAGTTCCGGATGAAGGCATCAGCGTTGGCACGCTCAGCCACCTGAAGGATCTCCTCATCGGTGGCGCCAGGGCGTCCGTAGGCGATGTTCTCGCGGATGGTCCCGGAAAACAGGGAGGCATCCTGGAATACGACGCCCACCATGCCCCGCAACTGAGCGGCGGAGAGCTCACGGATGTCGTGGCCGCAGACCTTCAACGTGCCCCCTGTGGGGCGGTACAGCCCCAGTAACAGATTGACAAGGGTGGATTTTCCGCCACCGGACTCGCCGACCAGGGCGACTTTCTCGTTGTTTCCCGCGGCGAAACTGACGTGGTGGATGACTGGATCGCCCGGGTCGTAGCCGAAGGTCACATCGTCGAATTCGAACACCGGGGTTTCCCCGGGGCGACCGTCCTCCTGGACGATGGCCGGCGGGGACGGAACCGCGTCCCTTACCTCTCGCTCGTCCACGACGGACGGGCCGTACTCGCGTGAGGCGGTGAGCAGCACCGGAGAAGTCGTCGGTTCCTCAAGCTCGTCCATGGCCTCGAAGTACTCCCGGGAGCCGGCAGCCGCCCGCTGTGCGGAGTCGACCATCCAGCTCATCATCGTCGCGGGTTGTTTCGCCATCGCCACCAGCTGGACCAGCAGGACCAGTTCGCCGATGGTGAATGACCCGTTGAGCGTACGGAGAAAGAGGACCAGGTAGATCGCGAAGAAGACCAGGTTCATGCCGGCCATCCGGAAGATGTCCATCATGTGCCACCAACGCGACTGACGTTTCGTCACATCGACGGTCTCGGCGAAGTGCGTCTGGAACAGCCGCAGCTCGCGGAGTTCGGAGACGAAAGACTTCACGACCTTGACCTGACCGACAACCTCGGCGAACCTTCCCTGGGCGGTGTCGATGTGCTCGTTCTTGGTTTTCTCCCACCGCATCCAGCGTCTACTGGTCAACGCAGTGAGCCACAGGTACATCGGGAAGATGATCACCAGCAACAGGGCCAGCGGCCAGTAATACCAGGCGGAGATGCCCAGCACCACGATGACAGTGAGGATCATCGAAAAGAAGTTGTTGGCGAACGCCTGGAGGAACTGGGTCAACCCCATGATCGACCGGTCCAGCCGGGAGATGACTGTGCCCGTGATCTGCCGGTCGAAGTAACTCTGCGGCAGAGACAACAGTTTGGCGAAGTACCGGTTGGACAGGATCTGCCGCATCCGCATGCCCATGACGTCGCCGAACCAGCCGCCGATGTTGTGGATCACCGTGTGGGCCAGTTCGGCGGCAAGCAGTCCGAGCGCGACGGCGATGACGGTGCGGGTCGCGGTCTCCATCGGGGTCGAACCGTTCACCGTCGACACGATCGTGTCGGTGGCATGGCTGATCAGGAACGGTGACGCCAGTGAGAGCAGCACTGTCGCCAGTGCCGCCACGATGACCATTGTGTAGTACGGCCAGAGCTCCTTCATGGAGCTGACAATGCGGGTCAGACTTCGCACGCGTCTCCGCTCCGCAGGTCGGTCTCGGCGATGCGGTCAAGGGCCTCGTCCAGGATGTCGCGGGATGTACCGAAGTTCAGCCGAACGTGGCCGGTGCCTGTCGGACCGAAGTCCGTACCTTCATTCAGGCCGACCCTGGCGAGGGTGCGCAACCGCGCGGCGGGGGCGGTGACTGACCCGTCCTGCCCACGCAGACGGTCGACCTCGGATACATCCAGCCAGGCCAGGAACGTCGCCTCCTCCTTCGGAAGCCTGATCCCGGGGAGAACCTCGGGCAGGCGTTCGGCAAGATAACTCCAGTTGCCGGAGAGGTAGTCGACCTCTTCCGCCAACCACTCGCGTCCGTCGGTGTAAGCGGCGGTGGCTGCGGCTAGCCCGATCGTGGAGGCCTCACCGGTGACGAGATTCGACAGCCGTCCGATCTCGCGGGAATCCTCTGTGTTGGTGCTGATGATCTGGGCGCACTTCAACCCGGCGGTATTCCATCCCTTCGAGGTGGCGGTGACAGTGATCGTGATCGCGGCAGCGGTCTCCGACACTGTGGCCGTGGGGACGTGGTTGCCCGAGTACACCAGGGGCGCGTGGATTTCGTCGGAGATCACCCGCACATTGTGTTTCGCGGCCAGGTCTGTGACGTCGCGCAACTCGGCGGCAGTGAAGGCACGCCCGAGCGGGTTGAAGGGGTTGCACAGGATCATGCTGCCTACCCCGTTCGGATTGTCCGTCGAGGTGAACGCACGCTCCAATGCATCGAGGTCAAACACGGCTCCGCCGTCTGCACCGGACCCCATAGGGACATATGTCGCCGGACGCCGTGTCGCGGCGGGCACCTTCTGGAACGGGGGATAGGCGGGAAGGGGGATAACGATCGACGACCCGGGAGCGGTGAGATTGTCGACGGCCACGACGATCCCCTTGACAACGTCCGGTACAACCGTCACATTCGCCGGGTCGATCGTCCAACCGTGCCGTGCCGCAGAGAAAGACGCCAGGGCCTCGGCGAGATGACGCGAACCTGCGCCCAGCTCGGGATAACCGAAGTACTCACGATCGACCGCGTCGCGAATGGCGGTCGCTACCGGAGGGCAGGTGTCGAAGTCGGTCTCAGCCACCCATAGTGGCAGCACATCGGGCTCATAGGCCGTCCATTTCATGGTGCGGCGGGCGCGCAAGGTATTGAGGTCGGGAAAGGTGAGAGCCATGGGGACAACTCTAACCTCCTGCCACGACCCGGGCTTGCGCAGGCTTCTACGGCCGTCCGGCGTAGAGCGGTCCAAGCAGAGTCCGGACCGCCCGCCACGGGTCCTCGGACTGACGGGTGCACGGAGAGGAGTCCGCCGCACCGGACATGTCGAATATCCGTGCGAGCCGCGTCGGACCCCGGAAGCGGTCCCAGTCCGGTCGACCTCCGTGGACGAAAGCGACGATGGCGGAACGGAACTGTGCGCCGACGCCGTCAGAGCCGCCAAGGCGGTGCTCCGCATCGGGACCACACGTCTCCTCAACCTCAGCCCGTCCGGCCGTCAGGGTGTCGAAGAGCAGCGGAAGCTCAGCGCAGTGCTGGGCGAGGTGGTCGCCACCCCGGAATTCATAGGCCCAGACCGGTGCTCCCGCATCGGCGAGTGCCTCGGCGAACGCGGAGGCCCAGCGTCGGATAGTACGGTCACCGACGGTGCGGCCCAACGGTCGGACCGGCGGCGTGGACGCAACGTAGCGACACCATGCCGCGAGGTGTCGCAGAGGAACTCCAAGGCCCGTCATCGCCGGGGCGACGAGCCAGGCCTCGACCACCCGCGGGAGCCCGAGACGGCCCACCGTCCGGCGCAGTACCGTATCAACCTGGCGGACCCCGGGGAAGCGCACGAACTCATCGTGCATCGTGCCGACAATGACAGGCACCGGCCGCATCTGGGCGAGCGAGAACGGATACACCCCCACAGCACAGTCCGCGGCATGCAGCCGGGCGAAACGTCGATATGCGGACGTGAGCTCCTCGGAGGAGAGTGCTCCCATCCGTTCAGCAGTGGGGCGGCGACGTGACCGCAGTGCCAGTCGGGTCGTGAGATGACGGCGCGTCCACCCCCTGCGTGGCGCGCCGGGCGACATCATCACGGCACGGTGGAAGAGGCCGGCCGCCCGCTGATCGGTCAGCAGCCATGCGACGAGTGCTCCGCCAGCGGACTGCCCGGCCAACGTGACCTGGCCGGGGTCTCCGCCGACATCGGCGATGCCGTCGCGGACCCAGCGCAGGCCGAGGAGGAGATCCCCGACACCGCGAAAGTCCGGTGTACGGTGACCTCCAGTGCTGGCGACGTCGTTATCGTCGAGACTGTCAAGCGGGAGGAAGCCCTCGAAACGTTTGCGGTAGTTCAGTGACACCACCACACAGCCCTCCCGTGCGAGTGCCGCGCCGTCGTACCACGGTTCATCGGCGTGGCCGGTCTCGAACCGTCCGCCGTGGACCCACACCATGACCGGATGACTGTGGTCGGTGACCTCCGCCGGACACGTCACCGTGGCGGTGTGAGTGGCTCGCATGCCGCGCCGTTCCGCCGTGTCCGCGCAATCCACCGTCCCTGACCAGGCAGGCGCCGGGCGGGCTGGAGCGAAGGCCGTGGGCCCCTCGGCATGGGGTACTGCGACGGGCACGGCACGAAAGACAGCGACCGTGTCCCCGTCGCGGGTGCGTCGCCATGATCCGGAAACGTCCCCGGAGGGCGTGCGAAACAGAGGGGCGCCGGTGACGGGATCAGTTCTCACGGGATCAGGAGGGGTGCTGGCTGGCTTCCTGCAGGATGATGGCGATCACACCCATCGCGTGCAGATCCAGTTGTTCACGCAGGTCGGAGGCGGGGTTCATTTCGTGGTCAACGAAGAGCCCCTCTACACCGGACACCATGTAGGTCACGATGGCGGTACGGCGGGCCTCCGGCACGTAGCCGAAGTGCGTCGCACCGATGTCCGAGAGGCGACGAATCACATCGGCGCGCATCTCCAGGTACATGCGCCGGGGTCCGGGGTCATCGCTCCGCTTCTGTAGCGCCAGTGGCAGGCACAACCGGATGAACTCCGGGTGGTTCTCCAGGGCATCGAGGAGCTGCTCGGCGATCTGCGGCAGGTGCTGGAGGATGTCCTCGTCCTCAGGGATGTTCCAGGCAGCGTTCCAGGCATCGAAGCTTTTGCCGATGACCTGGGACATCAGGTCGTCCTTGTCTTCGAAGTGCCAGTAGAGGGAGCTGGCCGGTAATCCGCATTCCCGGCAGATCTCCGCGATACTGGTCCCGTCGTACCCTCGCTCGGTGGCGATGCTGGTGGCGGCGTCCAGGATGCGTTGGCGGGACCGCTCGCCGTCGGCGCGCCGATTCCGGGCACGGCGCTTCGGGGCGGGCTTGGCCGTCGCGTCGTCCTGGGGGGTGTTGTGAGGAGCAGTGGTCGTGCTGAGTTCTACCGGGGCTGACATGGTGAATATCCTACTGAAAATAACTACCTGTGGTGTATCCGGCCCCGGTCCCGCCAACTGCACGGCGTTAAGCTGGCGTGCATGACCGGTCACAATACTCAGCAGAACCCGCTGCTCGCCCCCTCTGAACTCGACCATGAACTTCCTGACTTCGCCGCGATCTCTGTCGAAGATCTTGTCCCGACCTTCCGGACCGGGGTTGTCGATCACAGCGCAGAGATAGCGGCCATCGTCGCCAACCCGGAGGAGCCCACCTGGGAGAATACGATGGATGCACTCGAGGCCAGCGGACAGTTACTGGATCGCGTCCTCGCCATTATCTTCAACTACTCGGGAACGGACGCCAGTGACGACATTGTTGCCGCCGAAGAGACTGTCGCCCCCGAGCTCGCCGCGCACATCAGCAGTGTCAATCTCAACCCCGGCCTGTTCGCTAGGGTGAGCTCGCTCCCTCCGCAGCCGGAGGGCAGTGAGAACGAGGCACTGCTGACCTACTGGTTGCGACGGTTCCGGCGCGGTGGAGCGGCACTTGATGACGCCGGGCGGACCGAGCTGAGTTCCATCGACGCACGGCTGGCGGAGCTTTCGACCCGGTTCGGCCGTAACCTCGTCGCGGCCACCGAAGCTGGCGCCGTCCTGTTCACTGAGGAAGGCGACCTTGCCGGGCTGAGTGACTCGCACAAGTCCCGCCTGGCGGAGGATGCGGCGGCGGCAGGACAGGACGGCTGGCTCGTCCGGCTGGGGTTGCCGAGCGTGCAACCGGTGGTCGAGGAGCTCGATGATCCCGCTGCCCGTGCGCGCGTCCACGAAGCATCCCTGCGCCGTGGATCCGGGGGTGATGCGGACAACACCGAGGTCCTGCTCGAGATTGTCCGGTTGCGGGCTCGCCGTGCCGAACTGCTGGGATACGCAAACCACGCGGAGTTCATTGCGGAAGAGGAGACCGCCGGTTCGCTCGTCGAGGTCGATGACCTGCTGGGGAAGCTGACTCCGGCCGCCGTTGCGAACGCTGCGGGGGAGTACAAGAAGGCGGTGGACAAGGCAGGTTCGGATGATTCAGCTGGCGCCGCGAGTGGTGTGGCCGGATCAGACTGGCCGTACTGGGCCGCCAAACTCCGGGCCGAGGACCTCGATGTCGATGAAGCGGAGTTGAAGAAGTACTTCCCCCTGGAGCGCGTGCTGCGCGACGGTGCGTTCTTTGCCGCTCGCCGCCTGTACGGCATCACGGTCGAGCGACGTCGTGACCTCGACGGTTATCATCCCGACGTGCAGGTCTGGGAAGTCCGGGAGGCTGAGGACGACCCGGTGCGCCCTGGCGTGCCGATCGGTCTTCTCCTCACCGACATGTACGCACGACCGAGCAAGCGGGGTGGCGCGTGGATGAGCAGCTTCGTCGAACAGAACAACCTGTTGGGGCAGATGCCCGTGATAGTGAATGTCCTTAATATCGCGAAACCCGCGGAGGGTGAACAGGCGCTGCTCACCCCGGACGAAGTGGCCACCGTCTTCCACGAGTTCGGGCATGCGCTTCACGGGCTGCTCTCTGACGTTCGGTACCCGAGCCTGTCCGGCACCAACGTGCCGCGGGACTTCGTCGAGTTTCCCAGCCAGATCAACGAGAACTGGGCTCTGGAACCGGAGATCCTCGCCAACTATGCCCGGCACGTGGACACCGGTGAGCAGTTGCCCCGGCGGATGGTGGACGCGGTGCGGGCACAGGCCGCCTGGGGTCAGGGGTTTGCCACGTCCGAGTACCTGGCGGCCTGTTGGCTGGATCTGGCGTGGCACCGTCTCAGTGCCCGGGAGGCCGCGGCAGTCACCGATGTCGCGGCATTCGAGAAGGATGCCCTGGAGTCTGCAGGATTCGGGGCAGACGTACTGCCGGCGCTGTCACCCCGGTATTCCTCGACCTATTTCAACCATATTTTCGCTGGAGGATATTCTGCGGACTACTGGAGCTACCTCTGGGCGGAGGTTCTCGACGCTGACGGTTTCCAGGGGTTTGTCGACACCGACGCCGCGCGCGGTGATGAAGGGGGCGGCCGTCCCGGAGCCGTCGTTGAGATTGATCCGGACGACGTCCGTTTCGCTGGTGACCGGTTTCGACGGATGATCCTGTCCCGAGGTGCGACCATCGATTACGATGATGCTTTCTGGATGTTCCGGGGGAAGCAGCGCAGCGTGGCACCGCTGTTGCACCGTCGGGGATTGGCGGGGTCGATGGACGTCGATGGACTAGGCCGGTAGTTCACGGGGAAGGTAAACTTGTCTGTTGTGACTGACGGCATTGAACAATGGGTCCTCGACCTGCCTCTCTGGCTGCAGACCCCGTTGACACTGGTCGTTCTGGTACTGCTGGCCTCGCTTGCGGCCGTAGTGATGATCAAGGTGGCATTCGGCGTGCTGCCCGTGACTGAGGACGAGGAACGGGCGTTTGCGTCCGTGGACGATCCGTCCCATGAAGAAGGAGACAACCGGTGAAACACCATTCCAGGGTCAGGCAGGCTCTCATTCTGCTGATCGTCCTACTCGTCGTGGTGTGGCTGCTTACCTCCCTCTTCTGAGTAAACCCTGAAATAAATATGTACTAAGACATCGACAATTGTCGGAGTTCCCTTGTAATTCCGTTTTCGCTTATGCCGATACAGGGATCGGCTAGGATAATGCACCGGAACACACCGGGTTCCCGTGTGTGAGCCGGGCTACCCCTTGACAAGACTGTGATTGGAGAGACATGCAGGAGTACTCCTCGGAGGCGCTGTACACCATCGGCGAGAACGAGACCTGTCTGACCGTGCTCAGGGAGAACACTCTGAAGCGTCCGCAGACGATCCTGTACAGCCGCCCCCGGAAGTTCGAGTGGGTCGACGTGCGTGCGGACGAGTTTCTCCGGGAGGTTTACGACGTTGCCAAGGGCCTGGTCGCCAACGGCGTCGAACCCGGTGACCGCGTCGCACTGATGTCGGACACGCGCTACGAGTGGTCGCTGCTGGACTTTGCGATCATGGCTGCGGGCGCGGTCTCTGTGCCGATCTATCCGTCATCGTCGACCTCGCAGTGTGAATGGATCGTCGAGGATTCGGGTGCGAAGTTCGGCATCGCCGAGAAGTCCGGCCATGCGACCCGATTAAGGACGTTCGTCAAGGACGGCGAGTCTGTTGAGGGAACCGCCCACCTCAACCGCGTTCTGTCCTTCAGTGAGGGTGCCGTCGATACCCTGATCGCCGAGGGGAAGGACGTTTCTGATGATGTCGTCGAAGAGCGCATCGCGAACACGAAATCCTCTGACCTGGCGTCCCTGGTGTACACCTCCGGGACGACCGGGCGGCCGAAGGGCTGCAGGCTGCTGCACTCCAACTGGCTGGGGGAGGCCCGGGCTATCCTGACCCACCCGATCGGTGGGATCGCAGTGGAGGGCAACCGGACCCTGACGTTCCTGCCGTTGGCGCATGTGCTTTCCCGAGCTGTGTCGTTGGCGGCGACACTCGGCGGCGCCACACAGTCTCACTGGGCGGACATGTCGACTCTCGTCCCGGAATTCCAGCGCTCACAGCCCCAGCTGATTCTGGGGGTGCCGCGGGTCTTCGAGAAGGTTCACGCCGGTGTCAAGACCAAAGCCACCGAAGGTGGCGGCCTCGGCGCCAAGATCTTCCCCCTGGCTGAGAAGACCGCTGTGGAGTACTCCAAGGCCCTCGACACGGCGTCGGGTCCCACCGTGGGGCAGAAGATCAAGCGTACGGTCTTCGACAAGCTGGTCTACGGCAAGGTCAAGGCTGCGATGGGTGGGGAACTGCAGTACTGCATCTCCGGCGGCTCTGCGCTCAATCCGGAGTTGATGCACTTCTTCCGGGGGATCGGGGTGCGTATCTACGAGGGCTACGGGATGACCGAGACCACGGCGGCGATCGCCGTGAACTTCGAGCCGGACAACATCATCGGCACGGTGGGGAAACCGGTCGGTGGCAACACCATCCGGATCGCCGATGACGGTGAGATCCTCATGAAGGGCACCGTCGTCTTTGACGGGTACTGGAAGAATGAGACGGCGACCAAGGAGTCGTTCACGGAGGACGGTTTCGTGATCTCCGGTGACCTGGGTGAACTCCTGCCCACCGGACACCTGAAGATCACCGGACGAAAGAAGGAGATCATCGTCACCGCCGGCGGCAAGAACGTGTCTCCCGGCCCGCTGGAGGACATCCTGCGCTCAGCGCCGCTGATCTCCCAGGCTATGGTTGTCGGCGACAACGAGAAGTTCATCGGCACGCTGATCACTCTCGATGAGGAAGCCCTCGTCGGGTGGCGCAAGCGGAACGGCATCAACGCCGACACTCCGGTCAAGGAGCTGGCCAGGAACCCTGTTCTGCGCACGGAGATCCAGGATGCGATCAACGAGGCCAATGACACGGTCTCTCACTCGGAGGGCATCAAGAAGTTCCGGATCTGTGCCCGCGACTTCACCGAGGATGACGGCGAAGTGACCCCGTCGATGAAGGTGAAGCGGCACGCCGTGTCGAAGAACTTCGCCGACGACATCGCCTGGATCTACACCTCGAAGTAGGCCCGACCAGGGAGTGTCCCGCACCCTTCCAATTAACGGCATCACCCCGGCCCAGCCTCCCTGGGCCGGGGTTGTCCATGTCCTACACTGTCTTTCAGTCGCAACCCCTTGACGATCCGCCGACGACTTCTGACCTTGCTGAGAGGAGCTATCCGTGCACGACGCCGCCCGCCTGCGACTGCGCGAGCTCACCCAGGGTGTCTACGACATCGGCGACGAGGTGGCTGAACTCATCGAGAATCTCGCCGAGTCACTGGCGGACTGGGACGAGGAACTGGTGGATGACTGCCTGCTGGAGCTCGCCGAGGCGGTGGCGCAGGGGAGGGCGGAGGTCCGTTCTGCGCTGGCCGAACTCAACGGTCTCCGCCAGGCATTCGTCTCGGGTATCCGTTCCGGATCACTGTCGGCGACGACCGTCGTCGACAATCACCCGGGACGCACGCTGTCTTTCCTGCGGGACCATGCGGTCACACCGGTGGAGGCGACGCCGTCTCCGATGGTCAGTACTGCGACACTGCGGGTGAACCTGCGACGGCGCAATGCCGAACTCACGGACATGCTCGAAGACCTGGCCGAGTGGACGGTTGAGCAGACCCGTCTGGCGGTGGAGGAGCAGAGCGTCCTGCTGCCGCAGGCCTTGGCGCGTGCGGAGAAGCACGCCCATGAGGTCGTCGTGCGGTGGAAGACCGCGGTCATCGGCGAACACCCCGCGCTGGTGGCGGAACTGCGCGGTGAAGCCCCCCCACGCTTTCTTGCGGAACGTGCCCGGGTGGAACAGGTGCTTTCCAAGATCCGGTCACGCCGCGTCGCTGCCGGCTGAGTTCTCACAGGGGCTCCGCCCGCTTACCGGTTCGGTGGTGTGGAACCGGACAGATAGCATGGACCCAATGACCTCCATTCCTGATGACCGGTACGGCCTGTACATCCATGTGCCGTTCTGCAGTACCAGGTGCGGTTACTGTGACTTCAACACCTACACACCGGGTGAGTCAGGTTCTTCGTCGATGTCGACGTACCTGAACTCGCTGGAGGCCGAACTGGACCTCGCCGCGGCGGACTGGGACCGCACAGGTCCGCCGTCCACCGTCTTCCTCGGGGGAGGGACTCCGTCGCTGCTGGGGGCGGACGGCCTGGCGCGTGTTCTGGCCGCGGTAAAGCGAAGTCTCGGCCTGGCACCGAGGGCGGAGGTGACCACCGAGTCGAACCCTGAGTCGACCTCACCGGAGTTCTTCGACACTCTTCTTGAGGCCGGCTACACCCGGATTTCCCTGGGGATGCAGTCGGCAGCCGGTCACGTGCTGAAGGTCCTGGATCGCACACACACGCCGGGGCGGGCCACTGAGGCCGCCCGGGAAGCCCTCGCGGCAGGATTCGAGCATGTGAATCTGGATCTGATCTACGGCACCCCCACCGAGACCGACGATGACCTCCGGCTCACCCTGGACCAGGTCCTGTCCACAGGCGTGGATCACGTTTCCGCCTACTCCTTGATCGTCGAAGACGGTACCGCCATGGCACGGAAGGTGCGGAAGGGGCTGCTGCCCCAGCCAGACGAGGACGTCTACGCGGACCGCTACGAGATGATCGACTCGGCGCTTCGGGCTGCGGGAATGCAGTGGTACGAGGTGTCGAACTGGTCGCGACCCGGGGGCGAGTGTCGTCACAACATGGTCTACTGGCGTTCGGGGCAGTGGTGGGGCGCAGGCCCCGGGGCCCACGGGTGTGTGCGGCTGGTGACTGATCCGGTCAGTGGGCGGGGCGTGACTCCGGTTTCGGATACCGTCTCGCCGACCTCCGCTGGAGCAGCTGAGAGCGGTGTGACGCGTCTGGTCAACGCGAAGCTGCCCCGGCGTTACGCAGAAGCGATCGGTCGGGGAGCGAGTCCGGTCACGACCGTCGAACCGCTGGGAACCGACGACCTGCACACGGAGCGGGTCATGTTGGGGATGCGGCTTCGCGAAGGGTTGCCGGACGAGGTGCTCGCGGCGGCGGGACGCGCCGTGGACCATCATGTCGGGTTGGGGCTGCTGGAGCGGGACAACGGACGGACACGGTTGACCGACCGGGGGCGCCTGCTGGCTGACGGGATCATCACCGACATCCTGCTTGCCGAGGAGGCCTGACGAGCGACGGTGTCCGTGGGACAATGAGGGTCAGCTGGCATACTGAGATCAGTAGAAAGGGAGTGAACCTGATGGCGGCTAGGGCTATGACCGGTACGGAACAGCGACGTTCCGAGGTATTGCGCGCCATTGTCGCCGATTTCATCTCCACGCATGAGCCGGTCGGGTCGAAGGCGCTGGTGGAGCGGCACAGTCTGGGCGTTTCATCGGCGACGATCCGCAATGACATGGCGGTCCTGGAGTCCGAGGGCTACATCGTCCAGCAGCACACCAGTTCGGGACGGATCCCCACGGAGAAGGCCTACCGTACGTTCGTGGACGGGATTGCGCAGATCAAACCGCTGAGCCGACCGGAGCGTCGCGCGATCCTGGGGTTCCTGGAGGACGGGGTCGACATGGAAGACGTCCTGCGTCGCAGCGTGCAGCTGCTTGCTCAGCTGACCCGCCAGGTCGCCGTGGTGCAGATCCCGGACCTACGGCGCGGACGGGTGAAACACTGCGAGATCGTGCAGCTCGCGAACACCAGGCTGCTGCTCGTGCTGATCACGGATGCCGGTCAGGTGGAGCAGCGCAATGTGGACCTCAGCGAACCGCTGGCTGCGGAGGATCTTCCGAAGTTGCGTCAGCTGATCAATGAGACGCTGGTCGGGCACACCCTCGACGATGCGTCTGCGGCCATCGCCGAGATGGCGGCGGGGGACGATGACAGAGTATCGCCGCAACTCCGCGGCCCCGCCCTGACCTGTGCGACCGTCCTGGTGGAGACAATGCTGGAGCGTCCGACGGACCGGCTGATTCTGGCAGGCACCCCGAACCTGGTCCGGGCGGGAGAGCTGGAAAGTGTGCTGGAGGCGCTGGAGGAACAAGTCGTGGTCCTGCGGTTGCTCTCCGCAGCCCGGGACCACGGTGTCAGTGTGACGATCGGTGAGGAGAACGGTACCGCTGAACTGCAGTCCGCCGCCGTGGTCTCGACCGGTTACGGCACCCGTGAAGGGGTGATGGGCGGCATGGGAGTGCTCGGACCGACGTATCTGGACTACCCCGGGACGATCAGTTCAGTGCAGGCGGTGGGCCACTATGTCTCCCGCATTCTCGCCGGCGAGTAGGACGTACTACACTTGTCGGGGTGTTTTCCGGGGCTCGCCTGAGCCCTGGACGTCCGCATGGAACGTATCCGTGCCGGACACAGGACAGACCCCAATTACGGTGAGAAGGAATCAGCCACCTTGGCACGTGACTACTACGGAATTCTCGGCGTCAGCAGTGATGCGTCGGACGCCGAGATCAAGAAGGCCTACCGACGCCTGGCCCGCAAGTACCACCCGGACGTCAACCCGTCCGACGAGGCCGCGGAGAAGTTCCGTGAGGCGTCCCTGGCACAGGAAGTACTGACCGACCCGCAGAAGCGTCGGATTGTCGACGCGGGCGGAGACCCTGAGGAGCAGGGCCCCGGTGGCGGCGGTGGTCCCGGCGGGTTCGGCGGCGGCGGATTCGGTGACATCTTCGACGCATTCTTCGGTGGTGGCGCCGGTGGTGCAGGCGGAGGGCCGCGGGTCTCCCGTGTGCGCCCGGGCAACGACGCCCTCCTGCGGCTTCAGCTGACCCTCGACGACTGTTTCGCCGGTGTCACGAAGGACGTCACCGTGGATACTGCCGTCCTGTGCGAGGTGTGTGACGGCAGCGGCTCCGAGTCCAAGTCGGACCCGGTCACCTGCCCGACGTGTCACGGGCAGGGCCAGGTCATGGAGATCCAGCAGTCGATTCTGGGGCGTGTCCAGGTCGCTCGCGCCTGCCCTCGGTGCCAGGGCGTGGGTGAGATCATCGAGGACCCGTGTCAGGAGTGCGCCGGCGACGGACGCGTGCGCGCCCGTCGTGACATCGAGGTGAAGATTCCCGCCGGCATCCGCGACGGGATGCGCATCCGTATGTCCGGGGAGGGCGAGGTCGGCCCCGGTGGCGGTCCCGCCGGTGACCTGTACGTGGAGGTACAGGTCAAGGAGCACCCGTACTTCCTTCGCGACGCTGACGATCTGCACGTCACCGTGAACGTGCCCATGGTCGACGCCGCCCTGGGAACGTCCGTGGACGTTCCGTTGCTCGACGATTCGGTGGCCACCGTCGCCGTCGAGCCCGGTACCCAGCCGGAGGCGATTGTGCGGGTGAAGGGCAGAGGAATGCCGCATCTGCGGCGCGAGGGGTACGGCAGCCTCATCGCCCACGTCGATGTCACCGTTCCGTCCGACCTCGACAAGAAACAGCGGGAACTGCTCGAGCAGTTCCGCGGCACGTCCAAGCACGTCGCAGGAGTGCAGTCCAGTGAGGACGAGCACTCTGGTGGGCTGTTCTCCCGGCTGCGCCAGAAGTTCGGCCGGTAACGGGTGGCAGTGCGGTGACCGATCCTGTCTTCGTCGTCCCCGACCTTGTGAGCCAGTTGGCCCGGGTGGGGGAGAGCGGCGCGTTCACCCTCCCGGACGCCGAGGCTCGACATGCCTCGGTGAAGCGGATGCGCCAGGGCGAGCCCGTGGTGTTGACCGACGGTTCGGGGGTCGGGGTGGCAGGTCACTGGACCGGTGACGGCACCGTCGCCGGTGGACACCGGATCGCCGGGCGTGATCCCCGCCCGCGGGTCACGGTTGTGCAGGCGATTCCGAAGTCCGAGCGAGCAGAGCTCGCCGTCGACCTCGCGGTACAGGCGGGGGCGGACAGGATCATTCCGTGGCAGGCGGACAGGTGCGTGTCGCGGTGGACCGGGGGCAAGGGAGGAAAATCGGACAAGTCCGCCAAGGCCCACGCACGGTGGTCCGCGACGGCGGTCGCGGCTATGAAGCAGTCGCGTCGCCTGTCCGGGGCTCATGTCGGAGACCTGCTCACCGACATCGGCCATCTCCAGGAGCACCTCGCGTCACGGCCCTGGGACGTATCCGAGGGCGCCGACCCGCCGACGGTCCGTGTCCTGGTCCTCCACGAGGAAGCGGCCACACCGCTGGCCCAGGTCGACCTCGACGTCGACGAAGTGGTTCTTGTCATCGGCCCGGAGGGTGGCATCAGCGACCGTGAGATCAACGCTGTCACCTCAGCCCACGACGGACGGGAGGCCGGCCAGTCGGTCGTACTCGGCCCGGAGGTGCTGCGTACCGCGACGGCCGCTGCCGTTGCACTGGGCGCCATCGGCGTGCTCACCACACGGTGGTCACGCTAAGCTTCATGTATCAACACGTGGCCACGTGTTCCACATATTCACAGGAGAACCCGGAAGCATTTTGAAGCAACCACCAAGGCGTATCGCCTCCACCTCTGTCGAACTCGATCCGGACACCGCACAGACGGTCTCGGGTCTCGCCGACGAGAACTTCCGCATTATCGAGGACCACATCGACGCTGACCTGCTCAGCAGGGGGAATCATGTCACCTTGCGTGGCGAGGCGTCCCAGGTTGCCCGCGCCCGTCGTGTCCTGCGCGAGCTCGAAGCCATGGCGGTTCGCGGCTCTGAGGTGACCCCGGACCTCACCCGCCGCACCATAGACCTCGTCGACGAGACGGACCGTCGGGCCGACGTGGAGGCGCGGGAGTCGCTGCCGACGGACGGGGCCGCGGGTTCTGCCGGTATGGCCTCGGTGACCGGCGAGGTCATCGTCGAGCACCGGGGCAAGGTCATCCGTCCCAAGACGGTGGGGCAGCGCAGCTACGTTGATGCCATCGATGCCTCCACCGTGGTGGTGGGCACCGGACCGGCCGGCACCGGCAAGACCTATCTTGCCGTCGCCAAGGCGGTGCAGGCGCTGCAGAAGCGTGAGGTCAACAGGATCATCCTGACCCGTCCCGCCGTGGAGGCGGGTGAAAAGCTCGGATTCCTTCCGGGGACACTCGGTGAGAAGATCGACCCGTATCTGCGACCTCTCTACGATGCGCTCCGGGACATGCTGGAGCCCGAGACCATCCCGCGGCTCATCGAGTCCGGTGTCATCGAGGTCGCTCCGCTGGCCTACATGCGTGGCCGCACACTCAACGGGGCGTTCGTGATCCTCGACGAGGCACAGAACACCACTCCCGCCCAGATGAAGATGTTCCTGACCCGTCTGGGCTTCGGGACCAAGATCGTGGTCACCGGCGATCTCACCCAGGTCGACCTGCCGAACCACCAGGCCAGCGGCCTCAGCGTGGCGCATCGGATCCTCTCTGGCGTGGACGGGGTGACGGTCACCGAATTCGACACCACCGACGTGGTCCGTCACCACCTTGTCGGACGGATCATCCAGGCCTATGAACGTTATGAGTCTGATCAGGCTGCGGAAGCGGAACTGGCGCGTCAGGACCGCGAGGAGAGGAGAAACCGGTGAGTATCGAGGTATTCAATGAGTCGGGTTTCGGAGAGGTCAACGAGGAGGAGTTGATCGACGTCGCGCGCTTCGCCTTGTGGAGTCTCGACGTGCACTCGTCGGCGGAGCTGTCCATCCATATCGTGGATCTGGAGACCATCGCCGACCTGCATGTACGGTGGCTGGACCTCCCCGGGCCCACAGACGTGATGAGCTTCCCGATGGATGAACTGACACCGGGGTGGGGCCGCAAGGACGGACCGCCGCCGGGACCGGGCGTTCTCGGCGACATCATGCTGTGCCCGGAGTTCGCACGGGGTCAGGCAGAACGCGCCGGCCACGGGTTGGCCCACGAACTCGACCTGCTGACGGTCCACGGCGTGCTCCACCTGCTCGGTTTCGACCATGTCGTGCCGGAGGAGGAGCAGCGGATGTTCGCGCTGCAGAACGAGATCCTGGTCAATTGGTACGACTCCCAGGCGGAGCGGGGCATCTCCTACGGACCGAAGCCCAGCGGTGCGGCGGCCTTTCCCAGCGCCTCCGACGCCGGGACGGACCGGTGGGTGAACCCGGTCCCTCCGCCGTACAGCGAGCCTCCCGCCGATGCCTGATCTACCCGTTATTCTCTCCGCGGTCGTGGCGTTGCTTGTCATCCTGCCCCTGGCGGGAGTGCTGTCCTCGACAGAGACCGCGTTGAGCTCACTGTCGCTGGCACGGGTGGAATCGCTGGTCAAGGATGACCGGCCGGGGGCGTCCCGTTTGCTGCAGGTGGTGCGTGACAGGCCGGACTACATCAACCTTCTGGTCCTGCTCCGTACGGTCTGTGAGGCCTCGGCGGCCGTCCTCGTCACGGTCGTCGCGCTGGACATGGTGGGGGAGCGTAGCTGGTCGATCGCCGTGTCGATCATCGTGGTCACGCTTCTGATCTATGTCGTCGTGGGCGTTGTCTCCCGGACCATGGGTCGGCGCAACCCGTACAGCGTCTCGTTGCGTTCGGCGACACTGCTCGTGGTGGTGCGCAAGATCCTCGGACCGTTGTCCAGGGTCCTGGTCTGGCTCGGTGGTGTGGTCACCCCCGGACGCGGGCTGCGTGCAGGTCCCTTCGCCACGGAGATCGAACTGCGGGAGATGGTCGATATCGCCCAGGAGCGTGGCGTTGTCGAGATCGATGAGAGACGGATGATCCAGTCGGTCTTCGATCTGGCGGACACCACTGCCCGGGAGATCATGGTGCCACGACCGGAGATTCTGTGGATCGAGGATGACAAGACCGCCGCGCAGGCGGTGCGGTTGTGCGTTCGGTCCGGGTTGTCCCGGGTCCCCGTGGTCGGTGAGAGCGTCGACGACATCGTCGGCGTGGTGTATCTCAAGGACCTTGTGGCCGCCACGTACGATGCCTCCACCGCCGACCGTGCAGTGCCCGTCCACGACATGATGCGGGAGCCGGTCTTCGTCCCGGACTCCCGCAACCTCGATGACCTCCTCGAGGACATGCAACGCGACCAGGTGCACATCGCTGTGCTGGTCGACGAGTACGGCGGAACGGCGGGCCTGGTCAGCATCGAGGATATCCTGGAGGAGATCGTCGGTGAGATCAGTGATGAATACGATGACGGTGACGATGTGCCAGTGGAGAAGATCACCGACGGGGTCTACCGCGTGGAGGCGTGGATGAGCCTCAGTGACCTCGCCGAACTCTACGAGGATGTCGGTCTGGAGTTCTCCGACGAGATCCAGGACGAGGTCGACACCGTCGCCGGGCTGGCCGCATTCGAACTCGGTAAGGTCCCGCTGCCGGGCGCCGAACTCGACGTCGCGGGCCTCCACCTGACCTGCGAGGGTGGACGCGACCGACGCGGCCGGATCAAGGTGCGCACCGTGGTGGTCTCCGGACCGACGAAGCCTGCCCACGGAGACGATGAACTGCACGACGATCCCGACACGGGATCGGAACACACACCGGACACTGACGTGCCGGACAACACCAGAGACAGGATCGACCATGAGTGACACCCCGGATTTTCCCGACTTCCCCGATGAGACAGACCTGCCGTCCGACGCTGTCGCAGCACCAGCCATCGACTTCAGCGCGCCGGAGGGCTTCCGTAGCGGATTCGTCAGCTTCGTCGGTCGCCCCAACACCGGAAAATCGACCTTGACCAACGCCCTGGTCGGCGAGAAGATCGCGATCACCGCTGACCAGCCGGAGACGACACGGCACCCGATCCGTGGGATCGTACATCGTCCGGAATCCCAGATCATCGTCGTCGATACCCCCGGGTTGCACCGTCCACGCACCCTGTTGGGCGAGCGGCTCAATGAGGTCGTCAAAGAGACGTACGCCGACGTAGACGTCATCGGGTTGTGCATCCCGGCCGACGAGAAGATCGGCCCCGGCGACCGGTGGATACTGGACGCAGTGCGGAAGGCTGCGCCGAAGACCCCGGTCGTCGGCATCGTCACGAAGCTCGACAAGGCGTCCAAGGACCAGGTCGGCGCACAGTTGATGGCTCTGCACGACCTGTTGGACGGGGGAGAGGTCATCCCTGTCTCCGCCACCGGTGAAGTGCAGCTGGATGTCCTGCTCGACGTCGTCAGCGGTCTACTGCCGGAGGGGCCGAAGCTCTACCCGGACGACCATGTCACCGATGATGACAGGGATACCCGGATGTCGGAACTGATCAGGGAAGCAGCGCTGTCCGGCCTGCACGACGAACTGCCGCACTCGGTCGCCGTCCAGATCGACGAAGTGCTGCCGTCAGAGGACCGTGAAGGGGTCCTGGACGTCCACGCCGTGATCTTCCTGGAACGTGAGGGGCAGAAGCGTATCCTGCGGGGCAAGGACAACCGCCGGTGGGGACGGATCATCCACAACTCCCGGCAGAGCCTGATGGACCTGCTGGGGCAGAATGTGTACCTGGATCTGCGGATGAAGGTCGCGAAGAACTGGCAGTCCGACCCCAAGCAACTGGGACGCCTGGGGTTCTGAGCCCACGGTGATAATGTCGGCGTGATCTAACCTCCCCCGACGCTTCCAGGAGACTTTCATGAGCGCCCCCGGCGACAACAACAGCGACAACAGCACCAACGGCGAGTACCGCGCCAACCGTTGGAGTAATCCCTCCGGTGATGCGGCGAACCAAGGGGCAGGCTACCCGTCTTTCGGCGCTCAGCCGCAGCCCGGTCCCGGCGCATACCCCACTGCGCCGGACGGGGGAGCGAACCAGGACTCGTTCTTCTCCGCTCTGTTCGACTTCAGCTTCACCCGGTACGCCACGCCGTCAATCATCAAGTTCGCCTACGCCCTGGGTTTCGCTTTCATTGCGCTACTGTGGGTCGGCTATGTGCTCTTTGCCCTCATTGCACCCGCCAGCGAATTCGGTGTCGGTGGCTTCGTTCTCGGGCTGTTCGGTGTCGTCATCCTCACGATCGGCATGCTGTTCATGCTGATGTCGCTGCGGATGATGCTGGAGTTCTACCTTTCCAACATCCGGATCGCGCAGTCCGCGCAGTCGATCGACCAGCGACTGCTCGAGCGCCCGGGTGGCCAGACCGGACGGTACTGACACCTCGCGCGACCAGTACACGGACTCCGGTCGTACACTGGTCACCATGTCCAGAAGCCCTCGTCCCCAGTACCGGGACGAGGCTTTTGTCGTCCGTACCCACAAACTCGGCGAGGCCGACCTCATTGTCGTACTGCTCACCCGGGAACACGGACTGGTCCGCGCCGTCGCGAAAGGGATCCGCCGGTCCAAGTCACGCTTCGGTGCCCGTCTCGACCGCTTCTGTCGTGTGAATGTCCAGATCTACCCGGGACGGAACCGCTCGAAGCCGGACGGTGGTCTGGCCAATGTCACCGATGCTGTCACCGTTCACACATTCGCACCCCAGATCAGTACCGACGTCGACCGGTACTACGCCGGTGTGGCGATGCTGGAGATTGCGGAACTGACCGTCCAGGGGTCCGGTGAAGAAGCGGGTCACGTGTTCGACGGGCTCGACGAGGCGCTTGCAACACTGGCGTCGCCGGCGGTACGGGACACGGGCCTTTCCGGATCGGGGCTTCCTCCGCGCACTCAGGCGGACCGGTTCGTCCTGCAGTCGTTGGGGATGGCAGGCTGGGCGCCCAGTCTGGTGGATTGTGCACAGTGCGGACGGGTCGGCCCACATTCTGCCTTCCACCCGCTGGCCGGTGGGGCAGTGTGCACGACGTGCCGCCCGCCGGGGGCGTTCACCCCTCCCGCACAATCCGTCAGGGTTCTCTGGCTGCTGTCCCGGGGGCGGTCTGGCGACCTCGCAGCAGTAGGCGCCGTCGCCGACGGGGCGGACGGCACCCGGGTGCTGAGTATCGCCCACGAGCTTCTTCTCGCTCATGTGAAGAACCAGACGGAATCTCCGTGTCGGGCATTCTCATCTCTGTGACGCACCGTCTGGCACAATGTTGGGCGTGAGTAGACCCGAGATCCCCGCTGAGTTCATTCCCCGCCACGTTGCGATCGTGATGGACGGCAACGGCCGTTGGGCGCAGGACCGGGGGCTGGCACGCACGGAGGGGCACAAGCGTGGCGAAGGTGTCCTCATGGACATCATCGACGAATGCCTGGAACTCGGGATCGACTACCTCTCTGCGTACGCCTTCTCTACGGAGAACTGGCGCAGGAGCACCGATGAAGTACGTTTCCTCATGGGGTTCAACCGCGATGTGCTGCGGCGGCGACGCGATGAACTCGATGCGAAGGGTGTGCGCGTCGTCTGGGCGGGACGGCGCCCGCGGCTGTGGAGGTCGGTGATCTCGGAACTGCAGAAAGCTGAGGAACAGACCCGACACAACACCAGGATGACCCTGGTCATGTGCGTGAACTACGGAGGGCGGGCGGAGATCACCGACGCCACGCGCGCGATCGCCGCTGAAGTCGCTGCGGGGAGACTGAAGCCCCGCGAGATCACCGAGAAAACCGTGTCGGCCTTCATGAACGATCCCGGTATGCCGGACGTGGACCTGTTCCTACGCCCATCCGGTGAGCAGCGGACCTCGAACTTCCTGCCATGGCAGTCGGTCTATGCCGAGATGGTCTACCAGGACGTCCTGTTCCCTGATTTCACCCCGGATCATCTGCAGAAAGCGGTACTGGAGTATGCGAAACGGGACCGACGGTTCGGCGGTGTGAAATGAACGACGAACCGACCCGTCGCCAACTCAACCGGTGGCGGCGCTACCTGGCTGATGAGCGGGCGGAAGGGGCGGTGTACCGGGAGCTCGCCCGTAAACGCACCGGTGAGGAACGCGAGATCCTGCTGGGAATCGCCGAAGCAGAGTCCCGCCATGAGGAGTACTGGCGGGCACGACTGGGGGATGAGGTCGGGTTGCCGCGCAAGGCCGGTCTGAACACCAGACTGATGGCGTGGATGGCGCGTAGGTTCGGGTCGGTGTTCGTTCTGGCACTGCTTCAGTCCGCGGAGTCGCGCAACCACTACTTGTCCGACAAGGACGCTACCGAACAGATGGCGGCGGATGAGGCGATCCACGCCGAGATCGTCCGGGGACTGGCGGCACGGGGCAGAGCGAAGATGTCCGGGGATTTCCGGGCAGCGATCTTCGGTGCCAACGACGGACTGGTGTCGAACCTGGCTCTCCTACTGGGGATGTTCGGTGCCGGCGCCGGGCAGGCGACGATGCTGACCGCCGGTATCGCCGGCCTGCTGTCTGGCGCGCTGTCGATGGCTGCCGGCGAGTACGTATCGGTGACGAGCCAGAAGGAACTGCTGGAAGCATCGACCCCGGACCCGAATGCCAGCACGGCGGTGCCGAAGCTGGATGTGGACCGGAATGAACTCGAGCTGGTCTACCGGGCCCGTGGGATGGACCCGGAGTCGGCCGGACGTAAAGCGCGGCACGTATTCGCCGAATTGTCCAGGCTCAAGGAGATCAAGGATGCCACTGACGGCCTGGACGCTGATCCTGAGCTCGCCGGTGGATTAGGTTCCGCCGCGGAGGGCGACATCACTGAGGATGCTGAGGTTGCGGAGACCGCCGAGGACGGTGGCTCCGGCATGTCGGCGGCCGTCTCGAGCTTTCTGTGTTTCGGGGTCGGTGCGCTGGTCCCGGTGATTCCGTTGATACTCGGGTTGGTGGGCTTACCGGCGATCGTCCTGTCCTGCGTGCTGGTGGGAGTGGTCCTTCTCGTTACCGGTGCCTTGGTGGGACTGCTGTCGGGGATGTCTCCCTGGAAACGGGCATTGCGACAGCTGGCGATCGGTTTCGGCGCGGCAGCCGTGACATTTGCCCTGGGAAGTTTGTTCGACGTTGCCGCAGCATAGGGAGAGCTCCAGGCGACGCTCAGTTTAGGCGTTGCTTGCGGGCACAGTCGGTGCAGAGTCCGAAGACGTCGGCCGTGTGTCCGGTCATCACGAAGCCGTGCTGACGGGCGACATCCGTGGCCCACCGTTCCACCGGACCTCCGTCGATCTCCACCGCTTTTCTGCACGACGTGCACACCAGGTGATGGTGGTGATGCACGGAGCTGCAGCTCCGGTAGAGCATTTCACCGCTGTCGTCCTGCAGCGTGTCGATCATCCCCTGGGTGTTCAGTTGTTGGAGGGTGCGGTACACCGTCGTCAAACCGACCTTGTGGCCACGTTCGCTGAGGGTGGCGTGGATGTCCTGCGCACTGGCGAAGGTGGTCATCCCTTCGAGCGTGTCGACCACTGCCGCACGCTGGCGGGTGTTTCGCTGTCCGATCCGGGGAGTGTTCATCGTGCTCTCCACCCTAACCGTTCGCGCGCGCGGAGGGAACGGAACGGCATTCGGACGTCGGTCGGGAAGGTGTTTTCCGGAACCCTTCCTGGGCCCCGGAATGCGCAGGTGAGAGTGGCTTATTCGAGGTAGGATCGGCGGACTTGACAGGGGTGGCAGAGCCGCCGTAAATTAGTGCCAGTTCCCCAGGGATGGCTTGTCCCCCCCCTAAGTCCATCCCATCAAACGGGGAACAAGGCCCCATCCTCTTCGGAGGACAGCGTGGCCGGGACCCGCGATAACCCCCCCTTTCGCGGGTCCTTTTTTATGCTTTCTGAGGAGCCGGGTCGGGGTGCGTGACCCGGGGGTGCCCCGCCGTAGTTGTCCCGGTATCATGGGCGTGATTGTCTGAACGACCGTCAACCCCACCGTCAACGAGGAGTGCCCCGAGCCCATGGCCGCAAGTAACATCGAGACCGTCGTCAACCTCTGCAAGCGCAGGGGACTGGTGTTCCCTGCAGGTGAAATTTACGGCGGCACGCGCTCCGCCTGGGACTACGGTCCGCTGGGCGTCGAGCTCAAGGAGAACATCAAACGCCAGTGGTGGCGTCACATGGTCACCTCCCGTAAGGACGTCGTGGGTGTGGACACCTCGATCATCCAGCCGACGCAGGTCTGGGAAGCGTCCGGTCACGTCGAGGTGTTCACGGATCCGCTGGTGGAATCGCTGTACACCCACAAGCGGTACCGTGCCGATCACCTTCTGGAGGCGTACGAGGAGAAGCACGGTCACGAGGCGCCGAAAGGTCTCGCCGACATCAACGATCCGGTGACCGGCCAGCCCGGAAAGTGGACGGAGCCGCGCGAGTTCTCCGGTCTTCTGAAGACCTACCTTGGCCCGGTGGATGACAAGGAGGGCCTGCACTATCTGCGTCCGGAGACCGCACAGGGTATTTTCATCAACTTCAAGAATGTGATGGGATCGGCCCGTCAGAAGCCGCCCTTCGGCATCGCGAACACCGGAAAGTCCTTCCGTAACGAGATCACCCCGGGTAACTTCATCTTCCGCACCCGTGAGTTCGAGCAGATGGAGATGGAGTTCTTCGTCAAGCCGGGCGAGGACGAGGAATGGCACCAGACGTGGATCGACGACCGTTTCAACTGGTACGTCAACCTCGGTATCGATCCGGAGAACCTGCGGTTGTATGAGCACCCGCAGGAGAAGCTCTCCCACTACTCCAAGCGCACCGTGGACGTGGAGTACGCCTTCAACTTCGCCGGTTCGAAGTGGGGCGAGCTCGAGGGCGTCGCCAACCGTACGGACTACGACCTGAAGACCCATGCTGAGCACTCCGGCGAAGATCTCAGCTTCTTTGACCAGGAGACCGGCGAGCGGTGGATCCCGTACTGCATCGAGCCGGCCGCCGGTCTCGGCCGCGCGATGATGGCCTTCCTGGTGGACGCGTACTTCGAAGACGAGGCGCCCAACACCAAGGGTGGAGTCGACAAGCGCACCGTCCTGCGTCTGGACCGTCGTCTCGCACCGGTCAAGGTGGCTGTTCTGCCGCTGTCGAAGAAGGAGACTCTCACTCCCACTGCGGAGAAGGTGGCCGAGGAGCTCCGCGGTCTCTGGAATGTCGACTACGACGTGTCCGGTGCCATCGGTCGCCGGTACCGTCGCCAGGACGAGATCGGCACGCCGTTCTGCGTCACCGTCGACTTCGACACCCTGGAGGACAACGCGGTCACTGTGCGTGAGCGCGACACCATGTCCCAGGAGCGGGTCAGCCTGGATAAGCTGCAGGGCTACCTCGCCGAACGACTCGCGGGCTGCTAGGCAGAACGGAACTGAGACATGCCGAACCCTGACATCCGTTGGACGGTTCCCTCCGACGGACACACCTTCCCGATCTACGCAGGCCTGCCCAGCGACATGGACCGGGTGGGGGAGTATTCCGTGGAACGGGAAGTCGCCACGATCCGCTTCGGTGGAGACACCTGGCAGCTCGATGCGGATAAAGGCCCGGCGATGACGGCGACGACCGGTGAAGCCACGGGCTCGCAGGTGTTCACCGCCGTCGGCGATGCGAAGACCTTCGGTGCCTCCAAGAACATCAGCTGCACCGCCGACCGGCACCGGGTCCTGATCCACGCCGAGAACAAGAAAGATTTCGTTCTGTTCAGGGCTCCTTCCGAGCAGGATGCACCATTGGATCTCAGCAAGGCGGAGAAGATCGGTCAGTTCAGTTCAGAGAACGGTGGTCTCAAGAACGTCCATGTCTCCTTCGAGGGGGAGGGTGAGAAGCTGCCGTTGGATGTCCAGGTGTTCCTGTCATGGGTGGCCCGTCACGCCATGGAGACACGGGTACTGTCCGCGACCTGGCGCCTGTCGATCTTCCTGATCATCCTGGTGCCGTTCCTGATCCTGTACTTCCTCGGTTTCCTCTGAGCGGCTCTCCCCACCAGAGGATTAGGTGGGGAAGTCACTTAACGACTTCGAACCGGGCGCACACTAGCGCCCGGTTTCTCACTGTCTCCAGGAGCTCCATGCTGAGGGGACGGGGGAGTAGCGGTGCGCCGTCTCCGAGGGTGACAGGCGCGTACTGGATCCACACCTCGTCGAGAAGCCCGGCGTCAGCGAACTGACCCGCCAGGTCCCCTCCGCCGACGATCCAGATGTTCTTCTCCCCGGCGGCTTCCGCCATCTGTGCGTGCACATCGGTGACGGATGCCGATGTGAAGCGGACGTCTGCGCCGTCGACGGTGGGAAGGTCACGATGAGTGAATACCCAGGCGGGAACGTTGTAGCTCCACCCGTCATCATTCGCCAGGATCCATTCATAGGTGGTGGCGCCCATCGCTATGGCACCGACACCCTCGACGAAGCTGGTAGGGGACATCGGCCCGTCCCAGTCGAAGTCCTGGGAGGTCAGCCAGTCGAGTGAATGGTCGGTCGTGGCGATGAACCCGTCGAGACTGGACGCGGTGAAGTAGTGGGTCGTCATGTGGGCCAGGCTAGCGACTTTTGCCTCGGTGGGAGAGCTAGCCAGCCTGCTCCTGCGTCACCTCAAGTTGCCGATTACGCCCGAGTGCGGCGGTGATCCAGAATAACCCCAGGTCGCCGGAGGTGGGAGACGTAATCCGTGACAGGAGTCGGGAGCCTAGAAGCTGCCGAAGTCGCCACCACCACCGAAGTCCCCGCCGCCCCCGCCGCCGAATCCTCCGCCGAATCCGCCCCCACCGAAACCGCCGTTCCCGCTGAGGAGCGAACCGAGGAGCATACCGGCGACGAGGTTTCCGCCGCCACCGCCTCCGCCGTAGTGGTTGTTGCGGCGGTTGTAGTCGTCGATGTCTCGGCGAGCCATCTGCGATGCCTGGCGTGCCAGAGCGTTCGCCTGCTGTGCGGCCGTGAATGCCGCACGTGGTTGGGTGTCCCGTTGCTTATGCGCGGCATCGAGGGCCTGAGCTGCTGACTGGGCGGAGGACCTGGCTTCAACGCCGATCATGCGCCCGCGGGTGTGGATCGTGTCCTCGACCGCCCGCAGGTGGTTCGTCGCCTCTGCGATGGTGCGGTCCACCATTCCCAACGTACGTTGGTAGTTGTTCTCAGCACCGCGGGCCTCATCCAGCTGGATATCGAGTTCACCGTCGGCGTCAAGGAGCTCTGAGTAGGTTCCCAGCGGGTCCCTGTCGCCCTTTTCCCTGGCTGCATCGAGTGCGTTCTTGGCACGTTCAACCGCTTTCCCCAGTTCAGCGCGGTCAATCTCAGCGTTGCTGGCTGCGAGATGGGTGGCTTCCGTGATCTCCTCGTCGACCTCCTGGATCAGTGAATCGAGGTTCTTCTGTGCCTCCTGGAGCTGCGACTCCGCATGCTCCACAGCGGACAGCTGACTGTCAGCCTGGCTGATGGCCAGGTGCGCGGCACTGGCCGCATCGATGAGCTCCCCCTGCTGGCCAGCAGGCAGGTTCAGCAGCTCGCGAGCACGTGATATGGCTGCCTCGGCTTCAGTGATCTCTGCTTTGGCAATGTCGGGATTGTCGGAAACAGAGTCAAGTAGTTCGGGATCCACCTTGCTGGCCAGGTTGTCCAGGATTTCGCGGGACCGGGGGATACGCGAGCGCAACTCTACTGTCTGCTGGAAGAACTTGTCGACGATTTCAGGAGCGTCGATCAGCTTCTCGCGCAGAGTAGCGAACCGCTCAGCCTGATCCCGCAGATTCTGCTCTGCTGTCCCGCACGAGGAGATCATGTCGATCAACTGTGCGCGTTCTTCGTGCTCGCCGCTAACCAGACCATTCTGCAGACGCTGGTGGGTGTCATAGGCCTTCGCCAGGGCCTTCTTTGAGACGTCCAGGGCCTTGCGGAGGTCGCGGGTCCGTTCCTCCCCGAATTCTGCCTCGGCGGTATCGAGTTCCTGGTGGCCCTTGCGGATCGATTCGTCGGTGCTGTGCAGTTCCTCGCTGGCCAGGGTGCGCAGCACGTGGGTGGGCTGCTGGGAGAGGTCGTCAGTGTTTTCCGGCGTGATGGTGCGAGCGGATTCGAGCTGCTCTGCTTCGTTCTCGCGCTTCTTCTTCCGCGTGTACCAGATCGCGCCACCTGCGCCGCCGACGACGACAATTGCTGCGGCGCCACCCCATGCGTAGGTGGAAGCCGGAGTGACGTCGGCTACGACATCGGCGATCGCTTGACCACCGGAAGCCCAGTTACCACCTGTTAGGTTGTCCATACCTGCTGAATAAACATCGCTCGACACGGAGGTCGGGACACGGCTGCCAGGACTGGTGACAATCTGTCCATTCGTTTCAGATTTAACGTTGACAACGGTGACGAGAACATTGTTGGCAGGGTCCTGGGTCCTCAGCTCCCCGGCAAGGGCTTCCAGGTCCCCTGAGTAGTTGTCCACGTACACCAGGTACCCTTTCACGCCGGTTTCGGACGGCCCCTTCTCCAGCGTCTCCTCGATGGAGCTGCGCTCGGAGTCCGACAGCACGCCTGCCTGGTCGACAACTTGGGAATCCAGGGTGATGTCGGTGGTGGAATCGGTGTCTGTCGCCGCCCCCTGTGCGAGGACAGTTGCCTCAGCGGCAGGGGGTGAGGGCTCCGCAGCTGCCGTCCCGAACCCCAGAGCGGCGCCGGCACCGACGCCGAGACCAGCCACTCCGGCGACGGCGACGGAGGCGGCGAACCGTCGGAGTCGGATACGGGAGGCGGGCCTGGGGTGATTCGCAGCATACATGCATCCCACAATAACGAAATCCCCGAACTCGGGTGCGTAGTCTTAGTCGCATGAACGGCAGAACCATTGGCAGCACCGCGGGACGAACGGTCGGTGCGGGTATTCGTGGACTGATCTACATGATCATCGGCACCGTCGTCATCGGCCTGGTCATCACCCTCGCCACAGCTGCACACGTCTGGGCCTATGCCCGCCAGGACGACCGCGCCGGCGCGGACACCATCCTGGTGCTGGGTGCTGCCCAGTACAATGGCACGCCGTCGCAGTGGTTCGCCGCGCGTCTCGATCATGCGGTGGAGCTCTATGAAGAGGGAGTGTCCTCACACATCACCACCATCGGCGGAAAGCTTGAGGGAGACGCCTACACTGAGGCAGAGGCTGGTGCGATCTACCTTCGGGACAAGGGGGTCCCCGACGAGGCGATCACCGAGGTCAACGAGGGGATGGACACGCTCGGCTCGGCAGAGGCGTTTGCGCCGGTGGCCGAGGACAACGGCTGGGAACGGGTTCTCGTCGTCACCGATCCCAACCATTCTCTGCGCGCGACGAATATGGTCGGGGACCAGGGCGTGGATGCACACGCTTCGCCGACGAGGCAGGGGCCGGCGGTGTCGAGCCGGAAGGAGCAACTTGACGCCATCATCCACGAGACCGGTGGCCTGCTGTACTACCGTGCGACGGAGGAAGGCGGCGGTGACTACACCGTCGACGAGAGCTAGAGGAGACAGATCACGGTGCAACGGTACGGCTACACCGCCCACGACCTGGAGCGCATCATCAGTGTGCCCGGGAAATCACTCGGAGTCGACGGTGCAGTGCCCGACGCCCGCGACGATTTCGACCGCGACCGCGCCCGGGTGCTCCACAGCGCGGCGCTGCGCCGTCTCGCAGACAAGACCCAGGTTGTCGGACCCGGATCGGGCGACACCCCACGTACCCGCCTGACCCACTCTCTCGAGGTCGGACAGATTTCCCGCGGCATCGGCAAGACCCTCGGTGTGGACCCGGACCTCGCCGACCTCGCCGGTCTGACCCACGACATCGGTCACCCGCCGTACGGGCACAACGGCGAGCGTGCCCTGGATGAAGCCGCCGCGTCGTGCGGCGGTTTCGAGGGGAATGCACAGACGCTGCGCATCCTGGTGCGGCTTGAACCAAAGACCGTTGGTCCGGACGGCCAGAGTTACGGGCTGAACCTGACCCGGGCATCCCTCGACGCCGCCTGCAAATACCCGTGGGGCCCGACGGCGCCCGACGGCGCACCCCGTATGAAGTACTCCTGCTACGCCGACGACCTGGACATCCTCACGTGGATACGGGACGGTGCGCCGGACGGACGCAAATGCCTCGAGGCGCAGATCATGGACTGGTCGGACGACGTCGCTTATTCGGTGCACGATGTCGAGGACGGCATCGTCTCCGGGCGGATCAGCATGAACGTGCTGTGGGATCTTGTGGAGCTCGCGACACTGGCGGAGAAAGGCGCCCGGGCTTTCGGAGGTGACCCCGAGGAACTGCTCGATGCCGCGGACCGGCTCCGACGGATGCCCCCGGTCGCCCGTGCAGCCGACTTCCACGGCACCCTCCAGGACCTTGCCGCTTTGAAAGGGCTGACCAGTGAGCTGGTCAGCCGCTTCGTCACCGCGTCGGTCACAGCCACGCGTGAATCGCATCTCAACCTGTCCAGTGAGGGCGATCAACGCGTTCCTCTGGGGCGCTATGCTGCGGACCTGGTCATTCCTGCTGAGGTCAAGGCCGAGGTGGTGCTGCTGAAGTCACTGGCTGTGCTGTATGTGATGGACGAGCACCGTCATCTCGCGGACCAGGAACGTCAGCGGGACCGGATCTTCCGCGTCACGAACTATCTTGCCCAGGGCGCACCAGGCAGCCTCGACCTGTTGTTCCGCCCGTGGTGGGAGGCGGCTACGACCGATGCAGCCAAAATGCGGGTGGTTATTGACCAGGTCGCGTCACTCACGGAGGCGCGGCTCGAACGACTGGATCGCTCTGCGTCGGCGATCAGTGCAGCCTGGGGCTGACAGTTCAGTCCTCCGCGTCCGGGATCGAGCAGAAAGATTCGTAGTGGTCCGCGGTGTAGTACCAGACATCGGGATTGGTGTCGGTTCCGCCACCGACGACGATCCGGCGTGCTCCACGGTGGTCGAGCCCCGGTGTTGAGACGGTGTACTCCCGGTAGTAGCTGCCGGGTTCGTCGGGAAGCCGTCCTTCGTAGTTACCGAAGTGCTTGCCGTCGTGGTCAGGATGGTCGAAGTCACCGTCGCCGAGAATGGAGTCGATGACCTCGTCCGCCTGGCCTGGGAGCGACGCGACGGAGCAGGTGTCCCCGGTAGCACCGGGGTCACCGTCACCGGTGACGGCATCGAGCCCGAAGTACCCTGCGACGAGGATCACTGCCGCGCCGGCGGCACCGGCCAACCCGCCGGTCAGTTTGTTGTTCCGAGTGCTCACAGCACGTCAGTACATCACACGTCGCCTAGATGTTCACGTCCGGTGTGACCGCAGGAGTGGCCTCCGGCTCGATCTTCGGCACGGTATTCGACCGGCTGGAGGACACTGGGGTGATCGGCAGTCGTAACGCGGCGGGGGCACTGTCGGGGACGACCGGTTTGTCGGGACGAACCGGTGTGATCCGCTCGTAGGAATTCACAGACTGACGCTGCTGCGGACGGGGGTCGCTGTCGCCCTTGTTGGGCCAGAGCGCGGCTGCCCGTTCCGCATTCGCCGAGATCGACAGTGACGGGTTGACCCCCGGGTTCGCCGTGATCGACGCCCCGTCGGTGACGAACATCGAGGGGTACCCCCACACACGGTGATAGGGGTCGACAACGCCGTCTTCGGGCGAGTCCGCAATAGTGCACCCGCCGAGGAAGTGTGCGGTCAACGGGATATTGAAGACCTCTGACCACACTCCGCCGGCGACCGCCTTGGGGAAGTGCGCCGCACCACGGCGGGTGGCGTCGTTACCCTCAGGGATCCAGGTCGGGTTCGGATCGCCTTCTCCCTGCCTGCTGGTAAGGAAGCGGACAGGTCCGAAAGTCTTCAGACTCGTGGTTAGGGAGTTGTCACGTGCCTGCATCACCAGGTTGATCATCGTTCGCTCTGACCAGCCCCGCAGATCCAGGACCAGCTTGACGGCAGACGGATTCTTCGCCAACTGGCGGAGGAACTCGACCCAGCGCGGCCACGTCGTGTCCCCGTCGGTGACCAGCGTCTGGAGCAGGCCCATCGCATTCGAACCCTTGCCGTACCGCACGGGTTCGATGTGGGTGTCCGGGGCAGGCCAGTAACTGGAGGTAATCGCCACACCGCGGGAGAAGTCGTGGTCGGGGTCGGGCTTGTCCAAACCGACGCCCAGTAGTGCCTCCGAGTTTGTTCGGGTGAGTTGCCCGAGGTGGTCGGAGATCCGGGGGAGAGTGCCGTCTTCTTTTCCACGGTGGAGCAGGTTCTGAGTGCCCCAGGTTCCGGCGGCCATGACCACGTAGTCGCTGGTGAACGTCCGACGCTTCTTCTTGCCGAAGAACGGGGCGGTGGTTTCGGTGGTGACCGTCCATCCGGTGTCCTCGTCCGCGCCGACCTTGGAGATACCGGTGACGGTGGACCGATCGTGGACCGTTGCGCCTCCTTGCTCGGCGAGATAGAGGTAATTCTTCAACAGCGTGTTCTTCGCGCCGTGTCGGCAACCGGTCATGCACTCGCCGCATTCCGTGCACGCCGTCCGGTCCGGCCCGACTCCACCGAAATAGGGGTCTGCGACGGTTTCGCCTTCTTCGCCCTCCAGTCCTACTTTCTTGCCGAAGAACACCCCGACCGGGGTCATCCGGAAGGTGTCGCCGACCCCCATCTCGTCGGCGACTTTCTTCGACAGACGGTCAGCCGGGGTGACCGTCGGATTCGTCACCACTCCGAGCATGCGCCGGGCCTGGTCGTAGTAGGGGGAGAGCTCGTCCTCCCAGTCGGTGATGTGGTCCCAGGCGGGGCTGTGGAAGTAGTCTTCACCGGGTTTGTAGAGGGTGTTGGCGTAGTTCAGTGAACCACCGCCGACGCCGGCACCTGCGAGGATCATGGCATCCTTCAGCAGGTGGACCCGCTGGATACCGTAGAAGCCGAGCTTCGGCGCCCAGAGGAACTCTTTGAGATGCCAGCTGTTCTTGGCGAATTCATGGTCGGCGAAGCGACGCCCGGCCTCGATGATGCCGACCTTGTACCCTTTTTCAGTCAGACGGAGTGCGGTCACGGATCCGCCGAATCCGGACCCGACGATCAGGACGTCATAGTGGGTGTTGCTCATGGTGCACTGCTCTTCTCTCCACACCGCGGTCCGGTAGTCACCCCGGAACGGTGTGCGGTAGTCGTCGATACTGTTTTGCAACAGATAGGAGCCATCCTAGGACGCCGTGAGGGCGAGTTCAGGCGAATCGGGGACTTCGTCGGGACGGTGGCTATCATGGTCGACATGGCACGAGGGCGGATTCCGGACACCGACATCGCCGCGATCAGGGAGCAAACCCCGATCGAGGAGGTGGTCGGCGAGTATGTCCAGCTCACGCCGGGTGGCGTGGACTCGATGAAGGGGCTCAGCCCATTCAAGGACGAGAAGACCCCGTCGTTCCACGTTCGGCCGAACAAGGGCTACTTCCACTGTTTCGCCACCGGCGAGGGGGGAGACGTTTTCAGCTTCCTGATGAAGATGGAGCACGTCAGTTTTCCCGAGGCGGTGGAGCAGTGTGCCGAGCGCATCGGTTTCCGCATCAACTATGAGGGTGGCGGGCCGGTCAACCGGGTTGAACCCGGGACGCGACAGCGGCTCGTGGCGGCCAACCGCGCCGCACACGAGTTCTACATGGAGCGCTTCCACGACGAGGAGGACGCCGGCGCAGAGACGGCGAGAGCCTTTCTCCGGGACCGGGGATTCGAGGGGGACATCGTCGATACGTTCGGGTGCGGTTATGCCCCGGCCGGGTGGGACACCCTGACCAAGCATCTGTTGCGTCGTGGTTTCGAGTTCAAGGAGCTCGAGGACGCCGGCCTGAGCAGGATGGGCAACAGGGGGCCGATCGACCGGTTCCACCGTCGCCTCCTGTGGCCGATCCGTTCCGTGGCGGGCGACGTCATCGGGTTCGGCGCGCGCAAACTCTTCGACGACGACAACCTCGGCAAGTACATGAACACCCCCGAGACACTGCTCTACAAGAAGTCGAAGGTGCTGTTCGGGATCGATCTGGCCAAGAAGTCGATCGCGTCGGACCACCAGGCAGTGGTGGTCGAGGGATACACGGACGTCATGGCGATGCATGCGGCCGGGGTGCCGACCGCTGTGGCTGCCTGCGGGACCGCCTTCGGTGAGGACCATCTCCAGTTGCTGCGTCGGTTCATGGTGGACGACCAGTTCTTCCGTGGCGAGATCATCTACACCTTCGACGGCGACGAAGCGGGTCAGAAAGCTGCGCTGCGTGCCTTCGAGGGGGACCAGAAGTTCACCGGCCGCAGTTACGTCTCCGTCGCCCCGGACGGGATGGACCCCTGTGACGTGCGGATGGAGAAAGGTGACGCCGCGGTACGGGAGATCGTCGCCGACCGTATCCCGATGTTCGAGTTCGTGATCCGGACCGTCATCCGCGGTTACGACACCCACCACATCGACGGCCGCGTGGAAGCAATGCGCCGGATCGTCCCGGTACTCGCCGGTATCAGGGACGATGCACTGCGTGACGAGTACGCACGCCAGGCCGCCGGATGGTTGAGCTGGCCTGACCCCACCGAGGTGGTCAGTCAGGTCCGCGCCGAAGCAGCAAAGGGCCGGCGGGGTAGCCAGGGGCCGGAGCTCAAGGAGGGTGTGGCACGGCTGGCGCGGCGTTCCGCAGAGGCGGAGAAGGCAGGTGCAGCCTCCGGATCGAATGTCACCTCGATGCTCAGTCGTCCTGATCCTGCTGACATCCACCTGGAGCCGGCGCGCGAGGTACTCAAGCTGATGCTGCAGGAGCCGGAGATGGTCGGGGCGGACGCGGACGGTCTGTTGCCTGATTCTTTCGAGCATCCGACGTACGTCGCTGTAGCGACGGCAATCGCGGCGGCGGGGGGCGTCGGCTCGGTCGGTTCCGAGGACGGGCACGCCGCTGGGGCAGCGTGGTTGGATGCCGTCAGTTCAGCCACGGACGACGTGATGTGCCGGGCGGTGATCAGCGAGTTGGCGGTGGAGGAACCACGGTGCCAGCGAGATCGGTTGGAGTTCTACGCTGGCGCGGTGGTCGCCCGGATGGAGGAACGGTGGGTCGGCATGGAGATCGCCGAGTTGAAGTCACGGATGCAGCGTATGCGTCCCGACCAGGGCGGGCGTAAGAAGCAGGAGTACAACAACACCTTCGCTGACCTGATGGCGTTGGAGAAGTACCGTCGCACACTGCAGGAACAGGCGCAGAACTACGGCGATCTGCGCGGCTGAGAGGCTCCGGTCTCAGGAACGGCGCCGGGTAAACCGGTCGAACCGCTTCTGGACGGGTCCCCCTGTGCCGTCCTGGTCGCTGACGCGGCGGCCCTTTCCGTCGCGCATGCGGGCCTGCTCGCCCTCGATGTAGACGTCCTCTTCGTGGTCGACAGCGTCATTCTCCAGGACGGCGTCGCCGTGGAGGTCGTCTGCACCACGGAGATCGCGGAGTTCCCGCATGCGTGGGTCGGGGTCGAGGCGGTCAGCCAGGGCCTTACGTCCGGCCTGCACCGCGCGCCGGGTGGCGGGGGAGTTGACCGCAGCCTCATAGCCGCGCCGGATCTGCTCGTACCGGCGTCGTCCGGCCTTGGTGCCGAAAACGTAACCGGCGGCAGCTCCGATGACCAGCTGGATCATGAAAAATACTCTCCTGGGGATTCAATGAGATGAGTGTAGGCCTGGTTTACTCTGGGGTTCGCTCTGGGCACCAGCCTACCTTGACAGTCGACCGCGCTCGACGGAAATCATCCGTATCCTGAACGGAAGAACGAAGGTCTGCACGATGAGAGGAAGATTCAACAGATGAGTACAACGGTCAAGGGTGTTATCGCCCGGGGTAAAGGTGCCGAGGTCGAACTGACCGATATTGTCGTGCCGGATCCGGGGGTCAATGATGTGGTGGTGAAGATCCAGTCCTGCGGGGTGTGCCACACCGACCTGGCCTACCGCGACGGTGGTATCAGTGATGATTACCCGTTCCTGTTGGGCCATGAGGCTGCCGGGGTTGTGGAGTCTGTCGGTGAGCGGGTCACCCATGTCGTTGAGGGTGACTTTGTGGTGTTGAACTGGCGTGCGGTGTGCGGGGAGTGTCGGGCGTGTAAGAAGGGTGAGCCGAAGTACTGTTTTGATACGTTCAATGCGTCTAAGTCGATGACCTTGGCTGATGGTACGGAGTTGGAGCCGGCGTTGGGTATCGGCGCGTTCGCTGAGAAGACGTTGGTGCATGAGGGTCAGTGCACGAAGGTGAATCCGGATGCTGATCCGTCGGCGGTGGGTCTGTTGGGCTGTGGTGTGATGGCGGGTCTGGGGGCGGCGGTGAACACCGGTGAGATTACCCGTGGTGAGACTGTGGCGGTCATTGGCTGCGGTGGTGTCGGGATGGCGGCGATCGCCGGTGCGAGGTTGGCCGGGGCGACGACGGTCATCGCGGTGGACTTGTCGGACGCCAAGCTTGAGCGGGCGAAGGGTTTTGGTGCGACGCATACGATCAACCCGGGTTCGCTCGGCGGTGATGCTGGGGCGAGTGGTGAGGATCAGCCGGTGGTGCAGGCTGTCCACGAGATCCTCGGTGGTGTCGGTGCCGATGTCGTCGTGGATGCTGTCGGTCTGCCGGCGACGTTTACCCAGGCGTTCTATATGCGTGATCTGGCCGGGCGGGTGGTGCTGGTGGGTGTGCCGACCCCGGAGATGACCCTGGAGTTGCCGTTTTTGGATATCTTCTCGCGGGGTGGTGCGGTGAAGTCGTCGTGGTACGGCGATTGTCTGCCGGAGCGGGATTTCCCGATGTATACGGAGTTGTATCTGCAGGGTCGGTTCCCGTTGGGGGATTTTGTTGATGAGCGGGTCGGTATCGATGCGGTGGAGTCTGCGTTTGCGAAGATGAAGCAGGGTTCGGTGCTGCGTTCGGTGGTGGAGCTGTGATGGCACAGGGCAACGGTGAGGGCAACAATGCGCAGACCGGTGCGGGGGCCAGCCGGAGTTTCTCCGGGGTGTCCGGGTCGGGGCTGCGCATCGATCGGGTCGTGACCCACGGGGTGTTCGCCCTGGACGGCGGTGAGTGGGAGGTCGACAACAACATCTGGGTCATCGGTGATGATGATGAGGTGATTGTGGTTGACGCCGCCCATGACGCCGAGGCCATCGTGGCGGCGGTGGGGGATCGGACGGTGCGGTCGGTGATCTGCACCCACGCGCATAATGATCACATCACCGTCGCACCGCAGTTGGCGGAGCGGTTGGATACGCAGATCTATGTGCATCCGGGTGATCAGATGTTGTGGAACCAGACGCATCCGGGGGTCGGGCATGAGGATCTGGTGGATGGGCAGGTGTTTGATATCGCCGGTACGCGGTTGCGGGTGATTAATACACCGGGGCATTCGCCGGGGTCGTGTTGTTTGTATCTGCCGGAGGCGAGGGTGTTGCTCAGTGGGGACACGATGTTTGCTGGTGGTCCGGGGGCGACGGGGCGGTCGTTTAGTGATTTCGACACGATTATTGAGTCGTTGCGGTCGAAGGTGTTGACGTTGCCGGGGGAGACGGAGGTGTATACCGGGCATGGTGATGCGACGTTGATTGGTGATGAGGCGCCTCATTTGGAGGAGTGGATCGCCCGAGGCTATTGATCGGAATACCCCTTAGGGGTATGGTGTGTACCACTGAGTGGGACTGAACGAAGGAGAGAACGTGCCCGACAATCTACTCACTGAGGAAACTTCCGTGGAAACATCCGTGGAAACGTCCGGGTGCGGCTGCGACCCGCATGCGAGCATATCTGGTGACGGTGATGAGACCCACGGTTACAGCGCGGACAAGAAGCGCTACCTCGCCCGCCTGAAGCGTATTGAGGGGCAGGTCCGCGGTCTGCACCGCATGGTCGACGAGGACACCTACTGTATCGACGTGCTTACCCAGGTGTCCGCTGTTCAGTCTGCGCTCAAGGGCGTCGCACTTGCTCTGCTGGATGACCACATGCAGCACTGTGTGCTGCACGCGGCACAGCAGGGTGAGGACGAGGCCATGGAAAAGCTCGATGAGGTCTCGGCGGCGGTCGGTCGGTTGCTGAAGTAGGCGTCCTCTGATCAGTCGCGGCGCCGACGCAGCAGCAGTGCTGACAACCCGCCTGCAATCGCACCCCATGCGGCGTTGAGCAGGAGAACCGGGACAATGGCTATCGGCTGTGCAAGGGGGCCGTCCAGTGAACCGTCAAGTAGCGGGGATAGGACCGCACTTAAGAGAATTGCGAGCACCCCGTAGGTCAGTCCCGCCAGTGTCAGTGTCAGAACGGGGGAGTCGACACACGCTGCCACGGCTGCAGCCACCCAGCCGGCGGTAACGACGAGTGTCAGAGCGACAGGGATGATAGCGGGGAGCTCGGTGCCTGTCTGCGAGGCAATGATGCGCACCAGCGGTCTGACTAGTGCGAAGACGCCGAGGACGATGATCAGAAACCAGTTGAGTGACGGGCGAGGGGACGAGAGGGAAGACATGCTCTGAACGCTATTGCTCCGCCGAGGCGCCGTCATCGGACTGCGCTCTCGTCGTCGGTCGTCGTCGGGTGACAGCTGACTACGTCGAAAAGCGACAATGACCGAGACCTCAGGCGGATGTCACAGCGGATTCGTCTCGCTAACGTGACCCACATGAGCAAGTCACAGCCTCGCCGGGCCTCTTCGGCACATAGGTGCCGTATCGGCCCCACATCCGTTACTGTTCCGGCTGGGCCTGGCGGGAGCAGCTGCGGACATCTGGATTCTCGTTCCTGTTCCTGTACGGTTCCTGACGCGTTTTCTCACTGCACTGGTGACCGGTACCGTTTCCGGGTGGCGGCCTACGAAGTCCAGGCGAGTGTGTGGCCCAGGTCAGTCCACTGGATGGCGCGATAGAGTTGGTCATGTGAGCGCTCAAAGTGCCCAGGAAATCGACCGCTCTCTCGGGAGAGATGTCCCCGGCTGGGCGGTGGATGCGGCCATGACGGTTGTCGTCGCCGTGGTGCTGGTCAGTGTCGTCGCGCTGTCTCAGGTGGGTATGGATCATCGTCCGGATCTGGGAGCGTTTATCTTTGTCACGGCCTTCGGGGGCGTACTCCTTATTCGCAGACATTTTCCGTTGACCGTGCTGTGGCTGAGCATCCTGGGCACCTTCGCCTACTACTCGTTGGAGTACCCGCCCATCGGCGTGGCGCTACCAGTTGTTGCGGCCTTGTTCTCCACTGCGGAGCGGGGTCTGGTGACGTGGGCAGTAGCTGGGGGCAGCGTGGTTTTCGTCGTGTCTCTTGCTTTCCGGGTACGCGACGACCCGCAGCCGATTGGATACCTCCTCGGAACCGAATCCGTATCCACTCTCGCGTTGATCGCCGCCGCGGTCTCTCTCGGCTACGGACTCCATGCCCGACGGTTGTACGTCGCACAGCAGGAGGAGATCGCTCGTCTCAACAAAGTCCTGGAGCGTGAGCACATCTCCCGTGAACTACACGACACTGTCGGGCACGGCCTGTCCGTCATTTCGTTGCAAGCCGGGGTGGCACGCGACGCTCTCGGTGACGGGAACCCGACGGCTGCCGCCGCCGTCGATCAGATCAGGGCGCAGTCTTCGGCCACACTCACCGAACTGCGGACGATGCTGCGGCTGCTGCGTTCGGAACCGGACATTAATCCGCGGGGCGTCCATTCCCTCGCGGACCTCGGCGGGCTGTTGGAGGAGGCCCGGGCCGGCGGTCTGGAGGTTACGACGCACGTCGACGTCGCGGCAGATGAGCTTTCGCCGATTGTGGATGCTACGGCGTACCGGATCATTCAGGAGTCGCTGACCAATGTACTGCGGCATGCCGGAGCTTCCGCCGTGGAGGTCACTGTGTCCGCCCACGGCTCGATGCTGGTCGTTAGGGTGTCCGACAACGGGAAAGGCGTCTCCGATTCCGGCACCAGACCCGGGGGTCTCGGGTTAACCGGTATGCAGGAGCGGGTAAAGATCCTCGGTGGCAGACTGGTCACACAGACCCACGGTGGATTCACCGTCGCCGCGACGCTTCCGACAAGGTTGGAATCATGATTCGGATCGTGCTCGTTGATGACCAGGAACTTGTCCGTACCGGATTGCGCTCCCTGTCACAGCATGAGGGCGACATTGCCGTCGTCGCCGAGGCACCTGACGGGGAAACCGGGCTCGCGGTCATCCGCCAGCACCGGCCAGACGTCGTGCTGATGGACATTCGGATGCCGCGCATGGACGGCATTATTGCGACGGCCCAGGTCGTTGCGGACCCAACCCTGGAGGGTGTCCGTGTGATCGTCCTGACGACCTTTGACGAGGACGATGACATCACTGCCGCGATCCGCGCCGGAGCGTCCGGCTACCTGCTGAAGGACGTGACACCAGACGACCTGCGCGCAGCTATCCGGGTTGTCGCGCAGGGGGAGTCGTTATTGTCACCGTCGGTGACGACCAAGGTACTGGAGAGACTCGCAGCAGAGCGTGATGAGCAGGTTCGCCCGCAATTGCTCGTTGGTCTGACGGATCGGGAGCGAGAAGTCCTGTCGAGAATCGGCCTCGGGGAATCGAACGCGGAGATTGGGGTGAGTCTTCATATCAGCCCTGCGACGGCGCGGACCTACGTCAGTAGACTGCTGTCTAAACTGCATGCCCGCGATCGTTCGCAGCTGGTGGTGCTGGCCTACGAGTCGGGATTGATAACACCAGGATCGGGCCCGGGGCGCTGACGCCGAGAGGCTACCGTCCGCGCGGGGACGATAGCCTCTCAGCACTGCCCGTTCACACTGTGGGGCCAGCGGGGCTTGAACCCGCGACCAGCGGATTATGAGTCCGCGGCTCTAACCAACTGAGCTATAGCCCCGTTACGACATTTAAGCATACGGCCGGTATCGCTTCCGGCAGGTGCCCCTTGATCAGTGAGAGTACCGTCACTACCGATGGCACCTCATTTGCCGCGACCGTCCGTGTCCTGTGTAGCTGCAGGTGGGGGCCGTGATTTGATCCTTTGCGCCGCGCTCTGTAAAGTTCCATTCCGTTGCAGGGGAGAGCACATCCCCGGCCGCAGTATTCCTCCATAGCTCAATGGCAGAGCATTCGACTGTTAATCGAAGGGTTGCTGGTTCGAGTCCAGCTGGAGGAGCAGAACCTCACCGCCGACCACATTGTGGTCGGCGGTTTTTCGATTCGGAGGGGGGCTCGTCAGTGCAAGCGTACTGAAACCCTCTGAACGCTGGCCGTGTAACGATGATCCCGGTAGCCGCGCACACATTGGCATGAACTGGCCCTATTCAGGTGCAGTGCGCTGTGCATATACTGGATCTCCCGCTGAAGGAGCGCCCGCCATGCCTGTGCGTACTGTCACCAAGAACACCGATGACTCGACCATCGAGATCGTCGCCGACTACCCCGTCTCGGTGGGTAGGCTCTGGAACGCCTTCGCTGATCCGAATCAGCTGGAACGTTTCTGGGGACCACCGACCTATCCCGCGACCTTCCCCCGACACGATGTCGCTGTCGGTGGTCGCTCCCATTACTTCATGACAGGTCCAGAAGGCGACCGGTCGGCGGGCTACTGGACCTTCACCGACGTAAACGCACCGTACTCGTTCACGGTTCGGGACGGCTTCGCCGACGAGTCCGGCACGCCGAATCCGCAGACACCTGAGATGACGATGTCCTTCCAGTTCGATACCACCGACCAGGGGTCGGCAATGACCATGGTGACGTCGTTCGCCAGTGACTCGGACATGCAGCAGATGGTCGAGATGGGTATGGCCGAAGGGATGGAGGCGGCGCTGAGTCAGCTTGACGCTGTGCTTGCGGCCCCTGATCCCGTCGCTCCCGGATCCAAGACTCAGTTGACGATCCTCGAAGACACCCTCGTCAGGATCAACCGCGTACTTCCTGGAACTGTGGAGGAGGTGTGGGGGGCGCACCATGATGCTGATGTGCTGCGGCGTTGGCAGCTCGGTCCGGACGGTTGGTCGATGCCGGTATGCGACGTGACTACCACGGTCGGCGAAGTTTATCGGTTCGGCTGGGTCCAGGATGTGGCCGCGGATGGACAGGAAGCAGAAGCGTTCGGATTCACCGGCACAGTTCTGGAGTCCGAGGAGCCTTACCGCATTGTCACCACAGAGATGATGACTGACGGCGGCGGAACACCGGTCGAGGACGGACCAGAGACCCGCAATGAGGTGACGTTCTCCCCGGTGGCGAACGGAACGTTGCTGACATTGGTTGTCACCTATCCGGGCGTGGCCGCCCGCGACATGATTCTCGGCACCGGCATGGTGGACGGGATGGAGATGAGCTACGCGAGGCTCGATCAGTTGCTCGGCTGAAGCTCATTCCAGAGTCGGTCGTTGAACCCGTCCCACCGTTCTTTTGCCCACGGGCCGAAATCATGGTCGGTCAGGACGACGGCAGCTCGACCGGTGGGGCGGTGAAACCACAGGAACGTTCCCGACTGACCGAAGTGGCCGGTGACGTCCCGTGGCATCGTCTGCCCCATCCAGTGCGGCGACTTGGTGCCATGGACCTCGGCCCCCAGCCCCCAGGGACAGGGATGCTGGCGTCCGTACCCCGGGACGATGCCGTCGAGTTCCTTGTACTGCACCGACAGCGCACCGTCCCAGGTCTGGGTGGAGAGCAGCCTGGGGGAGAGGAACTCGGCTGCGAGAGTGAGAAGGGCCGAGAGCGAGGCCCTGAAACCGTGGCCGGCAGAGCCGGAGAGATCCAGCGTGTCTGCAGGTATGCCCAGCGGCTCACACAGGGCTGCACGTGTGTAGTCGGTGAACGGGATTCCTGTGGCTGATACGAGGTCAGCGAGGATCTCGTATCCGGCGGAGGAGTAGATCCGCCGTGACCGGGCCGGTTTCTCCCGCTGCCGCGACTGCATCCCGACACCGGAGGCGTGGCTGAGCAGGTCGCGTACCGTGGCGTCCGCAGGGCCGGCGACGGAGGCGTCGTACTCTGAATTGATGTCGGCGACGGTTCCGTCCAGGCTGAACGCGCCTTCTTCTACGGCGATGAGAACACTGTGGGCGGTGATTAGCTTGCTGACACTGGCCAAGGGGAACATTCTCGCGGTGTCCCCGTGTGTCAATGTGGCGCCATCGCTGAGAACGCCCGCAGCTACCGCGTCCGCCGGCCAGGTGTCGACGTCACTGAGAGCCTCCTGCACGGACATACAGTCACGGTTCTTCTGTCTGGGCAGTACGGGGGGAACGGGATTCGACGAACCGCACGATGTCCTGGACGGTGCGTGCGGCGTCCAGGTCTTCCTCCTCGACCCGTACGCCGAAAGCATCTTCGATGCGGATGGCGATGTCGATGCGCGAGACCGAGTCGATGTGCAGGTCGTCGGTCAGGTCGCTGTCGGCGCTGATCTCGTCGACGTCGACGCCAGTGGCGTCCTCGATGATCATCGAGATCCGTGTCACCGGGTCGACTGAGGCGCTGCGGGCGTTGCGGGACGGACGCGTCCCCTTGGCGGCCCCGTCTCCGGACGCGGCGGGGTCACCGCCGAGTTTCTCGGCGAGCTTGTCTCGGGCATCCGATGAGATTTCCACGGACATCGACCTTTCTGGGTTCTGTGGTCCCGTATCTGTCGGGCACCACATTACCAACAGGTGGCCCGAGGACTGGTGCTACGCCTTCGTCGGGTCCGTCAGGTTCAGCTCGTCGGCGGCATCGTTGACATCATCCCAGCTGACCTTGCCTTCACGGGCGAGGGCGGACAGCACGGCAACCACGATGGACTCGGCATCGGAGTTGAAGAACCGACGCGCCGCGGCACGGGTGTCGGCGAAGCCGAAGCCGTCGCAGCCCAGCGTCGAGTAGTCGCCGGGGACATAGGCGCGGATCTGTTCCGGCAGGTCCGTGGCGAAGTCCGACACGCCGACGAACGGGCCCGATGCCTTGTTCAGCAGTTCGGTGACGTACGGGGTCCGGGTCTCGGCGCTCGGGTGGCGGAGGGCGTCGCGGGACAGTGCTGCACCTTCGCGTGCGAGTTCAGTCCAGGATGTCACCGAGTACAGGGAGACGTTGACGTCGTAGCTCTCCCGCAGCATCTCCTTGGCTCGGATGGCCTCGGTGACACCGACGCCGGACGCCAGGATGTTGGCGTGCAGGTCGGTTTCCGGGGCCGCACCTGCGTCGCCGGTCGAGTTCGCCCCGGTGCCGATCAGCCGGTCGGCGGGGGAGTAGAGGTAGATGCCCTTGAGCAGACCCTCCACGTCCAGGTCGTCCGGCGCGGCCGGCTGATGGACCGGCTCGTTGTAGGCGGTGAGGTAGTAGATGACGTTCTCGCCCTGGTTGTCCTCGCCGGAACCGTCGCCGTACATGCGCTGGATACCGTCCCGCAGAATGTAGGCGATCTCGTAACCGAAGGCCGGGTCCCACGCGACGACTGCCGGGTTGGTGGCCGCCAGCAGCAGCGAGTGGCCGTCCATGTGCTGCAGCCCCTCACCGGTCAGGGTGGTGCGTCCGGCTGTGGCGCCGATGAGGAAGCCACGGGCCATCTGGTCGGCGGCGGCCCAGATACCGTCGCCGGTGCGCTGGAACCCGAACATCGCGTAGAAGATGTACAGCGGGATCATCGGCTCGCCGTGGGTGGCGTAGGAGGTTGCCGCGGCGGTGAACGATGCGACGGAGCCGGCCTCGTTGATGCCTTCGTGCAGGATCTGTCCGGTGGTGGCTTCCTTGTAGGAGAGCATCAGGTCAGCGTCCACCGGCGTGTAGTTCTGTCCGTGGTTGTTGTAGATCTTCAACGTCGGGAACCAGGCGTCCATGCCGAAGGTGCGGGCCTCGTCCGGAATGATCGGCACGAGACGCTTCTTGATCTCCGGGTCGCGCATCAGGTCCTTGAGCGCGCGCACCAGTGCCATGGTTGTGGCGACCTCCTGGTTGCCGGAGCCCTTCAGCACGCTCTTTGCGACGTCCTTGACCTCGGGGACCTGCAGCGGAGTGTAGGAGTTCCGGCGCTCCGGGACGGCCCCGCCGAGCTCCTCGCGGCGCTCGAGCATGTACCGCACCTCCGGCGAGTCGGGTCCCGGGTTGAAGTACGGGGGCAGGTAGGGGTCTTTCTCCAGCTCCTCGTCGGAGATCGGGATCTCCTGCTTGTCACGGAACTGCTTCAGGTCCTCCAGCGCCAGCTTCTTCATCTGGTGGGTGGCGTTGCGGCCCTCGAAGTTGTGGCCCAGGCCGTAGCCCTTGATGGTGTGGGCGAGGATGACCGTCGGCTGATCCTTGGTCTCCAGGGCACGCTGGTAGGCCGCGTAGATCTTGCGGTAGTCGTGCCCGCCGCGGCGGAGAGCGAAGATCTCCTCGTCGGTCATGTCCTCGACAAGCTTCGCGGTCTCCGGGTTCTTCTCGAAGAAGTACTTGCGGACGTAGGCGCCGTCCTTGGCCTTGAAGGTCTGGTAGTCGCCGTCCGGCGTGGAGTTCATGACGTTGACGAGATCGCCGTCCTTGTCCTTGGCGAGCAGGTCGTCCCACTCGCGCGCCCAGACGACCTTGATGACGTTCCAGCCGGCACCGCGGAAGAAGCTCTCGAGCTCCTGGATGATCTTGGTGTTGCCGCGCACAGGTCCGTCAAGGCGCTGCAGGTTGCAGTTGACCACGAAGGTGAGGTTGTCCAGGTTATACAGTGAGGCCTGCTGGATAAGGCCGCGGGACTCCGGCTCATCCATCTCGCCGTCACCGAGGAAGGCCCACGTGTGCTGGTCGGAGGTGTCCTTGATGCCGCGGTCGTGCAGGTAGCGGTCGAAACGCGCCTGGTAGATCGCGTTCATGGGGCCGAGGCCCATGGAGACCGTCGGGAACTCCCAGAACTCGGGCATGCCGTGCGGGTGCGGGTAGCTGGGCATCCCCTTACCGGGCTTGCTCTTCTCCTGGCGGAAAGCGTCCATTTCCTCTTCGGACAGCCGACCTTCGAGGAAGGCACGGGCGTAGACGCCGGGGGAGGCGTGACCCTGGAAGAAGACGTGGTCGCCTCCGCCGGGGTGGTCCTTACCGCGGAAGAAGTGGTTGAAACCGACCTCGTAGAGTGCTGCGGCAGAGGCGTAGGACGAGATATGGCCGCCGACACCGATGCCGGGGCGCTGTGCCCGGTGAACCATCACCGCGGCGTTCCACCGGATCCAGCGACGGTAGCGCTTCTCCATGTCCTCGTCACCGGGGAACTCCGGTTCCATGGTCGTGGGGATGGTATTCACGTAATCCGTCGAGAGCAGCGGCGGCATCGGGACGCGCTTGGCGGAGGCACGCTCCAGCAGGCGCAGCATCAGGTATCGGGCGCGTTCGGGGCCGGCGTCCCCGAGGAGCCCATCGAGCGAATCCATCCACTCCCTGGTTTCCTCGGGGTCGGAATCCCGGAGATATGATGCGACGCCGTCGCGGATACTGCTGAAATTACTGTCCGACGAGTCGGACTTGGGTGACCTGCTGGATGCAGTTGTCATGACGCTCCTCCTGGGTACGGGAAAGGACGTGCCCCGCAGTTCAGGATTACGACTGCGGTGCCTGTCGACGGTCTGTCACTGTCCGATACTACGGAAGACCCTGGCGGGTAATTCCAGTGCGATGGCGGTGAAGTTGGCTCCTCGTCTAGCCATGACCAGATACTTCCCCTACTATGCAGGGGAGATCGGTGCCTTGAACTGCGGGTGTCGCGTTCGACGCGTCTCGCGCTGTGTCGAGGCTCCGTACGAATGGTGAAATATGCCACTCGGAAGATCTACGCGAAGTACCCTCACAGAGGGTGCAACAAGTAATGGCACCAGAAATATCAGAGGAAAGGTCAGGGAACCGCAAGTGGGAGACGCCTCCGGCGCAGCAGTGCACGAAGGACAGGACTGGGCAGAGATGTTGGATGTGACCAACGGCCAGATCGTGCAGGAGCTCGGTTGGGACGAAGATGCTGACAGCTCGATCAGTGAGGGCCTCGAAGAGGTCATCGGGGAAGCTCTTCTGGATGAAGAGACCGATGAGATGGTCGACGTTGTCCTGCTGTGGTGGCGCCACGGCGACGGTGACCTCGTCGACGGGCTTGTCGACGCGACAAGGAATCTCGGAGATTCCGGTCGGATCTGGCTGCTGACCCCGGCCGCGGGTACCCCCGGGACGGTAGAGCCCGGTGAGATCGCTGAATCCGCCCAGGTTGCGGGACTCGTGCAGACGACATCGACGCGTCTCGGTAGCTGGCAGGGGGCCTGTCTGGTACCTGGCGGCACAAAGCGCTAGAGTTCTAGAGGTTCCCGTTGAGCGGTCCTGTTGAGACCGCATGGGGACGACGCGCATTTAGCTCAGCTGGAAGAGCAGCTGGTTTACACCCAGCAGGTCGGCGGTTCGAACCCGTCAGTGCGCACCACTACTGACCAGCCAACGGAAATGACGTCGGACACCTGGTCTCCGCCGGAAACGGCCTCCGTGACTACTTTTTGACTACGTTCTGCGGAGATTATGTTCCCCCATCGCCGAGGCCGGCGACTGCACGTCATCCGGGGATCATTCGCTCTATCGGGCTGAAGATGCTGAGTGGCGGGGTCACACTGCCGGAGTGGCCCCTGCCGCGCGGCGCTCCCAGGCGTCAGCCATGGCGCGGACATCCAGTTCAAGAGCGGTGCAGAGTCGCACGACCGTGCCGAAGGCGGGGGAGGGGAGTCGTCCTGTTTCGATTTTGCGCAACGTCTCAGCGGAGATGCCAGCCTTCGCCGCGACCGCAGCGAGCGTCCGGTCGGCGCGGTTCCGGGCGTCCCGCAGGACCTGGCCGATGCGGCGTCCCGCCTCGATCTCTGACTCGGTGAGTGGATTCCTGACCACGGTTGCTCCTTTCGTCTACCGGTATTATTGTACCGTCCATGGTGGACATCAAGACTGCGGCAGAGATCGCGAAAATGCGGGAAGCTGGGCGACTGGTCGCCACTATCCTCGATGACCTGAGTGGAATGGTGGAAACGGGTGTCAACCTCATGGACCTGGAGTACCGCTGCCGTGAGATGATCAGGGTCGCCGGGGCGGTGTCCTGCTATTGGGACTACGATCCCGACTTCGGTGACGGTCCGTTCCGCAACACCGTCTGTCTGTCCCTCAATGACGGCGCCCTCCACGGCCTGCCGCACTCCACCGTCCTTGCCGACGGTGATCTGCTGAGCATCGACCTCGCCCTCAGCCTCGACGGTTGGTGCGGTGACAGCGCTGTCTCCGTCATCTGCGGCACGCCCCGGGAAGAGGATGAACGGCTTATCGAGGCGACCCGGGACGCACTGGACGCCGGTATAGCGGCGGCGAAGGCCGGAAACCGGCTCGGCGACATTTCTCACGCGATCGGTAAGGTCGCGAAAGATTACGGCATTCGACCGAACGCCGAGTATGGCGGACACGACATCGGACGTCACATGCACGGTGACCTGGTTATCCCGAACGTGGGCAAGGCGCACCGTGGCTTGAAGCTTCAGGAGGGTATGACGTTCGCGATTGAACCGTGGTTCGCCGGCACAGACCGGGTGGATGTCGGAGACGACGGCTGGACTGTTGTCACGGCCGACGGGTCACGTTCCGCGCACTCTGAGCACACGGTGGTCATCCGTCCCGGTGGCGGGGAGATCCTGACTGCGGCCTAATGTCCGGCCGGTTCCGCGGGACGCCCGATTGGCTGCTCTACTCGCCGGGATGTAGCCTTGCCTAACTGAATGTAGATGGTCTGCGACATCCTGAGGAATGTGTCACCAGTGGTCTCTGTCTTGCCCCTTTTCCTGCCCGATGTCCTGCGCGGTCACGTTGCGAGAAGCGTCTCCGCCGGCTCGGTAGCTATTCTGACCTCCCTCAGTGGAGTTGGTACTGCGGCCGTCCTCGCTCCGGCGCCTGCCGCCGCGCAGCCCTCCCCGGCGGCTGAGGCCGACACGTCCTGCGACCCGCAGGACTCCACCGCGAACAGGGTCGTCGACGCCCGGATGGGGTGGGGTGTACGCGAATCATTCAGGAGCTACATCACCTCCAGTATCGCCAACGGTGGGTGGACCTCGGGGGATGGGGCTGTCTTCAGCGACGGCGAGTTTGTCTTCAGCGGAGACGACGGCGTCGTATCCGTGGTGGACGGGGCGGTGACCGACGTGACGCTGGTGTTCGCCGGTTCGGTCAACTTCACCGGCCATGGCGGTGTTCTCGACATGACCGTCGCGAATCCGGAGATCCGCATGTCCGGTGACGACGGGATGCTCATCGCCGACGTCACCTCACATGACACCGACGGCGAACCTCACAACTACGGTCGCATCAATGTCGCGTCCCTGTCCCCCGCGGACGGTGACTCCCAGGACAGCGTCACTGACGGCATCGTCGATGGTGACGCTGGCGCCACGCTGACACCGGAGGGCTCGACGGCGATGGGGGAGTTCTACGAAGCTGGCGCGGAGATGGATCCGCTGACGTTCCAGGCGGCGCTCGCCGACGGGTGCGAGGGTGACGGGCCTGAGCTTGAGGCAATGCCGGACGACGACGGTGACGGAACCTCGGACAACGACCCGAACGGCGGTGACGTCACTATCCGTGACGCTGACGGCGGTTCTGACGGCAGTGACAGCAGTCAGGACGACGAGAATCCCGTCGTAGCCTTCCTGACAACTCCGTCGACGGCGATACCGACGGCGGTGGTGGCGCTCGTGGTGGTACTCGGAGGCTGGTTCGGCGTTCGGCGTCGTCGGTCCGGAGACCACGGCTGACGGTGAGCCCAGGCAGGAGTTTCTGCCGACTGTCCCGGGGGAGGCCTACGGTACTAGACTCGGAGAGGTGTCTGAGCCAGTTCCTGAGCGTGAGTCTGCCTCCCCGTCCGGTCGTTCTTCTTCTGCCGGGGCCGGACGGCGTCGGCGGGCGGGCTGGCGGTCTTTCCTGACCCCGGGGTGGGTGATCACTGCAGTCGTGGTGGTGGCGTTCGCCTATGTCGCTTTCACGGTGCTTGCGCCGTGGCAGCTGGGTAAGAACCATGACACCAATGAATTCAACGACCGACTCCGTGCCGGGTTGGAGGCGGACCCGGTCCCGGCCTCGGATGTCCTACCGGGCGACGGCTCCAGTGCCGGCGTCGAGAAGGAATGGACCAGTGTCGAGATGCAGGGGCGGTTCCTCGTTGACGACGAGGTGTTGTTGCGGAACCGTCCCGTTGACGGTCGGCCGGCGTACCACGCACTGACACCTTTCCGGCTGGACGGTGGGCCGACGGTCCTCGTCAACCGGGGATGGGCACGTCCGGTTGAGGGCACTGCTGCCCCGAACGTCCTGCAGGCGGTGTCGACACCGGTGACGGTCACGGGTTTCGTGAGGATGTCCGAGGCTCCGCCCGCCAACCCCCCGATGACCTCTGATGGTCGGCTGCAGGTCTACAGCATGAATACGTCCATGGTGGGGGATGCGGTGGGGGTCGACCTTGCGGCGGACTACGTCCAGCTCGACGAAGCGTCGGTGCCGGTGGCGGATCCCAGCGGCGAGTTGTCGGCACTGGATCTGCCGAATCTGGATTCGGGGCCGTACCTGTCTTACGGGCTTCAGTGGATCGCTTTCGGGGTCATGGTTCCGCTGGGGCTGGTGTACTTCGTGTGGGCGGAGGTACGTGAACGCCGACGTCGGCGAGACGAGGTGGCTGCCGCAGTGCCCGAGACCACAGGCGCGGTGGCGGGCGCCGGGGACGATGCTGAGAAAACCACCTCAGCGAGGGGCGACGACGCTCCGGCGGCGCAGTCGCGTGCCGGCAAACTTGAGGCACGTTACGGAGGATCGCGGACCCGGTTCCATGAGAAGAGGAACGCGCGGGACCAGGAGCGGTTCTGAGCAGTTCTGGGCGCGTCTACCTGGTATTTGTCCTCGAATATACTTTTCCGGTGGAACTTGTACGGTGTTCAAGTTAGGGTGTCTCCATGGACAACATCCTCACGACGGCACGCGCCCAGGTTCTCGACGAAGGCCGGGGGCTCGACTATGACGACCTCATCCGCATTCTCAACCTCCCCGACGAGAGCATCCCGGACCTGCTGGCCCTGGCGCATGAAGTCCGCGTGCGGTGGTGTGGGGAGGAGATCGAAATGGAGGGCATTGTCAGCCTGAAGACGGGTGGCTGCCCGGAAGACTGTCATTTCTGCTCGCAGTCGGGTCTCTTCGACTCCCCGGTCCGCTCCACGAAGCTCGACATCGCGCAACTCATCGAGCAGGCACGGCAGACGGCGAAGACGGGGGCCACGGAGTTCTGCATCGTCGCCGCCGTCAAGGGTCCGGACGAGAGGCTCATGATCCAGCTCGAGCAGGCTGTCCAGGAGATCTACGCCAACGTCGAGGGCATCGATGTTGCGGTGTCGGTAGGCATTCTCACCCAGGACCAGGTTGACCGTCTCAAGGCGGTTGGCGTGCACCGCTACAACCACAACCTTGAAACGGCGCGCAGCTACTTCCCGAAAGTCGTGACGACCCACTCGTGGGAGGACCGGCGTGAGACGATGATGCTCATTAAGGACGCGGGGATCGAGGTCTGCTGCGGGGGAATCATCGGAATGGGGGAGTCGCTGGAGCAGCGCGCCGAGTTCGCCGTCCAGCTGGCGGACCTTGACCCCCACGAGGTTCCCCTGAACTTCCTGGACCCCCGTCCCGGCACCCCCTTCTCTGACATGCCTGTCATGGACGGGAAAGACGCACTCCGTGCGGTCGGTATGTTCCGTCTGGCAATGCCTGCGACCACGCTACGGTTTGCCGGAGGTCGTGAGCTCACTCTCGGGGATCTCGGTGTGGAGCAGGGGCTGACCGGTGGAATCAACGGCGTCATCGTGGGCAACTACCTCACCACGCTCGGACGGCCGGCTGAGCAGGACATGGACATGGTGGGGCGACTGAACCTCCCGATCAAGGTTTTGAGCCGCAGTGTCTGACCGTGGAACCGGCCCCTTCGACCCGTACACGGGGGCCGACATCGGGCGCGGGGAGGTCATCGACTATTCCCCGGCGCAGAAAGCCGGACTGGACGTTCCCCGGTACTGTGCAGCGTGCGGACGACGGACCGTTGCGCAGGTCACCCCTCACGGATGGACGACGACATGCTCGCGGCACGGCACACTCGACTCCGCGGAGTTCGAACTGCGTTGAGCGCTACGCCTGTGCCGTTCAGCACCCCCGGTCAGTCTCTGGCGGCAACCCGGTCGCGTGCCCACTCCACAACCCCAGGAATCGCCTCGGCAAGCTGGCGGGAGACTTCGGCGAAACCGTCCTTGCCCCCGTAGTACGGATCCTCGACCTCTTTCTCGCCGGCGGGACCGAAACTGCGGAACAGGGCGATCCGGTCTTCCGGGACCCCCTGCTTGACCAGTGCCTTACGGTGGGCAGCTGTCATCACGAGAAAGAGGTCGGCGTCCCGGTGCTCGGGGCCGAACTGGGCGGCCCGGTGTCCGGAGCCGTTGAACCCGTCCTGTCGCAGCCGCGCGACCGCCCGCGGATCGGCGGCCTCACCGACATGCCAACCGTCGGTTCCGCAGGAGTTCAGGCGGATGTCATCGGCGAGTCCTGCCTCCCCCAGCGCCTGTCGCAGCATGATCTCGCCCATCGGAGACCGGCAGATGTTGCCGGTGCACACCACGCAGATATGCGGACGCTCGTCCGACCATTCCTCCACCAGGCGCCCGAGTTCCGCGGCGTCGGCGACAGAGTAGTCGGCTTTCCTGTGCTCGTCCCGGATACCGTAACCCCAGTCCACGAGGACAGTGCGGATGCCGTAGGCCCGCGCCCCGTCGACATCATGGATCCGGTCACCGATCATCAGCAGGTTGTCCCGGTGGGACGGGCCTCCCTCGGCGGCGGGGGTCACTGGGCCGCCGGGGGCGCCGAGTTGTTCCAGACCGTAGGCGACGACGGCGTCCTTGGCACGTCGCTCGCCGTCGTCGGAGGCGGTGGCGATGACGTCGAAGTAGTCGTAGAGGTCGAAGTGTTTGAGCAGTCGTGTCGCCGAACTCAGTGACTTCGACGTCGCCGTCGACAGCGTGTAACCCTGGTCCTTCCACGAGCGCAGCAGATCCTCGATGCCGTCGAAAGGGGCGGATTCGAGCCATCCGCCGCCGTCGTAGTGCTGGCGGTAACTGGCTACGGTCGCTTCGAGCTGCTCACCTTCGAGCCCCAGGTTGCGCAGGGTGTCGACCATTGGCGGACCAGCGATGAGTCGCAGCAGGTCCTCCCCGGGTACCGGCACATCATTGTCCTCAAGGGCGTGCAGGAAACTCGACCGAATGCCGGGATAGGAGTCGACGAGGGTCCCGTCGACGTCGACAAGTAGAGTCCTGCTGCCGTTACCTGCTTGCTCATGTGCGTCCGTCACGGATTCCAGGGTGCCAGAATCCCGCGCCGCAGGCTACGACCGGGGTCGATTACTGTTGGTCGTGTCCTGGACGTGACAGGGGTGAGCGGACACGTATCGTTGTCGGTGTGAGTCAACAAGCACCTGAACAGGCAAGTGAACCGGCCGCCACGGTGGCCAGGGTCGTGTCGATCATCGAGGACGCCTACCCGCCACAGCTGGCGGAATCGTGGGACGCCTGCGGGTTGGTCTGCGGTGATCCAGACGCGCCGGTCCGCCGGGTGGTGGTCGCGCTGGATTGCACCGATGCCGTTGTCGAGGAGACGGTCGCACGTGGGGCGGACTTCCTCCTGGTGCATCACCCTCTGCTGATGCGTGGGGTCACCGGGGTGCCCGCCGACCACCCGAAGGGGCGGATCGTGCACCGGTTGATCCGGGAGGGGATTGCACTGTATTCGGCGCACACCAGTGCAGACGCCGCACGCCCCGGCGTCAATGACCGGTTGGCGGAGCTGCTGGGGGTCACCCCGGGAGCCCCGTTGGGTGCGTCGTCAGCGGCAGCGACCGCGGCAGTCCGCGCAGCTCGTGGGGATGCATCTCCTCCAGTGCTGGACAAATGGGGTGTCACAGTCCCGGTTGCGGAGACCGAGACAGTGAAGTCGGCGGTTTTCGCCGCGGGAGGCGGCACGACGGCGGGTGACCGCTACACCGAATGTTGCTTCGAGTCACCGGTCTCCGGACAGTTCCGACCGGGCAGTGCAGCCTCGCCGTACATCGGGCGCCCCGGGGGGCTGGAACGGGTGGAGGAGCGACGCGTGGAGTTCGTGGCACCACGGTCGCGGCGTGCGGTGGTGCTGTCCGCCCTCCTGGAAGCACACCCGTACGAGGAACCCGCGTACGACATCACCGAGACCGTCGGTGTGCCCCAGGACCCGGAGGTCGCTTTCGGCATCGGGAGGGTCGGGGATCTGGATACCCCGATGACGTTGCGCGAGTTCACCGGTCGTGTCGCCGACCGCCTGCCGGCAACCCGGTGGGGGGTGCGCGCCGCCGGTGACCCCGAGCGCATGATCCGCAGGGTCGCGGTCTCCTCCGGTGCCGGAGACAGTTTCCTGAGTACGGTGGCACAACTGGATGTCGACTGTTTCGTGACCTCTGACCTGCGGCACCATCCGGTGGACGAGCATCTGCGTGCCGGAGGTTGCGCGGTCATCGACACAGCGCACTGGGCCAGCGAGTTCCCCTGGTGCTCGCAGGCAGCCGACATCATCGCTGCGGCGGATCCCCGGCTGTCCGCCGACGTCATCGACCTGCGTACCGACCCGTGGACCGTCCACGCACCGTCACCACAGTCTGGAGCACATCCCCATGCCTGATTTTCCGACCGGTTCTGACACCACCCGGAGGCGTCCCGCACGCATTGTCGTGAACGACCTGATGAACGTCGACAACAGGTGGCGGGCGTTGAGGACAGAGCTCGCCGAGGTCCGTGTTTCTGATGACGTCCGACGACTCGAACAGGAGGTGGCCGTCCAGCGCCGCGCCAAGGTCACCGCGGACCAGGCGGCCGGCGACGATGAGACGCGGCTGCAGCGTATGCGGCAGGACGCGGCGAAACTGCGCGCCCGCCGCCGCGACGACATCAAGTCTCTGGGTGCGGCGGTCGACGGTGAACGTCGCCGCGACCTGACCCATGACCTGGCCGTCGCGGAACGCCGTCTGCAGGAGGTGGAAGAGGCGATTGCTGCCGAGGCGCAGACCCACCGCAGTGGTGCGGACGCCGACCGTGCCCGTGCACTGGAGGGTGCTGTCGTTGCGCTCGATGAGTCACGTCGCAGTCGGGATGCACGTGAACGTGAGCTCTCCGGCCAGTGCGAATCCCTGAAGGACCATTCCGCTGCGCTGCGTGCCGAGCTGCCGTCGGACCTCCTGCGCCGCTATGAACGCAGCGAGAAGGAGAACGGTGTCGGGGCGGCGACGTTGACCGGTTCGGTCTGCAGGGCCTGCTTCATGAGCCTGGACAGGGCCTCTCTGGCGGAGATCCTGCGGGCGCCGGACGATACCCCGGCGTCCTGCCCCGAATGTGACACGATGCTGCTGCCGGATCCCGGGTCGTACACTGACTTCGCCGATCAGATCCACCCGGCGAGCTGATCGTGATGACCAGTCGGGCGAGGCCGGGGTGGATCGGTGACCGGGGTGATCCGGTGCGCGTTCTCCTTCTGCGACACGGGCAGACCGCGATGTCCGCCGCCGGGGTGTTCTCGGGACGCAGTGACCCGGAACTCACGGACCTGGGTCAGGAGCAGGCACGCCGGGCGGCGTCTTACCTGGCCTCACGTCAGGACGCGGGAGAGGGGATCGACCGCATCATCTGCTCACCGCTGACCCGTACCCGGCAGACCGCGGACGCTGCGGCGCGGGTGCTGGGACTGGATGTGGAGACCGACGGGAACCTCATCGAAACCGATTTCGGACGGTGGGAAGGGCTCACCTTCGATGAGGTCCACCGGCGGTGGCCCGAGGAACATGCAGCCTGGGTCGCCGACACCTGCGTGCCCACCCTCGGCGGTGAAAGCATGAGCCAGGTCGAACAACGGTGCAGCACTCTGGTGGGCGGGTTGGAAAGCACCGGTACTGTCCTGCTGGTCAGCCACGTCTCGCCGATCAAGGCGATTCTGCGGGACGCGCTACAGGTTCCTTCCACGATGTACTCCACCCTGCACCTGGACCTGGCGGGGTTGTCCGTCGCCGAGTTCTATCCGGGCCATTCGATGGTCCGCGAGGTCAACGACACTCACTACCTGCGGTGACGGTCGGGGCCCAGGCGGGTGCTAGTGTTGTATCCGTCGAGAGGGCCGGGTGATCGCGGTGCCGGGGACTGCGTCCGCCCATGTGGCGGCGTCCGCCCGGCGTCGAGGAAAGTCCGGACTCCACAGAGCACGGTGGTTGTTAACGGCAACCCGGGGTGACCCGCGGGCAAGTGCCACAGAAAACAGACCGCCCTGGCCGACCGGTCCGTCCGGGAACCAGGGTAAGGGTGAAACGGTGCGGTAAGAGCGCACCAGTGCGCCGGGTAACCGGTGTAGCTAGGTAAACCCCACCGGGAGCAAGGTCAAGTGGCCGCGACCGTACCTCTTCGTGAGGACCACGGTGTGGCCGTGCCCCGTCGGCTGCTCGCCGGTGAAGGGGCAGGTAGACCGCTTGAGGCAGTCGGTGACGGCTGACCCAGATGGATGATCGCCGCCGCGCACGGTGTGCCCTGTACACCGGGGTGCGGCACAGAATCCGGCTCACAGGCCCTCTCGGCACCCCCGTCGCCGCCACCGCACGCAGACTGCCTGACGCGGGTACACTGTGATGGCATGAGCGATCAACAGTGGTACTTCGACACCTCCAGCGGTGAGGTCACACAGGGAAAAACCTCCGGGTGGGACAACCGCATGGGCCCGTATCCGTCCCGCGATGAAGCTGAGCATGCCCTCCAGATCGCCAGAGAGCGGACCAAGGCCGCCGACGAGTGGGACGAGGACTAGAGGCGGGACTAGAAGCAGTGTTCAGCGGCGGGAAAGGTCCCCTCGGCGACCTCTCGCTTGTAGGACGCGGCAGCGGCTGTGAGTTCCGCCCCGACCTGCGCCCACTGCTTGGCGAACTTCGGACGGTGGCCGTCGGCCGGCAGTGCCGCCATGTCATGCCAGACGAGCACCTGCGCGTCGGTGTCCGGCCCGGCGCCGATGCCGACGGTGGGAATGTCGACGGACTCGCTGGCGCGGGCGGCGACATCTGCCGGGACCATCTCCAGGACAACGAAGTCGGCACCGGCGTCGGCGACGGCGCGGATGTCGGCGAGTAACTGATCAGCGGCGTCCCCGCGCCCCTGAACCTTGAAGCCGGAGAGGGCGTTGACCGACTGGGGAGTGAAGCCGATGTGGGCGCAGACCGGGATGCCGGCGGCCACCAGCGCCCGGATACGGGGCGCGATGCGTACCCCACCTTCGATCTTGACCATGGCGGCGCCGGAGCGTCGCATCATCTCCGCGGCCGACCGGACGGCCTGCTCGTCGGAGGCTTCGTAGGTGCCGAACGGAAGGTCGGCGATAACCAGGGCGTTGCCCGCACCACGGACCACGGCCGCCGCGATGTAGATCATTTCATCCAGGCTGATCTGCTGGGTCTGGGGATAGCCGAAGACCACATTGGCGGCAGAATCGCCCACCAGGAGACATTCGACGCCGGCATCGGAGAACGCGCGTGCGGTGGAATAGTCGTAGGCGGTGAGCATCGCCCACTTGTCGCCTGATCCCTTGCGCTTGCGCAGGTCGCCGATGCGGACCTGACGGGTGGGGGCGAGGTATCCGGTGGTCTCTTTCTTGTCAGCCATGTCACGACATTGTGCCACGTCAGACGGGCAGGTGTTAACGATGTGTAACAACCCGTCCGCCGGGCCCGGAAAAAGGGGCTGTCGGTCGGGGTGGGCGTTACCATGGTGGCCATGAGTCGCCAACAGGAATACGTCCTCCGCACGCTTGAGGAACGGGACATTCGCTTCGTCCGTCTGTGGTTCACGGACATCCAGGGATACCTGAAGTCAGTTGCCGTCGCCCCTGCGGAACTTGAGGGCGCGTTCGCCGAAGGAATCGGATTCGACGGTTCCTCTATCGAAGGGTTCTCGCGCGTCGTGGAGTCTGACACGATCGCGAAGCCGGATCCGTCCACGTTCCAGATCCTCCCGCTGGACACTGCAGGTGGCGACAACCAGGTGCTCACTGCGCGGATGTTCTGCGATATCGCAATGCCCGACGGTGAGCCCAGCTGGGCGGACCCGCGCCAGGTTCTGCGCCGTCAGCTGAGTAACGCGGCAGACGAGGGCTTCTCCTGCTACGTCCACCCGGAGATCGAGTTCTTCCTGTTGAAGAACGGCAACGGCCCGGACGGGCGCCCGGTTCCCGCGGACACCGGGGGCTACTTCGACCAGGCGGTCACCGATGCTGCCCCGCTGTTCCGCCAGGACGCGATCTCGGCCCTGGAGTCTATGGGTATCTCGGTGGAGTTCTCGCACCACGAGGCAGGTCCGGGGCAGCAGGAAATCGACCTGAGGTTCGCCGACGCCCTGTCAATGGCGGACAACGTGATGAGCTTCCGCTACATGGTCAAGCAGGTCGCTACCCGCAATGACGTACGGGCGACGTTCATGCCGAAACCTTTCCACGAGTATCCCGGGTCGGCCATGCACACCCACATGTCGCTGTTCGAGGGTGAGAACAATGCCTTCCACGACCCGGACGACCAGTTCTATCTGTCGGGGACAGCGAAGTCGTTCATCGCCGGAATCCTGGAACATGCTCCGGAGATCTCAGCGGTGACGAACCAGTGGGTGAACTCCTACAAACGCTTGACCAGTGGGGCGGAGGCCCCCACCGCAGCGACGTGGGGTGCCTCGAACCGTTCGGCGATGATCCGCGTGCCGATGTACACCGTGCACAAGCCCTCGTCGCGCCGGGTTGAGATCCGCACCCCCGATTCGGGGGCCAACCCCTACCTCACCTACGCGGTGCTGATCGCCGCCGGTCTGAAGGGTATCCGGGAAGGATATGAACTGCACCCGCCGGTGGAAGAAGACGTGGCGGGCATGACCCGACGGGAGCGTATGGCGATGGGGTACAAGGACCTGCCGACGGACCTGGATCTCGCCCTGCGCGAGATGGAGAAGTCCGAACTGGTCGCCGACGCCCTCGGCGAGCACGTCTTCGAGTACTTCCTGCGCAACAAGTGGGAGGAGTGGAAGTCCTACCAGTCCCAGGTCACTCCGTGGGAGTTGGCGCACAACCTGGAGTTCTAACCCCTGGGGCGACGTCGGAACCGGTAGCCGGGCATCCACTACGATGGTACGGAGCCCAGTGCGCCACCACGATGCCACAGCCCAGGAGTTGAGCCCCCGGTGAATCAGCCGCGAACCACCCGTCGTCGAGTTCCATCCCCGGTGTCCCTGGGGTTGACCAGGCCGTCCGCGCCCGATGACCTCGCAAGGCTCGGGTGGGACGACGAGGAGCACCGCCCCGTCCTCAGCGTCCTGGCGTCTACCGGGGACCCGGACCGGGCGCTGAACGCGGTGGTCCGACTGGTCGAGACCCTCGACGGACGCGACGGTGAGGACCGCGACAGCGACACGTCCTCGACGGCATTGCTGGAGAAGATCGACGGGGACGCTGTTTTCCGGGTGCGGCTGCTCGCGCTGTTCGGCGGCTCCACCCTGCTGGGAGACCACGTGGTCGCCAATCCCGGCATCTGGCCGGAACTTGCCGGTGACCTGCCCAGCCGGGACGAGGTCATGGAGGCGCTCACAACCGCGGTGGGGGCAGAACGCGTCGACGGACACGACGGTGATTCCCTCCTCCTCCGTGCCACAGTGACCGGCGTGGACGCCGACCGGGCGATGCGTACGGCCTACCGCACGGTTCTCGCCCGGATCGCCGCGATTGACCTGGCGGACACGTTCGGCGGGAGCGAGCCGACGGCCGACCCACTGCCGTTCGAGGTTCTCACGGAGCGACTGGCGGACGCGGCTGATGCCGCGCTCACCGCGGCACTGGCAGTTGCCACCGCGACGGTCTATCCGTCCGGGCCGGTCCCGGCGAAGCTGTCGGTGGTCGCCATGGGTAAGTGCGGCGCACGGGAGCTCAACTATATCTCGGACGTGGACGTCATCTTCGTCGCCGAACCTGCGGACGCCCAGACCACCCGACTCGCCGGAGAATTCATCAACATCGGTTGCCGGGTGTTTTTTGAGGTCGATGCCGCACTTCGGCCCGAAGGACGCCACGGTGCGCTCGTACGCACCCTGGAGTCGCACCTCACCTACTACCGGCGATGGGCCTCGACCTGGGAGTTCCAGGCGCTGCTCAAGGCGCGCCCGATGACCGGGGACCTGGACCTGGGCCGTGATTATGTCGAACAGCTGGCACCGATGGTGTGGAGTGCCGCCGAGCGGGAGGACTTCGTACCTGATGTGCAGGCGATGCGTCGTCGGGTGATCGACAACGTCCCGGACAACCTGCTTCCCCTGGAACTGAAGTTGGGTCCCGGCGGGCTGCGCGACGTGGAGTTCGCTATCCAACTGCTTCAGATGGTGCACGGCCGTGTCGACGAGTCCCTCCGGGTGCGCTCCACGGTCCGGGCACTTACCGCCCTGGTGGATGGCGGGTACGTCGGCCGTGAGGACGGGCAGATCCTGATCGCCTGCTACGAGTACATGCGACTGCTGGAGCACCGGTTGCAGCTGCAGCACCTCCGGCGCACCCACGCCCTTCCTGAGCAGGATGATGAGGCGGGACGACTCCGCCTGGCACGCACCGCCGGTGTGCGAGGAGAAGGCCAGGAAGGCGCGGATGCCGCGCTGTCGGCCAAGGTACGCAGGGTCAGCAACCAGATCCGGCAGTTGCACAACAAGCTGTTCTACCGACCGCTGCTGTCCTCGGTGGTCAATATGCCGGTCGACGCACTTCGGCTCACTCCGGAAGCTGCGAAGCGTCAGCTCGCCGCTCTGGGGTACCTGCACCCGTCGCGCGCTATGGACCACCTGTCGGCGCTGGCCTCGGGAACGACCCGCAAGGACCGTATCCAGGCGATGATCCTGCCGTCGTTGATGGAGTGGTTGTCCGACACCGTCGACCCGGATGCCGGCCTGTTGGCGTACCGGAAGCTGTCGGAGGCTGCGTTCGACCGTTCATGGTTCCTGCGGTTGCTGCGCGACGAGAACATCGTGGGCAAACGCCTGATGCGGATCCTCGGGACCTCGCCGTACATCGCCAACCTGTTTATCGCCTCACCGGAGGCGGTACGCATGCTGTCGGACGGGGCCAACGGCCCGAAACTGCTGGAGCACGATGCCTCCGTGCGCAGTCACTCTCTCGTCGCTGCGGCGGGACGCCACCGTGACCCGGATGCGGCCATCGCCGTGGCACGCTCGCTGCGTCGCACCGAGCTCGCGAAGATCGCCTCCGCCGACCTGCTGGGATTGATCGACACACCGGAAGTCTGCCGCTCTCTGTCGTTGATCTGGAACGCCGTTCTCGAGGCAGCGTTGCGCGCGGAGATCCGGGCGTGGGAAGACGAGAACCACCGCAACGCACCCGCTCTGATCAGTGTGATCGGCATGGGGAGACTGGGCGGCGCGGAATTGAGCTACGGTTCCGACGCCGACGTGATGTTCGTCTGTGAACCTATCCCGGAGGAAATGGACGGCGAGGATGCCGTCGACGAAGACGGTGACGGTGAAGCCGGGACCGACCAGGACGCTGTGACCTGGGCGAGTGGAATCGCCAAACGGCTCCGGACCCGGCTGTCGCGTCCGTCGCAGGATCCGCCTCTGGAGGTGGACCTGAACCTGCGGCCTGAAGGGCGCAGTGGTCCTACGGTGCGCACGCTGGCGTCGTACCGCGCCTACTACGAGCGGTGGGGTGAGATCTGGGAGTACCAGGCACTGCTGCGTGCGACGTGGATTGCCGGTGACAAGGATCTCGGTATCCGTTTCCTGCGGACCATCGACGAGTTCCGTTACCCCGATGGGGGAGTCGACCGCACGACCGTCCAACAGGTGCGCCGGATGAAGGCGCGCGTCGACGGTGAACGGTTGCCACGCGGCGCGGACCGGTACACGCACACCAAACTGGGACGTGGTGGTCTCACTGACATCGAGTGGACTGTGCAGCTGCTCACGATGCAGAACTGCCACCGCATCGCCAATCTGCACAACACGTCCACACTGCAGGTCCTCGAGGAGATCCGGATCGCAGGCCTGTTGTCCGAAGCTGATGTCGACACACTCCGGGACGCCTGGATCGTGGCCACCCGGGCGCGCAACGCGATCATTCTCGCTGACGCCAAACGACGCGACCAGCTCCCGGGGCCCGGGCCGCAGCTGGTCAATATCGCTGCGGCGGCGAACTGGGACCCGGAGGATTCGCAGGGGTTCCTCGACGACTACCTGAAGACCACCCGACGTGCGCGCCGGGTGGTGGACCGGGTGTTCTGGGGTGAAGAGGTCACGGACGCGGAGTTCGGTGACTAGAAGGATGCCGGATACCCTCACACGGCGTCGGGCGACGCGGCTGACCACCCTTGTGGTGCTGGTGGTCCTGTTGTTCACGGCGGTCGGCGTTAATCTCGTCCTCGGTCAGTTCACCTTGTCCCCGGCCGAGGTCTGGTCGGCCCTGACACACGGCCCCGGGCTAGGTGACACAGAAAGCACGGGGGAAGCGGCCAGGGCCGCGAATGTCCTCTGGCAGATTCGTCTTCCCCGGATCATGCTGTGCCTGCTGGTGGGGGCCGCTCTCGCGGTCGCGGGAACACTCCTGCAGGGACTGTTCGGCAATCCGCTGGCTGAACCCAGCGTCATCGGTGTCACCTCCGGAGCCGGGGTGGGCGCCGCTGCCGCGATCGTCCTGAACATCACTGTGCTGGGCACGGCGACAGTGCCGGTGCTGGCGTTCCTCGCCGGCGTGCTGACCACGGTTGCGGTGTACCGCCTCGCGTCGATCAACGGGGAAGTCAGGGTACTGACCTTGATACTCACCGGCATCGCGGTCAACGCGGTCGCGGGGGCGGCGATCTCCTTCCTGGTCTTCCTGGCTCCGACATCGTCGCGGGAGCAGGTGATCTTCTGGCAGATGGGTTCACTCAACGGCGCCCAGTGGAACCAGGTCGCCATCGTGGCTCTGCCGGTCGTTCTGTGTCTCCTCGGATCGGTGGCCATCGCAGGACGGCTGGATGTCCTCAGCCTCGGGGAACGCGCGGCGGGGCATGCCGGGGTGAATGTAGCGGTGATGCGGGTCGCGATCATCGGTCTGTCGACGGCTCTGGCTGCCCTGGCCGTCAGCTTCGCTGGCATTATCGGTTTCGTCGGTCTGATCGTGCCTCATATTCTGCGGCAGCTGACCGGACCGGCGAACCGGTGGCTGGTGCCCCTGTCGGCTCTGGGCGGCGCTGTGCTGCTGTTGCTCGCGGATCTGGCGTCGCGCACGTTGATTGCTTTCGCCGATCTGCCGATCGGAATCTTCACCGCGCTTGTCGGCGGGCCGACATTCTTCATCCTGCTGCGCCGCATGCTGAAGAAGGGCGGTGTCGTCGGATGAGTGAAGAGGTAATTCTTTCCGCGCACGGGGTGGTCGTCACGGTCGGTGGTTCGCGGAACGGGCGGCACGGCACCGAAATTCTCCACGGTATCGATCTCGATCTACACGCCGGCGAGGTTCTGGGCCTGATCGGGCCGAACGGTGCCGGCAAGTCGACCTTGTTGGGTGCGCTCTCCGGCGACATTGAACCTGTGTCCGGCGAGGTCCTTCTGGCGGGAAGTCCCTACCGGCGGTACGGGGTCAGGGAGGCTGCCAGGACGCGGTCGGTGATGCTGCAGGACTCACGGGTGTCGTTCGCGCACCTGGTCCGGGACGTCGTGGAGATGGGAAGGTCAGCGTGGGTGGGGAGCCGCGGAGCCAATGAACGTGAGGACCGCGGGGCGGACCACGCGTTGGTGGATACCTGCCTGCGCGACGTCGGCATGCTGGAGATGCAGGACCGTGATGTGACCACGCTGTCGGGCGGCGAACGAGCCCGCGTGGCTTTCGCCCGGGTGATGGTGCAGCAGGCCCGCTGCACGCTGCTGGACGAACCGACCGCGGCCATGGACATCGGGCACCAGGAACGCACCATGCGGTCCGTGCGGCGCATCGCTGCCGGGGGAGTCGGGGTTATCGTGGTTCTCCACGACCTGAATCTGGCTGCACAGTATTGCGACCGGTTGGCTCTGCTCGGCGACGGGCGGATCGACGCGGTCGGCTCGCCGGTTGAGGTCTGCACCACCGAGAGGTTGTCGCGGGTCTACGAGTGGCCGGTCAGTGTCGATGAGATACACGGCGAACTGTGGATCCGTCCGACTCCGTCGGCCACCTGATCAAACTTTCGGATGATCCGGGTAAGGGTCTCCATTGTTAGCATGGCCTGTACACGATGTTGATCGAACGCGAACAACCGAGGACAGGAACAGACGCGACAATGGCGACGGCAACCACCCTGCTTTCCGAGGAGCTCCGGGAGGAGACCCGGCAGGCCCATGAGAACGCGGAACATTCCGTGTTCATGGAGAGGCTGTTGGACGGAAGTCTGGACGCCTCCGCGTTCGTCTCGTTCCAGGAACAGGCGTATCTGTTCTACTCGGCTCTGGAGGATGCGGTCGACGCCTGTACGGGTGACTCCCGTCTGGGCGCGGTCGCGGACCGTCTGCTGGACCGCCGTGCGGTACTGCAGGAGGATCTCCGGGCGCTCGGGGGCACCGTGGGCGCCGCTCCGCTCCCGGAGACGGCCGCGTATGTCGCCGAACTGCAGCGCATCGGCCGGGAACGTGACGTCCCGGCACTCGTCGCCCACCACTACACCCGGTATCTGGGTGATCTGGCGGGCGGCCAGGTCATCGGCCGGCTCATGTCGCGTCACTACGGTGTGGATGAGTCGGCCACGGCCTTCTACCGTTTCCCGCACATCGACAAACCCAAGCGCTACCGGGACGCCTACCGTGGGGCGCTGGATGCGATGGAGTTCGGTGACGAGGAACGGCACCGTCTTCTCACAGCCGCCCGCGCCGCCTTCGCCTACAACTCCGGGGTCTTCGAGGGGCTTCGCAGGGTACTGGAGCACCGCTGGCCCACCCAGCTCCATTAGGGTAGGCTCACGAAATATATGTCAGGCCGCGTAGCGGTACATCCCGGGATCCCAGGACGGTGATTAACGTGCAACAGCAGACTTCCAGTGCCCATGTCGGTATCCATGACGCGCTGCCGCCGCTTGATACCGCCCAGGTCGTTGGCCTCCTGAATGTTGCGGGGGACTCCGCTCTGAACTGTGTTCAACGCTCGACCGTCTTCCAGCGTATGGGCGACGGTACGTTACCGTTCGCCGGACGGGCCGCCTACCTCGAGCAGCACTGGGAGGGACTGCGGATCCTACGTTCGTCGCTGTCCACTCCCGGACTGGCTGTGGACACAGTCTCGTTGGCATCCCTGTGCTCAGGGCTTTCCGGTGCCACAGATCAGTTCTCCGGAGCATTGGACCGCGCACACGCCACTGCCCGGTGGCGCGACCGGCACGTCACCATGCCGTCGATGTTGCAGTTCCGCCGACATATCGCTGAACTGCAGGACAACGGGAACGCGATCGGCCTGGTGGCTCATGCTTACCTGCGGCTGCTTATCTCCCGGGCCTGCCCGGCCCCCGGGGTCGGTGGGCATGATCTAGAGGCGTTGCAGAGCGCTGTCGCTGCCGTGGTGCGTGACGAGGAAGCCCTCGAACTGCTCTCCGAGGAACTCAGCGTGGCGTTGCTGCTCCTGATGCAGCACGGTGCAGACGTGTGTCGCGCTTACCACGAAAGGGATGCGGAAAGCAGCTGCGCTGTCACGGTGTCGACGATCCGTCGTGCTCTCCGGTGAGTGCGGCGCCAGGCGACGGAATCCGTGTCAGTGCCGTCGCATTTCTCCGCGATGCTCCTGATGCTTCAGGTGGGTGTGAGGTGCTGACCGTCCGCAAACACGGCACCCGTCTGTACCAGTACCCCGGCGGGAAACCCGAGCCCGGTGAACCGGCCAGTGCTACGGCGGTCCGCGAAGTCGGTGAAGAAACCGGAATCGACGTTCCACCATCCTCCCTTGAATTCATCGGGACCTTCACCGCCCCAGCCGCCAATGAAGAGGGGAAGGCAGTCACCGCCGACCTCTTCATGCATTCTGGAGATGCTGACGTCTCCCCGGTCGTCGCCGCCGAAATCGCTGATGCCCGGTGGCTGCCGGTGGGGACACCCGATCACACGCCCGACGATCCTGCACATCCGCTGGCACCGTTGATGTTCACCACCTTCCCGCACCTGGTCGAGGCCACGACATTTAAGAAGCACAATCCGGGACGGCCCGGTGCCTGGGAGCAGTCCTGCCTGGACTGGCTCCACGACGCCGCAGGGCATGGTGGGGTGCCCGTCGCCGGCGTGCGGGCTCGGACGGACGCCGGAAACCTCCTGTTACGCAGGGTCACCTCCGCCCGACCCGACGCACCGGCCGCAGAGGAGTTCGGACGCCGTCTCGCCGTCACTCATGCGAGTGGGGCAGCGTCGTTCGGGTCGGGGCCGGCTGGCTGGCACGGACCCGGATACCAGGGGCCGAACGACAGCCTGCTTGAACTGCCGCTGGCCCCACACCCGACGTGGGGGTCCTACTACGCCGACGTGGTGCTGGCGCCGCTGGCGCATCGCGTCCCCGGCGGAATCCGGGGGACAGACTTACTGCTCGAAAGGCTCACCACGGGTGACTTCGATGACGGCAGGCCACCGGCACGGCTGCACGGCGACCTGTGGTCCGGAAACCTGATGTGGTCTCCGCAGGGGGCGGTTCTCATCGACCCGTCGTCCCACGGTGGTCACGGGCTGACTGACCTTGGTTTCCTCAGTATGTTCGGTGCTCCGCACCTTGACCGGATCTTCGATGCCTACGCCGAAGCAGCCGAGCTGCCCTCAGGATGGCGGGAGCTGCTGCCCCTGCACAGGCTCCACGTGCTCTACCTTCACGCGGCGGTGTTCGGCGGAGGATACGTCGCAGAGGCGGCGTCAACCGTCCGGCACGTTTTGTCGCTCTAGGGATATGCGACACTGGGGCCATGACCGATCAGACCCCCGAGGTTTCTTCGCCCCTGGCCCTCCTTGACTCGATGCACCGGGTGTCCGGACGATACGTGCCCGCCCGCTATGTGTCGGATCTGCCGTGGACGGTCGTGCCCGTGATCGCAGCGGTCATTGCCGCGCTGATCGTCCCAGGTCTCGCTTCCACGATTCTCTGGGTTGTAGCCGCAGTATTGGTGGCGTTGCTCATCTGGCAGATCTGGCTCATCCCCGCCCAGGCGTCGCGGAAGCGGTGGTTGGAGACCGAGGACGAGCTACTGATCACCAAAGGGCGACTGTGGTGGACATTCACCGTGGTGCCCTACGGGAGAATCCAGTATGTCGATGTCACTTCAGGCCCCGTGGAACGAGCCTTCGGGATTAAACAGGTCAAACTGCACACCGCGTCCTCGACGAGTGACTCGACAGTGGTGGGGTTGGCCGCCGCTGATGCGGACGCTCTGCGTGACCGCCTCGCCGTCGCCGCGCGGGAGAGGATGAGCGGACTGTGACCGGCTACGCGACCGACAATGCGACCGACAACGCGGCCGACGGTAAGTGGCGTCGCGTCCACCCGCTGAGCCCGCTGCTGCGCATGTGGGCGGTTCTCGTCGGTATCGTCGCCGTCATCGCTGCCCAGCAGGCGGAGACCCTGGGGAGACTGCGCGACTTGCTGGAGGATTCCCCGCTGCCGACGGCACTGGTCGTCGTGGCGGTCCTTGTGGCGATTCCGGTCATCTTCCTCATTGGCTGGGTCGTCTCGCTGCCGTGGTGGAGGGCCGCCGGATACCGGATCGATGAGGAGGAGATCGCCGTCCGACGAGGAGTGGTCTCTCGACAACTCCGCACGGCTCGCTTCGACCGCGTCCAGGCTGTCGACCTGGTGGAGCCGCTGGCACCACGCTTGTTCCGCCTCGCCGGGGTCAAAGTGGAGACTGCCGGAGGATCGGGAAGCTCCGTCGCGGTGGAGTATCTTCCGCGCCAGGACGCTGAGGACCTGCGTTCCCACCTGCTCGCGCTCGTCCACGGTGGCCCGGACCAGTCGGACCAGAGGAAGGAGGCGGCGAAGGACCACAGCAGTGTTGTCGTCCCCACGATTCCGATCACCCGCTCCCTTGTGGCGGCCGCACTGTCCGGTGCCACCGTGCTGGTGGTGGCAGGTGCCGTCGTCGCTTTGGCTACCCCCGTCGGACTGGCGGTGCTGCTGCCGGTCCTCGCCGGTGCCGTGCCATGGGTCTGGGGAGTGCTGAACACCAGCTGGCGATTCACCGCTACACTCGACGGCGATGTTCTGGGGATCACCTTTGGCCTGACGGAACGACGTCGGCAGTCCGTCCCTCTGGCCCGCGTCCATGCGGTGGAGGTGTCGCAACCCGTAGCGTGGCGACTGCTCGGCTGGTGGAAAGTTCGGGTCGACGTGGCAGGATACGGTGCGGAGTCTGAATCAGGAGGCTCGACGACCACTGTTCTCCCGGTTGGTGACCTGCCGCTCGCCCTCCATGTGCTTGACACACTCACGCCGCTGGACAGCGGGGCCATTGCCGCCGTAGCGCATCCGGAGGGCCGTTCCCGCGACGGTTACCCCAGCACACGCACCTACCTGAGCCCACAGAATGCCCGCTGGGTGTCGCCGGTTGACCGCACGCGCCAAGGCACCACCCTGGTGTCGGATGCCGGTGGGAACGGCCAGCTGACGGCGGTGGTCTCCCATCACGGGCTGTTCCGCCGTGCTGTGTCGGTGATCGCCCCGGCCCATATCCAGGAGCTCAGTTATCGCCGGGGGCCGGTGCAGAAAGCGCTGGGCTTGGCGGGGGTGCGCTTCGACATCGTACCGGGGCCGGTGTCGATGGCGGGGCGCGACCTTTCGACCGCAGATGCCGTCGACCTCGTCACCCGACTGCGTGCCCGGCGACTTCCTGAGCCGGAGACACACGCCGCCCGCCCGGAGTGAAGGCCCACCAGAGGCAGGTGCCGGCCAGAACGACGACTGCCACGTTGCGTAGTAGCAGTGCAACCGCGGCGACCACATACGGGGGATTGAAGATCAGCCAGTCGTAGAACACGGGATAGACCAGGGTAGTCAGCACCGCCGAGACGAGTATCTCCACCGCAATCACGGTGACCACTCGACGGCGGGACGCCAGCAGCGCGACCGCCACCACCGGGGCGACCCACGCCAGGTACTGGGGGGAGAAGACCTTGTTGGTCACGATAATCAGCATGATCAGGGCCACGCTGAACGCCACCGCGCGCATCGGTGTCCAGTCATCCCGCTGTAGCCGTACCACAGCCCAGAGCACGGCGGTGATGATGCTTGCCGCCGTCAGTAGGGTCATCACCGTCAATGTGACGTCAACGCCGGGCCCCGCGATCTCGTAACTCTTGGAGGTCGCGTAACTGATGGACCAGGGTGTATCGCCGTCGCCGCGCGTGAACGCGGAGGCGAGAACCCACGGTGTCGCAGCGATGGACTCCACCTGCAAGCCGCGGTCCCCCTGGTAGGTCAGCGGGGAGATGAGGCGGTCGACACCGCCGACGAGTACGACGACCAGACACAGCGCTGCCAACGAACCGAAGAACCAGCACACCCGGACCCATGTCGCCGTCCGACGGATCCCGCCGACCAGGGCAGCCCCCAGCACGCCGGGCCACAACTTCATCATCGTCGCTGCAGCGAGCAGGACAGTCGCGAGGTGTGACCAGCGGGAACCCGCCAGCAACAGAGCTGCGAAGCCAGCGACGAGCAGGCCCGGGAAGATATCCAGACGGGTGAGGAAGATCGGCCCGGACATACCGGCGAACAGAATCCAGAACCAAGCCGACCAGGAGACCGTTCCCTTGCCTGACCGCCACAGATACCAGGTGAAGAGGGCAGAGAGCAGCGCTGACAGGGTGATGAAGCCGACCACGAATGCGTCCTCCGCGCCGGTGTCGGCTCGTTGTCCGCCGAGTGTGGTGATCCGCTCGACGAGACGTGCCGGCCAGGTGCCGACCTCTGGGTACTCGTCCATGGCACCAGGTTCGATGCCGGTGAGTCCCCTGAAGTAATAACGGATGTCGCCGGTAGAGGTCCCGGCAGAGAGAATCCATACGACGGGGACCAGGTGGGCGATGAGCCAGCCGACCGCGACGACGACGGGGTGGGACAGCCACCGTCGCCGGGGCGTGGAGCGTGCTGCGGCCGCTGAACTCATGGATCTCACAGACACGAATCCTATCGGAGACGCCCCCTGCCCCGGTGCCCCCGCCCGTCCGGGGACACGCTGGCGGCGTATAAGTTGTTGTGAATGGAACTTATACTGCTGGTCTTCGTCACGATCCTCATCGGGTCCTGCATGCAGCGGGTTTCCGGTATGGGGGTCGGACTGATCGGCGGCCCGGTGCTCAGCATCGCCATCGGTCCGGTCGAGGGCATCATGGTGATCAACGCACTCGCGGCGATCAATGCCGCGATGTCCACGGTGACTGTGCGTAGAGACGTCGACTGGGGAAAATTCGCCCTGATCGGTTCCGTCATGGTTCTCGGGGCGGTTCCCGGAACCTGGCTGATCCATGTGATGTCACCGGCGGTGCTGCAGGTCGTCGTCGGAGCACTGTTGTTGATCGCGCTCGGGGTCACCAGTTTCGGCAAACGGTTCATCCCCGCTGTGTCAGGAAGACTCCCGGCGGCGGTATCCGGTGTGATTGGCGGATTCAGTAACACCTTGGCCGGTGTGGCAGGGCCGGTGATTACGGTGTACGCCCAGGCGTCCCGCTGGGATCAGCGGACCTTCGCGGCGACCCTCCAGCCGCTGTTCATCGTCTCCGGACTGGTCAGTTTCGCCATCAAGTACTTCACGGGGGCGGGCGACATCTCCAGTGAGCCCTGGGGTATCTGGCCGGCAGCGGTGGTGGCGATGGTCATCGGGATCGCTGTGGGAATGGTGTTCAGCCGCCGGATTGACCGGGAGAAGGCACGGATGCTTGCCGTGTCTATGGCAGCGCTGGGTGGTGTGACGGTACTGGTGCGGGGGATCCTGTCACTCATGTGATTGGGGCGGAACCATGGCAGGAGCTACCGGGGTCTAAGGTGGGCATACGTGCCCGACTCCACTGCAAAAGTACCTGCTCCTTCCGACCGTCTCAGCCGCCGCGCGTTGATGGTGTGGTTCGCCGGTGTCATTGCCTACATCCTGGCGATCACCGGGCGGACGTCGATGGGTGTCGCGGGGGTCGAGGCCATGGAGCACTTCCAGATCGACGCGTCCCGTCTCGCCGTCTTCACGTCCGTACAGGTCGGCGTGTACGCCTGTGCCCAGATCCCGATGGGCATGCTCATCGACCGGTTCGGCGCACGACGGATGCTTGTCGTCGGAGCCCTGATGATGGGTATCGGTCAGGTCCTGCTCGGCGTGACGTCCTCATTTCCCGTTGCGATCCTGGCCCGGGTGATTGTCGGGACCGCAGATGCCACGGCGTTTCTGTCGGTCATGCGTATCCTGCCCGCCTGGATACCGATCCGTAAAACCCCGGTCTTCACCCAGCTGACCGGGGGACTGGGGTATGTCGGACAATTCATGTCCGCCGTACCGTTCTCAATGCTGCTGCATTCCCAGGGGTGGTCGACAGCGTTCATCTCGCTGGGGGCGGGCAGCGTCCTGGTTGCATTGCTTACCTGGGTCGTTGTCGCAGACTCACCGGACCCGACCCCGGCGGCGACCGTCGGCACGTCTGCAGGGGCTCGGAACAGCATCGGTGCAACGTTGTCCTTCGTTGTCCGCCAACCGGCATGTTGGCTGGGGTTCTTCATTCACTTCACGTTGATGAGCCAGGTTGTCTTCACGCTGTTGTGGGGCGTTCCGTTGATGACCCTCGGAATGGGGCTCACCGAGTCCCAGGCTTCGGGGATCCTGGTGGTGAACATGGTCGTCAGCGTTCTCGTCGGCCCACTGATGGGGGTCGTATCTGCTCGGGCGGGCCGACGGCGTCCCGAGGTCGTGATGGTGGCGACGCTGATCGTCGCTGCATCCTGGGTGATGTTCTTCATGTCGCCGGATCCCCGTAGTTTCGCGGCGGTGGCGGTCATCAACATCTTCGTGCCGGCGCTGGCCCCCGCCGCGAACTACGGATTCGACACCGTCCGTGAGGAAGTCGACCGACGATTCACGGCCACGGCGACGGGTCTGTCGAACATGGGGGGATTCCTGGCAGCGATGGTCGCTGCGCAGGCGGTCGGTTTCGTGCTCGACGCCGTCTCTGACGGAGGAGACTACGCCTGGGCCGATTTCAGGGTCGCCTGGTGCGCACTCGGGGTGGTCTGGATCTTCGGGTTCATCGGGCTGTTGGTCAGCAGGGTGACAATGCAGCGGTGGCGTATGGTCGAGGACAACCGGGCCGACCTGTGACGTAGGAGAACACCGTGGCATCCTCTATCGCGAGTTTTCGTTCTGACCGTTCCCTGTTGAGCGCACTGAGCTGGCGCTCGGCATTCTCCGCGTTGTCCGCATTTTCGGCGGGCTCTTTCGCATCCTTCGCCAGCGCGGGGTCGTCGATGTCCGCGGCATCACTGGGGTCGTTCATGTCCGTGGCGTCGGTCGGCTCGTCGTTCTCGATTTTGTCGGTAGGTGCGCAGGGCGCGGTGCTCAATATTCCGGTGCGGGAGCTAGTCGGGCGGTCAGTACGTCGGTGATCCCGGTTGCACCTGGCGGACCCAGGCCAGGATTCCGCCCTCCAGATGCGCGACGTTCTCCTCCCTCCTGGCGAAATGGGGTGCCACGGCGTCCAGAGCACGGGCCGACCTGGCGCCCGACTTGCAGTGGAAGATGATATCGCGACTGCGTAGCGCCGTCGGCAGGGCTGCGGCACCGATTTCCTCCAGTGCAGACAGTTGGAGGGGTACAGCACCTGGGATGCTGACCACGTCACGTTCCCAGGCGTCACGGACATCCACGAGGACAGCTCCCGCCCGCATCCGGGCGTCCAGATCCTCAGGAGAAACCGTCGGGTGAGAATCGGTCGTGCACACCTGGACCATGTCCTCCACCGCAGTCACCGGTGGAGCATCAGTATCGATAGTGATACGTAGTTCGCGAAAGGTCATCGACAGACCGTCGTGGAGGAGGAGACGTCCGTACAACGGCTCCCCGCACCCGGTGATCAGTTTGACTGCCTCCGTACTCATCAGCGAGCCGATGGTTCCCGGTAGTGAACCGATGACCCCACCGGCGGCGCAGCTGGGCACGGAACCCGGTGGCGGGAGGTCCGGGTGCAGGTCGCGGTAGGTCACTCCGTCATGGGACGGCCCTGAGCAGAAGACCGAGACCCGCCCCTCAAAGCGGAGGATCGAACCCCAGACACAGGGCGTGGAGGTCAGCGTGCAGGCATCGGAAACGAGATAGCGTGTGGCGAAGTTGTCGGCGCCGTCGAGGACGATGTCGTAGTTGCGGACGAGCTCGATGACGTTGTCGGCGTCCAGTCGCACGGCGTGCCGCTCGACGGTCACCAGCGGATTGATCCGGGCAACGGTCGCAGCGGCGGAATCGACCTTTCTCGCCCCGAGCGAATCGACGCCGTGGATGACCTGACGTTGCAGATTCGTCACCTCCACCACATCGTCGTCGACGATGCCGAGCGTGCCCACCCCGGCGGCGGCGAGGTGCTGAAGCGCCGGAGACCCCAACCCGCCGGCACCGATGACGAGAACGCGGGCGTTCTTTAACCGACGCTGACCGGTCATCCCCACCTGGTCGAGCGTCAGATGACGCGCGTAGCGTGAGAGCTCCTCCGCGGTGAGTTCCGCCCCGGGCTCGATCAGCGGGACCGTGAGCGGGCCGGTCATCATGACGCCTCCGTACCCGGCCCGCTGCCGATCAACCCGTCCGGTGCGGACGACGCCAGAGCGCCCTGCGTCCAGGGGCGGCGGGGGATACGTCCGGCACTCCGCGCCAGACGCCCGGCCTCGACGGCATGCCGCATTGCCGCGGCCATGGATGCCGGGTCCTGGGCACGGGTGACCGCACTGGCCAGAAGCACGCCGTCACAGCCGAGCTCCATGGCCTGTGCCGCGTCTGAGGCGGTGCCGATACCCGCGTCGAGGATCACCGGGACATTCGCCCGGTCGCAGATCAACTCGATGTTGTGGGGGTTGAGAATTCCCAGACCGGTTCCGATGGGGGACCCCAGCGGCATCACTGCCACTGCGCCGGCAGCCTCGAGATGCCGGGCTGTCGCAGGATCGTCGGACGTGTAGGCGAATACCTCGAACCCGTCGGCGGTGAGTTCCTCAGTGGCGTCGACGAGTTCGATCACGTCCGGCAGTAACGTCCGGTCGTCGGCGAGGATCTCCAGTTTCACCCGGTGTGTGCCGAGCGCTTCGCGCCCCAGCCGGGCGGTGAGGAGTGCGTCCCGGGCGGTGTAACAGCCCGCCGTATTCGGGAGGACATCGATCCCGAGACGGTCGAGGAGTCCGAACAGTGAGGTTCCCGTCGTGGGATTGAACCGGCGCAGCGCCACCGTGGTCATCGATGTTCCCGACGCGACGAGCGCCTGTTCCAGGACTTCCAGGGACGTCGCCCCACCGGTCCCCATGATCAACCGGGAGGTCAGGGGAGAGGTGCCGATGGTGAGTGGTGTTGTCTGCGGCTGTTGCGTGGTCATGATGTCTAGCCTCCCTGCATGGCGGTGATGATCTCGATCTCGGCACCGTCGTGGACGGGGGCGGAGCACCAGCGGCTACGGGGGACGATCGTGGCGTCCAGCGCGACCGCGAGCCCCAACGCCTCGGTCTCCGGATCCTGGCCGGTGACGTCGGAGACGATGTCACCGACGGTGGTTGTGGAGCTCACGGAACGCTTTCTCCCGTTGACCCTCACGGTGACGCTGGTGATGTTGTCCGGCATGTCTATGGTGTCCTTTCCAGGGAGGTGGTGCTGAGGAGTGTGGCATCGTGGCGGCCGCGGTTCTCCGGAGTCTTCCCGGACGCCAGTACGGCGGCGAGTCGGGCGCAGAGGGGCGCGAGCAGTACGCCGTGACGGGAGTATCCAGTGGAGACGATGACACCATCCACGCCGGGGACGCCGCCCAGGTACGGAAGGTCGTCCGGGGTACCGGGCCGGGCACGCGCCATAATCTCGGTGAGCTCCAGGTCTGCCGCACCCGGCACAAGGATCTGAGCATCCCGGAGTAGCTGGTGGACGCCTTCCAGGGAAACTCCGTCGAAGCCGTCCTCACGTTCCGTCGCCCCGATGACGATCTCCCCGTCAGCGCGGGGGACGAGGTAGACGGGTCTGCCGTCGACCAGCCCGCGCACCGTACGTTCCAGCAGCCCAGGGCGGCCCGGTTTCACCCGCGCCCGGAGAATATCCCCGTGTACCGGGCGCAGCCGGACGCACTGGGCCTCGGGAAGGCCGTCGATATCCGGGAAAGACATCCCGGGGCACAAGACGGTGGCATCACCCTGCAACTCCCTGCCGTCGGCCAGGTGGACGCCGGTGACCACATCACCGTCGCGCAGGACACCGGTCACCTGCCGCCGGACGAGCCGCCCCTGCGGACCTTCCCCGGTCGGGGAGTACACCGCCTCCGCGAGGGCGCCGAGCAATGTACGTGGATTGACCTGGTGGTCGTCGGCGACAAGAAATGCACCTGATATGCCGGGCGCCAGGGACGGCTCCACCCGACGTGCCTGGCGGACGGTCAGCTGCTCCACGGTCATCCCCGCAGCACGTTGGACGTCGGACAGGTTCCGGAAGGCGGCGACATCACCAGGGGTGGCGCCCACGCCCAGTGTGGCGGTCGGCAGGTAGCTGACGGGGTGTCCGACGGTCTGTTCAAGGTCGGCGATGAACTGCGGGTATGCCGCCGCAGAGGCGAGCATCAACGGCCGGATGGCGTCATGCTGGTGGACGACTTCACTGACCGCCGCGATCATGCCGGCGGCAGCGTGGCTGGCACCGTTGCCCGGATCAGGGTCGACGACGGTGACGGTGTGGCCGGCGCGCCGTAGATACCAGGCTGCGCTGAGCCCGGCGATCCCGGCGCCGACGACAAGTGTCTCGCGCATGTGCGTTCTTTCCTCCGGCGGCATGATCCGCATCAGGTGTCGACGGTCGACCGGTGGCGTCCGGTCCTCTCAGCCTCGGCGTCGGAGGCTCCCGTAGTTCGCGTAACGGCTACCATCACACCATATGGACCTACATCAGTGCACGGGTACCCCCGGTACCGCGGCAGGGACACGACGCAGAGAACTCCTGCAGAACGCCTCGCTCTATCTCTGTACACCGGCGCGCCGGGAACAGGGCGACCTCCGGGACTTCCTCCATGCCGCCTATGACGGGGGAGTCGACATCATCCAGTTGCGCGACAAGACGCTCGACACCAGTGATGAAGTGGCCGCGATAGAGGTGCTCGCCGACGTCGCCGCTGAGCACGGCGCCCTCTTCGCGGTGAACGACAGGGCGGATATCGCCGCCCTGGTGGGGGCCGATGTGCTGCACGTCGGCCAGGACGATCTGAGCGTGGCTCAGGCCCGTAGGCTGCTGGGACCGGACGTTGTCCTGGGGTTGTCGACCCACTCGTCCGAGCAGGCGGAGGCGGCGGTCCGTGACCCCGACCTGGACTACTTCTGCACGGGACCGGTGTGGGAGACACCGACGAAGCCCGGCCGCGCAGCGACGGGGCTGGGGCTTCTGACCCGGACCGCCGAAAGGGTGGGTGACGGGGGAGGTGTGGCGTCCGGTGCGAAACCGTGGTTCGCGATCGGCGGAATAAACCAGCACACCCTGCCGGACGTCCTCTCCGCCGGCGCTCGACGTGCGGTGGTCGTCCGGGCGATTACCGAGGCGCAGAATCCACGCGAGGCCGCGTCAGAGCTGAAAAGGCAACTGCCGACCTAGTCAGGCCAGCCCTGAGTCGGGACACAGGTGGAGGGTACGATTCAATCTTCCCTGTGCAGTATAAGAACGTATGGACGCGACGTGTACCGGACGTCCACGACGCCGAGAGGATGTCCTGTGGGGATCTCGGTGCCGCGCCATCGGCCCACCAGCTCGTCGACCGTGACTGCGGGCAGCGCATCAAAACGGCTCAGTGCAGCGGTGAGCTCAGCGTCGCGGGGCATGTCCCCATCGTGTCAGAGTTCGCTGACGGGGGCGGTGCCGTCGACGAATTCGACGGTGCGTTGTCCGGGGAGGTCCTCCCGGCCAGCGAACTCGACGATGACATCGGCGACGAGTTCACGTGCGGTGTGTGCGTCTGACCTGTCGAGATCGGCGGTGACCGGGGCAACTCCTTCGGCGGGATCCTCAGTAAGCGTCGCTGGCCCGAGAATCACGTAGTCCAGCCCCTCCGTTGCGACCAGTCGGTCGTCCACGGTCTTCTTCGAGTCCGCGTACGGGAAGAAGCTGTCTGTCTCGGGGACGGTGTGGTCCCGTGCCCCGGCGTAGGACACATTGAGGTAGCGGGGAGTGGTACCCGAATCTCGGAGCCTCTCGAGAGAGTCGATGACGGCGAGGGCAGCGTCTCGGTCGACCGCATAGGTCACCTCCGGGCCGCCGCGGCCTCCGTTGCCGGCCGTCCAGACGATGACGTCAAAACCGGCCAGGATACCGTCCCAATCGCTCGCGGTCACCTGCGTGACATCCTTGAGCAGTGCGGTTGCGCCCAGAGACTCGATCTCGGTGACCTGGTCCGGGTTGCGGATCAGGGACGTCACCGAGAAACCGTGGTCGACCAGCTTCGGGGTGGCGAGAAGACCCACCTTGCCGTGCCCTCCGATGATAAGAACGTCCGTCATGATCTTCCTCCTGTGAGAGTTGGTGTGATGATCACTGTCTGGTCGACACAACAGGTGGGGAGCGTCGCCTATTCCTGTACCGCTGATTTCCTCGGGATGTCCTCTCACAGGTCCGACTCCCACGGAGGCGCGAGACGTAGTAATGTGAGTCACGTCCATGCTGAACGGTGATTCAAGACATAGTCAAGGAGTAGTGCCCGTGAATCTCGAGCTTTCCGAGGAGGATGTTGCCTTCCGCGACAAACTCCGCAGTATTTTTGCTGAGGTGCCTGCGGAGATCCGTGCACGCACACGTGCCGGCCACATCACACGCGACGACATCATCGACTCTCAGCGTATTCTCAATAAACACGGTGTCGCCGTCCCTCACTGGCCCGTGGAACATGGTGGCCAGGACTGGACACCCATCCAACGGCACATCTACACCAACGAGCTCCAACGGGCCGGTATCCCGGAGCCGTTGGCGTTCAACACCGGCATGGTCGGGCCCGTTATCGCAGCCTTCGGAAGCGACGCCATCAAGGAACGCTTCCTGGCCAAGACAGCGAATCTGGACATCTGGTGGTCGCAGGGATTCTCGGAGCCGGGTGCAGGATCGGACCTCGCGGGGTTGAAGACCACGGCGGTCCGGGACGGCGACCACTATGTGGTCAACGGCCAGAAGACCTGGACCACACTCGGCCAGTACGGAGAGTGGATGTTCCTTCTGGCCCGCACAGATCCGGACGCGCCCAAGCCACAGCAGGGTATTTCGTTCCTACTGGTCGACCTGGACACCCCCGGCATCGAACGTCGGCCGATCCGGCTCATCGACGGTTCCGTGGAAGTCAACGAATTCTTCTTCACCGATGTCAGAATCCCCACCGAGAACCTCGTCGGGGAAGAGAACAAGGGCTGGACCTATGCGAAGTTCCTGCTGGGCAATGAGCGCAACGGCATCACCCAGGTCGGCACCAGTCAGCGGCACTACGCTGACCTGGTGGAGATGGCCGCCGAGCGTACCCGCGGTGGCCGCCGCGTGCTGGATGACCCACTCTTCCGCAACCGTCTCTACGACGTGAAGCTGCGGTTGAAAGCGGTCGAGTCGACACAATTGAGGGTCACAGCCGCCAGTGTGGATGGAAAGCCGAGCCCTCTGTCCTCGATGCTGAAGATCGAGGGGAGCCGGATTCTCCAGGAACTCAACGAACTGGCGGTGGAGGCACTCGGCAGTGACGCCGTAGAGATCACCGTCGACGATTCCAGCGTCTACGGCGACCCGGTCGTCGAATACCTGAACAACCGTAAGGTCTCCATCTACGGAGGCACCAATGAGGTCCAGGCGAACGTCATCGCCAAGGGCATCCTCGGACTTTAGGAGTACCACGACCATGGACCTTTCCTTGACAGATGAACAGCGCATGCTCGCTGACTCCGTCCGGAGCGTTTTCGCCGGTGCAGACGGGGACCCCACCGCCGGTGCAGACGCACCCGAGGTGGCCCTGGACTTCCGACGTGATCTCTGGCGCCAGGCCGCCGATCTCGGAGTGACCGCACTGGTCATCAACGAAGACTACGACGGTGCCGGCGCGGGCGTCGGTGAGGCCTATGCGGCAGCGGAGGCCCTCGGCGAGCTCGCGGCCCCCGAGCAGGTCACTGACCTCGCCTACGTTCCGGCATGGTTGCTCCAGGACCTCGGGTCTGATGATCAGAAGTCGACGTGGCTGCCACCGCTCGCTGCGGGGCAGCGTCTGGTGACCCTCGCCCACGCCGAACCCAGTACAGGATGGGCCGACCCCCGTTCAGCGACCGTCACCGGTGGACGGCTGACGGGTGAGAAGCGCGCGGTTGTCGCCCCCGGCGAGATCGATGCCTTCCTCGTCACCGCCGTTGAGGACGGTGCGTTCGGCGTGTACCTCGTCACCCCGGGGGATGGGGTCGAGGTGACGGTCCACCGTGACGCAGAATGGGCGCCTACGGGGCGTGTGTCCTTCCAGGACGCCTCGGCGGAACGACTCGGCGGGAGTGCGGAAGACACCGACCGCGCAGTGCGTCGCGCGGTATCACTCGCACGTGTGGTGCAGGGGGGTCGCGCTGTGGGGCTGATGGGCACCGCCATGAACCAGACGGTGGACTACCTCAAAGTCCGCAAACAATTCGGGGTGACCCTGAACAACTTCCAGGTCCTGAATCACCGTGCCGCACAGCTTTATGCGGATGTCGAGCTTGCCCGGTCCACTGCGCTGTGGGCCGCCGCAATGGCGCAGACGGAGGAGCTGACCCTGGAGGAGTTGGAGGCGGCGTCGCTCGATGCTTATGTGTTCTTGGCCCGTCAGGCGCGTGTGGTGGCTGAGGAGTCCGTCCAGCTTCACGGAGGCATCGGGGTCACCTATGAGACCGCTGTCAGCCACTACGCTGCAGCCCTGACCGGCTTCCAGCAACTCTACGGGGGTGTGCTTGAGGCGCGGGGTGCCGGTGTCGCGTCCGACTCTCTCACCGAGACCCCGAGTGCGTTGATGCACAACGAACTACACACCTACAGCTGAGGGTCGACGCACGAAGAACCCCCGCCACCGAGGAGGTGAAGCGGGGGTTCTTCTGTCGGCGGAGCCGGAGACGAGAACTAGCAGTCGTAGTAGAGCTCGAACTCATGGGGGGTCGGGCGCAGGCGGGCCGGGGAGATCTCGTTGTCGTACTTGTAGGAGATGTAGGTCTCCAGCAGGTCGTCGGTGAACACGCCACCTTCGGTGAGGAAGTCGTTGTCCTCCTCCAGCGCGTGAAGCGCGGCCTCTAGGGAGGTCGGTGCCGTCGGGATGCTGGCGGCCTCCTCCGGCGGCAGCTCGTAGAGGTCCTTGTCGACAGGGGCGTGCGGCTCAATGCGGTTCTTGATGCCGTCGAGACCGGCGAGCATCATCGCGGCCATGCCGAAGTAGGGGTTGCCCGAGGGGTCCGGTGCGCGGAACTCGAGGCGCTTGGCCTTCGGGTTCGATCCGGTGATCGGGATACGGACGGCGGCAGAACGGTTGCGCTGGGAGTAGACGAGGTTGATCGGTGCCTCGAAACCCGGGACCAGACGGTGGTAGGAGTTCAGCGTCGGGTTGGTGAACGCCAGGACAGCACCGGCGTGATGGAGGATACCGCCGATGTAGTAGCGGGCCAGGTCAGACAGGCCGGCGTAACCTGCCTCGTCGTGGAACAGGGGCTTGCCGTCCTTCCACAGAGACTGGTGCGCGTGCATGCCCGAGCCGTTGTCGCCGGCCAGTGGCTTCGGCATGAACGTGGCGGACTTACCGTGTGCGGCAGCGGTGTTCTTGATGATGTACTTGAACGACTGCAGGTCATCGGCAGCATGCAGCAGGGTATTGAACTTGTAGTTGATCTCCTGCTGGCCACCGGTACCGACCTCGTGGTGGAAGCGCTCAAGATCGTAACCGGATGCGGCGAGGTTCTTCACCATCTCGTCGCGGACGTCCACCGTCTGGTCGTACGGCGGGACCGGGAAGTAACCGCCCTTGACGCGGGTTTTGTAGCCGGTGTTGGGGGTGCCGTCGGTGTTGGTCTCCTTGCCGCGGTTCCACCAGCCCTCGTTGGAATCGACCTCGTAGAAGGCGGAGTTTTGCTCGGCGGAGTAACGGACCTTGTCGAAGAGGTAGAACTCTGCCTCGAGGCCGAAGTTGCACGTATCGGCGATGCCGGTGGACGCGAGGTACTCCTCGGCCTTACGTGCGACGTTGCGGGGATCGCGGGAGAAGGGCTCGCGGGTGAACGGGTCGTGGACGAAGAACTTCACGTTCAGGGTCTTGGTCTTGCGGAAGGGATCGACCTTGGCGGTCGCGAGGTCGGGCAGCAAGTTCATGTCCGACTCGTCGATGGTGGTGAAACCACGCACCGACGATCCGTCGAAAGCCAGGCCGGTCTCGATGGCATCCTCGTCGAAGGCGGAGGCGGGAATGGTGAAGTGCTGCTCCACGCCGGGTACGTCCGTGAATCGGACATCGACAAACTCAATGTCGTTGTCCGCGATGTACTTGGTGACCTCTTCGGCCGTCTTAAATGCCACTTCTGGACTCCTTGCAGTCATGTTCGACCCAACTCGTTGTTTCGTTGTCTCACGAGGGGATTCACCCTTCCGGGTGCGTCGTGAACAACCATATTCTGGGGTTGTTGCCCTAGTGTCAATCCAATGTTACCGGCGTGTAACTGGTCAGGCGGTGTCGCTCGTCGTCGCTCGTCACTGATACGAACCACCTTTTCGCCGGTGCCACGGTCGATTCCGGTAGTCCCCGGTCGGGGCTTGACCTCTAGGATACGGGCAGTGGGCCCCGGGTGTGCACAGTCGGGGTGGTCCGCCACGAAATTGGGGGGCGGTCACAGTGCCGGTACGCTTGAGGATCATGGCGAAACGGCAGAAGAACAGTGGCACCGGGGACGACCGCCGTCAACGACGGAAGGGGCTCCGAGAAGAACGCGCCAGGCAGCCGAGCTGGCTGGAAGGCCCACAGGTGCCGGGGCAGTACGAGGACCCTCATGACCTGAGTTCATACCCCGGAAAACTGCTGGGACTGCCGGCCTCAGGCCCCGGATCAGTCGCAACGATGTTCCCGCGGGTGTTTGCCCTGCTGGTGGACTGGCTGATCTGTTACGGCATCGCTTTCTTCATCACCCAGACGACAAGTGCTCTAGGGGGAACCTCGACGGTGGTGTTGATGGTGTGGGTGATCTGGAGGATCGTCACCGTGTGGTTGTTCGGACAGTCTCCCGGTCACGCGGCGATGGGTATCGGTGTCGCCCGGGTGGATGACCCGGATCAACGTGTCGGTCTCATCCGGTCCGTGGTCCGGACGGTACTCACGGTGTTCTTGTTCCCGCCGCTGATCCAGGACACCGACAGTCGCGGGATGCATGACCGGGCCACCGGAACCGCTGTGATCCGGACCCGGTAGACCAGGGAGCTAGAAGGAAAGCCGTCATGCCAGACACCATGGCTGTGTCGGGCAGGGTAGGGGGCGAGAGCGCGCAGAAAGACCCCGGTGACCAGAATCAGATTCCTCGATCAGGGCGCCGGGGTCGTCTTAGCCTCAGACTCAGCCCTTCTTGTTACGTTGAGCCGCGCGGCGGGCACGACGGTTGACGCCGGCCGGGTTCGCGGCGTTGCGTGGCATCGGCCCCTTCGGGAGCATCGACTCACGTGAGTGCAGACGGGCAATCGACTCAACCTTGCTGTTGAGCGCGTCGACCTGGTTCTTCTTGATGTTGCGGGGGAGACGGACCAGGTGGTTCTGCAGCTTGCGGATCGGCACCTCGTCGTCGCCCTCACCGATGTACACGTCGTAGATGGGCGTATTGCCGAGGATGCGGGAGAGTCGCTTCCGCTCCTGCGCCATCATCGGCTTAAGTCGGTGCCGGCTGCCTTCACCGACGAGAATCACGCCGGGAACGCCGACGACCCGGTGGACGGCGTCCATGTGAGTGTTCGAGGCCACCGCGGTCTCGGTGATCCACTTGACGCCGACACCGTCACGCAGGTTCTGCAACGCCCAGCCGGCGGCGCCTGCCTCACCTTCGATCTGATCGTAGACACCGGCCTGCAGCCGGCGGGAGAAGATCCAGAAGGCGACCATTACGCCGATGGCGATACCGACGATGAGGTTAAGCCACCACCAGCCGAGCACCAGGCTCAGCGCCAACATGATCACTACCGGGCCAAGCAAGCCCAGCAGCATGTAGGGGATGAGCTTCTTGTCCTTCTTGCGCTGCATCTGGAAGGCCTGCCACATCTGGCCTCGTGTCTGCTTGCGCCGTGACTTCTTGGCGGCCTTCTCGAGCCGCTTGTTTTCTTTCTCCCGGGGATCCTTCGCCATACCGCCTACCTTAGAACATCGGGGCCCCAGGGCCGTCAACGGCATCCGCCGGGGCGTGGGAACAATCAGCGCGCGGACGAGACAGGGGTCTCCTTGGACGGCCCGTACTTCTCCAGCAGCGTACTGGCTTCCTGACTGGTGGTGGACCCCAGCGTGTCACCCAGATGCGCCAGGTTCTCGGGAAGCGCCTCACCACGTGCGGCCTTGGCCTCGGCGTAGAGCCGACCCGACCGGTAGGACGACCGGACCAAGGGACCGGACATAACGGCACCAAATCCCAGTTCTTTGGCGAACTCGGAGTGCTCCATGAACTCCTCCGGCTTGACCCACCGCTCGATCGGGTGGTGCATCGAGGTCGGACGCAGGTACTGGGTGATCGTGATGATGTCGCAGCCGGCGTCCTTCAGATCCGTCAGTGACGACTGGACTTCCTCGGCGGTCTCACCCATACCGAGGATGAGGTTCGATTTGGTCACCAACCCGAAGTCGCGGGCCGCGCGGATGACCTCCAGTGACCGCTCGTAGCGGAACGCCGGACGGATCCGCTTGAAGATCCGGGGCACGGTCTCGAGATTGTGGGCGAAGACCTCTGGACGTGCCTCGAAGACCTCGGCCAGCAGGTCGGGCTTGGCGGAGAAGTCAGGGGTGAGGTTCTCGACGCCGGTGTTCGGGTTGAGCTCGTGCACCTTCCGCACGATCTCCGCGTACAGCCAGGCACCCTCGTCATCCAGGTCATCACGGGTGACGCCGGTGATGGTGGCGTACCGCAGGTCCATGTCGCGAATGTTCTCGGCGACGCGGCGAGGCTCGTCCCGGTCCAACGGACTCGGCTTACCCGACTTGATCTGGCAAAAGTCACATCGACGGGAGCAGGTGTCGCCACCGATCAGGAAGGAGGCCTCGCGTTCTTCCCAACACTCGTGGATATTGGGGCACCCGGCCTCCTGGCAGACCGTGTGAAGTCCGGCGCCCGAGACGCGGTTCTTCATGTCACGGTATTCCGGGCCCATCTTGGCCTGGGTACGGATCCACCGTGGCTTCTGTTCGATGGGTGTCTGGGAGTTCTTCGCCTCGATGCGGAGAAGTCGTCGTCCGTCTGATGTAACAGTCACGGCCCCCACCCTACGCTGCATCGTTCAGTGACGCTAACTGACTCCAGCCGCGGAGGACATCCTAAAATGCCTGTTCAGGACGTCAGGGCGCCGTGGGCGAGCTCCTCGGGCACGTCATCGTCGGACATTTCCAGTGACCCGTCCAGTGCGGCGAGCAGATGACCGGTGAAGGTCTCGGTCACATCCGGGACGCTGACTTCCCGGCCCAGTTCCTCCGACAGGGTCGTGACACCGGTGTCCGCCAACCCGCACGGCACGATGTGGTCGTAGTACTCCAGGGTGTTGTCGCAGTTCAACGCGACGCCGTGCATGGTGACTCCCCGTGTCACCCGGATCCCCACCGCCGCCACTTTGCGTGCGGGGACAAGCTCGCCACGTCGGAGCCCCGCAGGAAGCCATACGCCGGAGCGTCCAGGCACCCGTCCTACGTTGTCGAGGCCGATGTCACGACAGGTCGCCAGGACCGCCTCCTCGATACGCCGGACGTAGTCGACGACATCGATCGGATCATCCAGTTTGATGATCGGGTAGGCGACGAGTTGTCCGGGGCCGTGCCAGGTGATCCGGCCGCCCCGGTCGACATCGACGACGGGAAGGCCGTTCGTGGGCAGATCCTCCGGCTGTGTGCGCTTGCCCGCGGTGTAGGTCGGCGGATGTTCCAGCAGCAGGACGGTGTCCTCGATCTGCCCGTCTGCACGCTGACGGGCCAGAGCGGCCTGCTTGTCCCAGGTCGACAGGTAGTCCACCGTCCCGAGGTTGTCAACGACAACAGGCGCGTCCGACATTCGGATGGATCCGCGTTGATATCCCATGCCTAACGACTCTACCCCGCCACCGCGGTACCGCGGTGGCGGGGTAGGAGAGGGGAGGGTAACGGACTTAGATCTCCAGGTCGGAGGTGAAGTCGCTGTTCTCCAGGCGGTCCTTGATGGTGGTCAGGAACCGACCTGCATCTGCGCCGTCCACGATCTGGTGGTCGTAGGTCATCGGCAGGTAGACCATGCTGCGGATCGCGATGCTGTCGGAACCGTCTTCGGTGATCACGACTGGCCGCTTGCGGATAGCACCGGTGCCGATCATGGCTGCCTGCGGCGGAACGAGGATCGGGGTATCAGTCAGTGCGCCCTCGGAGCCGATGTTGGTGATCGTGAAGGTGCCGCCACTGACGTCGTTCGGCTTGAGCTTCTTGTTCCGCGCTCGGTCGGCGATATCTGCGATCGCCTTGGCCAGTTCAGGCAGTGACATGTCCTGGGCATCGTGGATCACCGGGGAGAGCAGGCCGTCCTTGGTGTCCACGGCGATACCGAGGTTGACCTGGCCGTGGTAGGTCATCTCCTGGGTATCAGCGTTGTAGGAGGCGTTGACGTTCGGGTGAGCGACAAGTGCTTCGACGATGGCCTTCGCGAAGAACGGCAGGAACGTGAGGTTCTGGCCGTGCTTGTCCTGGAACGCGGCCTTCGACGCCTTGCGGAGCTCGGCGACGTGGGTCATGTCGACCTCGTGGACCTGAGTGAGTTGAGCCGCACCGTGCAGGGACTCCAGGGTGGTCTTGGCGGTGATCGCCCGGATCCGGTTGACCTTCTGGGTGGTGCCCCGCAGGGAGGCCTTCTCCGGGTCGACGCCCTTCGCCGGTGCTGGCGCGGACTCCTTCGCAGTGCCGCCCTCGGCGGCAGCGATGACGTCCTGCTTGCGGATACGTCCGCCGACGCCGGTGCCCTCAACGGTGGAAAGATCAACGCCGTGCTTCTCCGCGAGCTTGCGCACCAGCGGGGTGACGTAGGGCAGGTTGCCGTCGGACGGCTCGCCGGCATCTGATGCGGGCGCTGCCTCCTGCTTCGGAGACTCCTTTTCCTGCTTCGGCGCCTCCTTGGGCTCCTCCGCCTTTGCAGGCTCCTCCTTCTTCTCCTGCTTGGGCTCCTCCTTCGGCTTCTCCTCCTTGGCGGGAGCTTCCTCGGCTGCACTTCCGTCACCCACGCGGGCGATCACGCCACCGACATCGATGGTGTCGTCTTCGTCAGCGAGGATCTCCAGCAGGGTGCCGGCGACGGGCGAAGGAACTTCGGTGTCGACCTTGTCCGTGGAGACCTCGAGCAGAGGCTCGTCGACCTCGACGTCGTCGCCGACCTTCTTCAGCCACTGGGTGATGGTGCCCTCGGTGACCGACTCACCGAGTTCCGGCATCGTCACATCGGTGCCTGCACCGCCGCTGGTGGACGCCGAGGCTGGGGCGGATTCTTCCTCTTCATCGGACGAGTCGTCGTCTGCGCCAGCATCCTCGGTATCCTCGGCGGGCTCTTCTGCGGGGGCCTCGTCAGCGGAGGCGGAATCCCCGCTCTCTTCACCCTCGTCACCGATCTCCGCGATGACGGCACCGACGTCGACGGTGTCGTCTTCGTCGGCGATGATCTTCAGCAGTACGCCGGCGACGGGGGAGGGGATCTCCGTGTCGACCTTGTCCGTGGAGACCTCGAGCAAAGGTTCGTCGACCTCCACGGTGTCGCCGACCTTCTTCAGCCACTGGGTAACAGTGCCTTCTGTGACGGATTCGCCCAGCTCGGGCATTTCGACGGAGTGCGCCATGGTGTTGAAGCTCCTATTTAACGACGGGGTACAGATGTGGAGTACGTGGATCGGTCCGCAGTACGCAGAGAAAGCAGAGAAGTGGTCTCTGACCGAATACTATATATGGTAGCGCTGTAGGCGGCGTCCTGCCGGAGGGGGTCGGCCCATGCCGCCCGTGCAGGGGCCCGTCGCCGAGGGCACAAGCTGGTCGCAGCGGTGCCGTGGAATCCCTTAGACTCTGTGGTGTGTTCAATTTATTCGGTCGCTCACGTCGCTCCGGCCCCCGTCCACCGCGGGCGCCGGGCGGGCGTACGCGGCCCGCAGACCTCGACTACCTGCGTCAGTGGGCAATGCAACACGACGGCGTGGAGGGCTTCGTCGAACCGGAGACACTGGTCAATGAAATGTCCGTGGTCTTCGTGGACGCCGCCGGTGACTGGACCCGTCGGCGCATTGGCGGGCCCCGCGGTATCGACGACGTCATCGCGGCCACCGGCGTCCGGCTCTTCGATGCGGAGAAAACCGGCTACCCCCAACGGATGAGGGACCGGATCGAACGCGACCGGATCATTCGCAAACGTCTCGAACAGCAGGAACGCAGGGCCCGGTTCGAAGAGCGCCGTGCCGAAGGCGAGTGAGTGGTCAGGCTACTCCGCGGCCGTGGAGGAGGCACCCTCGGCTTCGCCGGCAATGTCCTCCAAGACGGCGATAATCGTGCGGACAGGCACTCCCGTCGCGCGTCGCGGGGTGTAGCCGTACGGTGCCGTGGTGTTGTACGCGGGGCCTGCGACGTCCAGGTGGACCCAGGGCAGCCCCTCCGGGATGAAGGCGGCGAGATAGTGCCCTGCGGCAGCCATGCCTCCCCAGCTTTTGCTGGGGATGTTGCGCAGGTCGGCTACATCGGACCGGATGTCGGAGGCGATCTCTGACGGTAGGGGCATGGGCCACGCTCCTTCGCCCACCTCACGGGAAAGGGCGGAAACCCGGTCGCGGAAACCGGGAGTGCCCATGACGGCGGGTGTCCGGTCTCCGAGCGAACGTACCTGGGCACCTGTCAACGTGGCCGTCTCCACGAGGTAGTCGGGGCGATCCTCACAGGCCCGGGCGATGGCGTCTCCGAGAATCAACCTGCCCTCGGCGTCGGTGTTGAGGACTTCTGTGGTCAGTCCGCCGTAATGGCGCAGAACGTCCCCGGGTCGTACAGCGGTACCGTCGGGCATGTTCTCAGCCAGCGGTACCGTCGCGGTCACGGATACGGACAGGTCGAGCTCCGACGCTGCAATCACCGCTGCGACGACGGCTGCGGAACCGCCCATGTCCGAGATCATGGTGCCCATGTTGGGTGAGGGTTTCAGTGAGATACCACCGGTATCGAAAGTGACACCTTTGCCGACCAGGGCGACGTGTGGCAGTGCCCCTATGGCCGTGGCCTCGGGGTGGTCAGGTCGATAGGACACACGGACCAGGCGGGGCGGGCGGGGGGACCCCTGGCCCACGCCCACGAGGGCCCCGAACCCCTGTTCGGCGAGCTGATGCTCATCCAGGACCTCCACCGTAAGCCCGGCCTGGGAACCCAGGTCTGAGATGATGCGTGCGTAACTATCCGGGTAGAGGATGTTCGCAGGGGCGTTTACCAGATCGCGGGCGCAGGTCACAGCTTCGATGACGACACACGCTCGGGAGAAGTCCGTCGCGGCGGACTCGGCGGCGCGGGGGGCAGTCGGAGGGGCGATGATCAGACGGCTGATGCGGGCTGCCTGCGCGTCCTGGGATTTTGCCCCGGTGTACATGTAGCTGCCCAGGCCATGTCCTTCGGTCGCGGGACCGACACCCAGGGTTCCCAGGAGGCTGAGTGCTGCCACGCTCCCGTCCCCGATGGACGGGGACAGGCGGTCGAGAGTTCGGGAGGCCGTGCCCGCGGCCGTTCGTAGCCCCTCGTCCGTCAGGGCGTCCGCGTCCCCGAGTCCGACTGCCAGTAGGCGGGTCGCCGCGATTCCGGGGACGGCGGGAAGCAGGTGAGTTTCACCCGCCCGCCCGCGCGCACCGATGTCGACCAGGGACTTCCAGATGGATACCTGTGTTTCCCTGTCGAAGGGGGAGCCGGGGGCCGACCCCAGGGACAATTCGATTCCGTTGTCCCCGGAGAATGACGGGATCACCAGGATGTCCACGTCGGCGTCGGCGACCGCCGAGGCGTCCATGAGAAGTTCCAACGGAGGCATGGTGCCCTGGGGCAGACCTGTGGATGTCATCGCTCACCTCAAGCTTGATAGGAGTCGTCGTCAAGCGTCCTGCCGGGCATGTGTTCCGGACCGGCACCGACGGGTCTAAGATACAGGCCATGTCTGATTCCGCGCCCGCCAACTCCACGTCCGACACCTTCTCCCGTACGCTGACGGAGAATCCCACTCCGCCCGAGAGGATCGCTGACGTACTCGCGAATCCCGGGTTCGGCCGGCACTTCACCGACCACATGGTGGTCATCGACTGGACTGAGGACGCCGGATGGCACGATGCACGGCTCGTTCCCTACGCACCGATCGCCATGGATCCGGCGACCTCGGTGCTTCACTACGGTCAGGCCATCTTCGAGGGGCTCAAGGCGTACCGCCAGCCGGACGGGTCGATCGCCACCTTCCGTCCGGACAAGAACGCTGAGCGAATCCGGTCTTCCGCTCGCCGTATCGCGATGCCGGAGATCCCGGAGGAGCTTTTCCTCGCATCACTGAGTGAGCTCGTTGATGTGGACAAGGACTGGGTTCCTGCCTCCGGTGGCGAGGAAGCGCTCTACCTGCGTCCTTTCATCATCTCCACCGAGGTCGGTCTGGGGGTGCACCCGTCCGTGAGCTACAGCTACTACGTCATCGCGTCTCCGGCGGGCGCGTACTTCAAGGGCGGGGTCACTCCCGTCAGCGTCTGGCTGTCTACTGAGTATGTCCGCGCGGCACCCGGCGGCACCGGCGCGGCGAAGTTCGCCGGGAACTACGCGTCGTCTCTCGCTGCCCAGTCCTACGCGGAGAAGCAGGGGTGTGACCAGGTCGTGTGGCTGGATGCGGCGAATCACACCAATATCGAGGAGATGGGCGGGATGAATCTCGCCTTCATCCTCGGTGGACAGGGCGAAGAGCCGGCGGAACTGGTGACCCCCGAACTCTCCGGTTCTCTGCTGCCCGGTGTCACCCGGGATTCGCTGCTGCAGCTCGCCGCCGACGAAGGCCTGAAGGTCACGGAACGCCGGTTCACAGTGGATGAATGGCGGGCGACCGCGGCCTCCGGGGAGATGACTGAGGCTTTCGCCTGCGGCACCGCCGCCGTGATCACTCCGGTGGGCACGGTGAAGGACCGGACGGGCGAGTTCCAGATCAACGGCGGAAACCCCGGGGAGATCACCATGCGTCTACGCGAGCGGTTGACCGGAATCCAGCGCGGCACCGGGGAGGACACCCACTCCTGGAATCACACGCTGGTTCAGGCGTAACGGGATACTACAGCTGCCCCAGAGACACGGCCGCGTCCAGGAGCGGGAGAACCATAAGGCCCGCGGCAGCGGCGGGTGCGCCCAGGGGACGGCCGAACACAGGGGAGAGCGACAGTCGGCGCCCGGCGACTGTGGCACCGGGCTCCGATGAGGCGTCGGGCAACAGCCACCATCTGGCCGCTCCCGGCGTGAGGGCGTCTGCGAGAAGACCCGCGGCGAGTCCGGTGACGCCGTCAAGGATGACCGGTGTGCGGCGAGTGGCTGACTGAGCCAGCAGTCCCGCCATGAAGGCCGTGTCAGGCGTGCCGAGAATATCGAGGATGTCGTGCACCGCCGCCGCATCGACAGGACGCCGACGGTGCTGGCGTGCCTGGAACATCAGATCACGGATGGCGACCGTCTTGTGCTTCCATTTCTCGTCACTGACCGGCACCGGACCTCCGCCGCGGCCGACGACTTTCACCGGCTCGACATTGCACAGCACGCCGATCAGCGCGGCGGCAGTCGTCGTCGCTCCTGTCCCGACGGTGCCGGTGATAATCAGGGGAACTGCAGCATCCGCACGTGCATCTGCAAGCTCGCGTCCCGCATCCACCCACTGTGACGGCATGCGCCCCTTCCCGTCCGCGCCGGAGGATGAGGCGGGGGGACCGGTGACGGAGACCTCGACCCCCTGCTGGGCCGCCAGCGAGCAGAGCGGGGATTCTCCGCCCTCGATACGGTCAGTTTCCGCCCGTGCGTGGCCCCAGGGCAGTGTGGAAACAGGGCTCTCCAGGCCTGAGGACGGTGCAGCGACGGCGTGGTCCCCCGCAGCCAGCAGGAGTTCCGGCCGCGGACCGGTAGCCTCGTCGCTCTCCCGGATCCCGGCGTACCCGGTGCGGTCGGCCCAGACGCCGAGCTGCTGGAGAAGCGGCTGTTCTGACATCAGACCGCGTCGCCGATATTCACCTGGGGCGCGGGCGTTCGCATCTTGCGGATCATCGTGGCGCGGGTGAACGCGTAGAAGCCGATGGCCCACTTCCCGAAGGTGTTGTCACGGAAGCGGTCGTTGACGAGCCGATTGACCTTCCGGGCAAGGAACAGGCCCTCGATCACCAGGATAACGATGACCACCAGCATGAACAGACTGATGTAATTGGCGATCAGCGGCATACGGGTGCCGAGGATCATGACGACGACAACGACCAGCGCGATAGGCAGGAAGTAGTTCATCAGGTAACGATGGGAGTCCACGTAGTTGCGGACGAGGAGTTTTTCCTTGCCCTGGTCCCTGGCGAGAAGGTAATCAGGGTCGCCGGCCATCATCCGCTCATTGGCCTTGCGGCGCGACTCCGCCGCCTCCTCACGCTGCTTGCGCTTAGCTTCCTTGAACTCCTCCTTCGACATGGAGTTCTTGAAGTCCTTCTTGCGCTGACGAGCCTCTTTCGGAGTCATCGGAGCATCGAAATGGACCCGCCGGACGCCGGTGGAACGTTCGACCTCGTTACGCTTCGGTGTCGGGCGCCCCTTCTTGGGCGTGTAGCCCTTCGGCGTCGGCGCGGCGTCCTCGTCGGCGAGGGAGTTGCCTGCCGAGGTGACGTCGCCGTCGGCGACATCACTGTCATCATCTTTCTTCCACGGGAGTTTCACACCTCACAGGCTAGAGCACGAGCGGACGCCGGTACCAACGCGGGTGAGCCTGTCGGGAATAGATCACTGGATTTCATGGTTGTTGACGAGTAGTTTGGGCATATCCGCATTACTGAGGAGGAAATGATGACTGCTCCCGAAAAGACCGCTGAGAAGTCCACCGGCGTCGAACTGACCAGTGCTGCTGCAGGTAAGGCCGCCGGTCTGCTCGCGCAGGAGGGTCGCGACGATCTGGCTCTGCGCATCGCCGTTCAGCCGGGTGGTTGCGCTGGCCTGCGTTACCAGCTCTTTTTCGATGACCGCACCCTGGACGGTGACCTTATCGATGACGTCGAGGGCGTCCGTCTGGTCGTAGACAAAATGTCCGCTCCGTACCTGACGGGAGCGAAGATCGACTTCTCCGACACGATCGAGTCCCAGGGGTTCACCATCGACAACCCGAATGCAGGCGGCTCCTGCGCCTGCGGCGACTCCTTCAGCTGACGGACCTGCCCGGTAGTCGAGAACTCCCCGCCCTCGCACAGAGGAAGGGGAGTTCTTGCCGTTTCAGCGTGGTGGCGCGCCGGAAGGAGCTCAGAGATGCACGGGGTAGTCCCGTTCATCGATGTCCGGGTGGATACGGTCTTCGACAAAGATGCCGTGCCAGATCATGAAGGCGATCACGGTCCACAGGCGTCGGGAGTGGTCGGGGCCGGAGCCGGTGTTCATCGAGACACGGTGCTCCTCCAACATGGCCAGCACCTGGGCCTTGTCGAAGATGTGATCGGTGGCGGAGTCCTCGATGTTCTTCTTCGCCCAGTCATAGAGTTCGTCACCGGCGAGCCAGTGCCGGAGGGGGACAGGGAACCCGAGCTTCTTCCGGTTGATGACATGCTCGGGGACGATGAGCTCCAGAGCACGCCGCAGGGCATACTTCGTGGTCCCGTTACCGACCTTGAGCTCGTGAGGGATGGTACGTGCGACATCGAAGACGACACGGTCGAGGAACGGGACACGCAACTCCAACGAGTTGGCCATCGTGATTTTATCCGCCTTGACCAGGATGTCTCCGCGTAGCCAGGTGAACATGTCAAGATGCTGCATCCGCGCCACCGGGTCCATGTCCTCGGATTTCGCGTAGATCGGTGCGGTTACCTCGCGGTGGTCCCACTCGGGGCGAGCGATGCGGAGTACGCGCTCGAGCTGCTCATAGTTAAACGACCGGGCGTTGCCATAGTACCGCTCCTCCATCGGGGTAGTTCCGCGTTGGAGGAGTGACTTGCCACGCATACCGTCGGGCAAGGCATCGCCCAGTGTACGGAGGACCTTCTTGATCGGGGAGGGGACCTTGTCGAACGGCGCCAGGGACAGGGGCTCCTTGTAGATCGTGTACCCGCCGAACAGCTCATCCGCGCCTTCGCCGGACAGGACGACCTTGACGTGTTTACGTGCCTCGGCGGCGACGAAGTACAGGGGGACCAGAGCTGGATCGGCGACCGGGTCGTCGAGGTACCAGATGATCTTCGGGACGGCGGCCGCGAACTCTTCGGGGGAGACGACCTTGACCACGTGCTCGACGCCGATCGCCGCTGCGGATTCCGCCGCGACGTCAACCTCTGAGTAGCCCTCCCTCTCGAAACCAGTGGTGAAGGTCACGAGGTCCGGGTTGTGCTGTTTAGCCAGGGAGGCGATGGCGGTGGAGTCGATGCCCCCGGAGAGGAAGGAACCGACGGTGACATCGGCGCGCATGTGCTTGGCGACAGAGTCCTGCAGGGCGTCAGCGATCCGGGTGAAAAGCGCGTGCTCCTGTCCCGACGGAACAGGAGTGACAGGGAACGTCGGCTCGAAGTACCGCACGGCCCTGACTGGTCCTCCGGGGCGGAGGGTGGCGTGGCATCCGGACTCCAGTCGCCGGACGCCGGCGTGCAGGGTCTCCGGTTCCGGGACATACTGCAGATCCGTGTAGTGGACAACGGCGCGGCCGTCAAGGCTGAGATCGAGACCGATGTCATCGGCCATCGCCAGGACGGACTTCTTCTCACTGCTGAAAACGGTGCCGGTACTTGTCGTGGCATAGAACAGCGGCTTGATGCCGAAGGGGTCGCGGGCGAGGAACATTGTCCGGTCGACAGAATCCCACACCGCGAAAGCGAACATTCCGCGCAGGTGGTTGACCACCTCTGTGCCCCAGTGGTGGAAACCGACCACGATTGTCTCGGAGTCTCCGGATGTGGCGAAGTCGTAGCCTTCGGCCTGGAGCTCCTCCCGGAGTTCTACATAGTTGTAGATCTCGCCGTTGAACGTCATCGAGTAGCGGTTCGGCTGCTCGGGTGGGCCCCACTGGAGAGGCTGGTGCGAGTGCTCGAGGTCGATGATCGACAGTCGGTTGAAGCCGAAGACCACGTCATCATCGTTCCAGGTGCCGTCTTCGTCGGGACCGCGGTGCCGCATGCAGGGGAGTGCCCGGGCGGTCGTGTCCACGAAACGGGGGGCGTCACCCTGTGCCGTCAGAATTCCAAGAAGTCCACACATGTGCTCTGGGGTCATCTCCGTAAGTGTCGTGGGGAGCCGGCGTGTCCGGCCCCGAGGTAAGAGGGACGAGACGGTGAGATGCCGGCCGCGTGCGCGTGCGTAAGCACACAAGACTACTCGTCGAGGTCGCGCTGACCCAGACGGGACATGCCGAGCAGTGGCGTGGTCATCCAGCTCTTGTCCAGCAACCCCGAATAGGGCCGACAGAGAATCACAATGATGTGCATGATGCAGGGGCATCCCCCTCCATGCACTATTGTCGGGAGATGACACGGGGCCGGTGTCCGTCCTCTGCAGGCGACGGACATGATGGTCCCGATGAACACGACGTGTGATTGAGGAAGGCATACTCGCGTGGAACAGCGAAAAGTTCACGGAAGAGGTCGCAAGCTCGGCCTCGCCGGAGTGCTGGGACTTGGCTCCCTTGCCCTGGTCGGCTGCGATGTCGCACCCCCCGACAACGGATTCTTCCATGCCCTGCGCATGGGTTGGCCCGACGGAATCACCCCGGAGTCCCAGTCCATGGGCAACTTCTGGGTGTGGACCTGGGTCGTCGCATGGGTCATCGGCATCATTATGTGGGCCCTCATGTTCGTGGTGATCTTCCGCGACAGCGACAAGCGGGCCGCCAAGAAGGGTAAGCCGGAGTTCCCCCGGCAGACCGCGTACAACGTTCCACTCGAGTTGACGCTGACCGTGATCCCCGTTCTGATCGTCATGGGACTGTTCTTCTTCACGGTGCAGACCCAGGACAAGGTCACTGCACTCGACAAGGACCCGCAGGTCAGTGTCGACGTCACCGCCTACCAGTGGAACTGGAAGTTCGGCTACGGCAATGTCAGTGGCGATCTCACCGAGGACGGTCAGGAATACGTCGGCGAGGATGCGGAGCGGGCCGAGGCTGCAGAGGCGAACGCCGCTGTGCCGCAGGATGACCGTGACGAGCACGGCAAGTCCGTCGGCCCGATCCACGGTAAGTCGAAGGAAGACTTCACGTACCTGAACTACGATCAGATCGAGACTCTCGGTACCTCCGAGGAGGTCCCGGTGCTCGTTCTGCCGACGAACACGCCGATCGAGTTCAATCTGGCTTCCTCTGACGTGATCCACTCGTTCTGGGTTCCGGAGTTCCTTTTCAAGCGCGACGTGTTCCCGCACCCTGAGGCGAACCAGTCCGAGCGGCGGTTCCAGATCGAAGGCATCGACAGCGAAGGCGCCTTCGTCGGTCGGTGTGCTGAGATGTGCGGCACTTACCATGCGATGATGAACTTCGAGGTCCGTGCCGTGAGCCCGGAGAACTTCGCCGCTTACATCGCTTACCGTGAGGCCAACCCGGAGGCCACCAATTCTCAGGCGTTGGCGGAGATCGGCGAGGATCCCTACGCCACCTCGACTCAGCCTTTCCTTCCCGGCCGTGATTCCACCCGGGGAGTCGAGGGCGACAACTACATCGACCGTTCCGCCTAAGTCGGCGAAGAAACACTAGGAGACAACAATGCGGCAGACAGCCAAGTTGATGTACGGACTCGCACTGTTCCTCACAGTGATGACGGTCGTGTACTTCTACGCGACGTCGCAGCTCAATGACGGTGCGAATCAGCAGGGTATTGAGTGGGCAGGTGGCACCGGGCTTGTCCTGGCGACGCTGCTGACCCTTTTCCTCGGCGTGTACTTCCACCTCACCAATTCCAAGGCAGACATCGAGCCGAAGGACTGGGAAGAAGCCGAGATCGAGGACGGGGCGGGAGTGCTCGGATTCTTCTCACCTCACTCCGGGTGGCCGTTCATCATGGCCATGGCCATCGTGATTATGGGGTACGGCATCGCCTTCTTCCTGATCTGGGTGATCCTGCTGGGCGCTGCGATGCTCATCTGGGCCACCACGATGCTCAACCTGCAGTACGGTCTTCCGCCCGAGAAGGAGTAGTTCGTGCAGCCGTCGCGTCGGTGACGGCAGGGTGCAGGCGCAGAAAGACAGCCTAGACACCAAAGACAAGGAGCACCCGCATCTTCCTCGCGGGTGCTCCTTCCGTGTGCCGTGGCGCCGCAGGGGTTACAGGTTGATGATGTCGTTCATCTTCTGCTGGGCGGCACCGGATTCGAGGGCTTCGCGTGCCACGGCGAGTTGGGTGGTGAGCGCCGACTTCAGGTCATTCCCCTCCCAGCCATGTACGGCAGTCAGGGCTGCGGCCGCGTTAATCAGGACGGCATCCTTGACTGCCCCGGTGATTTCGCCGGCCATGAGACGTCTGGCGATGTCCGCGTTGTACTGGGGGTCCCCGCCTTTGAGAGCATCGTCGTCGTAGACGTCGAGACCGTAAGTACGTGGGTTGATGGTGAACTCGCCGGTCCGTCCCTTTTCATCGACCGTAACAACTTCTGTCGGGGCACAGACACTGATCTCGTCCATGCCGTCGAGCCCCCGCACGATCAGCGCCCGCACGCCCTGATGGGCGAATGCCCCACCCATGATGGGCATCATGTCGCGGAAGGCACATCCGATGAGGCCGAACTTCGGTCCTGCGGGGTTCGTCATCGGGCCGAGCAGATTGAAGAGTGTAGGGACGGCCAGTTCAGAGCGCACCGGGCCGGCGAAGCGCATCGCGGGGTGGTAGGTCTTGGCGAACATGAAGGCGAACCCGGTCTTCAGGGCGTCCTTATGGATCGTCTCGGGGGAGCGGTCGATGTCGAGTCCGAGTACCTCCAGGACATCAGCGCCGCCGCATCTCGACGACGCCGCACGGTTGCCGTGTTTCACCACCGGTACTCCGGTCGCCGCGACGACGAAAGAGGCCATGGTGGAGATGTTCACGGTGTGATGGCCGTCGCCGCCGGTGCCGACGATGTCGACGGCATCGGGGATGTCGCTGAAATCCACGGGAGTGGCATAGGCGCGCATCGCTGATGCGGCCGCAGAGAGTTCGGCAGCCGTGATCCCTTTGACACGGAGCCCGAATGCGAAGGCGGCGAGCTGCGCGTCGGTTGCGCCGCCCTCCATGATGCGGCTGACTGCCCAGGTGATCTGAGACTCGCTGAGCTCCTCGTGCCGACCGATACGGTCGAGTACTCCCGGCCAGGTGAAATAGCTTTCCGGTAGTCGGTCGGAGCCCAGCGGCGTGATGTGGTCCGGGGTGGTCAGACTCAGATCGTCCGGCATCGGTGTCGTCCTCTCGCAGTTGGATGTCTGTATCCGGCCGGTCGTGAGTGAGCGGCAACGGACGGACCCATCCTATTACGGGTGGTGGCGGGTGGGGGCCCGGCGGGGGTTGCGAGGTGCAGAGATTCGTTCCCCCTGGTGCCCTGCAGGTAGACTACTGGGAGTCCGGTGGCGTGGTTGCCGTGCCAGGGTACCCGGTGATCCGCCACCCCCTTGAACGGGGGTGGTTGGGCGGCATCGCGGGCGCGGTGGGGTGGGGGTCCGATGGGACGCCGTGGGTGATCAACCTGCGGAGATGCGTCGTCGTCGTAATTCAGACCAAAGAGTTCCCGACTAACCCCGTTTGTGGTGAGTTGCCAGGAAACATGAAGCGACTACCAGCGGTTTTACAGAAACCCCGTAACTCGCCGGGGGCGCGAATCGACTAGGGGGCCAGGGTCGGTCATACTTGTACGCGTGACGAGCGCAGTTGGAAACCAAAGCATGGCAGCACCACAGCGTGCCGTGACGCTGAACCGACCCAATATGGTCAGCGTCGGCACGATTGTGTTCCTGTCTCAGGAATTGATGTTCTTCGCGGGCCTGTTCGCGATGTACTTCGTCTCGAAGGCGAACTCGAACGGAAACTGGCCCTCCGAGCCGACCGAGCTGAACGTGCCGTTCGCTCTGGCGATCACCGTGATTCTGGTGTCATCGTCGTTCACCGCCCAGTGGGGTGTGTTCGCCGCGGAGCGTGGCGACGTGTTCGGTCTGCGGAAGTGGTATGCACTCACCATCGTCCTCGGCGCGATCTTCCTCGCCGGCCAGACGTACGAGTACATCCACCTCGTGCAGCACGGCACCACGATCTCAAGCAGCGTCTACGGGTCGGTGTTCTTCATCACCACCGGCTTCCACGGCGCACACGTCCTTGCCGGCGTGCTTGCCTTCGTCGTGGTGATTCTTCGCACGGTGAAGTCGAAGTTCACCCCGGCCCAGGCCACCGCCGCCGTCGTCGTGTCTTATTACTGGCACTTCGTCGACGTCGTGTGGATCGGACTGTGGATCACCATTTACTTCATCCAGTAGGCCGGACGGGCCGATGTGTGACGCTCGGCCGTTAAGCCCATCGCCTTCCAAATGACGAGTTAAGGGAACAAGATGGATACGAACAATCCAACTCCCGAGGGGGAGAACCCGGTGGTGGACTCCACCCCGGCATCCACAACAGGCAAGAAGCGTCGTACCCGACGTAAACTGCGCCGGACCATGGCCGGAGCGCTCGCGCTCGTGCTCGGTCTGACCGGTGCCGGCTTGGTCGCCCAGGCCTTTACTCCCGACCCGCAGTCAGCGACCGCGCAACAGGACGCGCAGTCGATGATCACCCAGGGGCAGGAGATCTACGAGGTCGCCTGCATCACCTGTCACGGCGCCAACCTCCAGGGCGTCGAGGATCGCGGTCCTTCCCTGGTCGGCGTCGGCGAGGGTGCTGTGTACTTCCAGGTCCACTCCGGTCGTATGCCGATGAAGCGTAATGAGGCGCAGGCTGACCGTAAGGACGCCCGTTTCAACGAGGCGCAGACTCTCGCCCTCGCTGCATACGTCAACGCCAACGGCGGCGGCCCCGGAATCGTCAAGGACGAGGACGGGACTATCGCCATGGATTCCCTGCGGGGTTCCCACAACAACAACGGAGAGATCGATCCGTCGGACGTCTCCCGCGGTTCTGACCTGTTCCGGCTCAACTGTGCGTCCTGCCACAACTTCACAGGTCGCGGTGGCGCGTTGTCCGGCGGTAAGTACGCCCCCAATCTCGACGCAGCCAATGAGCAGGAGATCTACCAGGCCATGCTCACCGGCCCCCAGAACATGCCGAAGTTCTCGGACCGCCAGCTCACCGCCGACGAGAAGAAGGACATCATCGCCTTCATCAAGTCGTCCAAGGAGACCCCGAACCCCGGCGGACTCGGACTCGGCGGGATCGGCCCGGTCACTGAGGGCATGTTGATGTGGATCGTCGGGATTGTCGTGCTCATCGGCGCGGCCATGTGGATTGGAACCCGGTCATGAGTGAGATCAAGAGCACCTACTCTGAAGAAGAGATCAAGGGCATGAGCGACGAGGAGCTCGCCCGCCTCGGTACGGAGATGGACGACGTCACCGTCGCCTACCGCAAGGAGCGTTTCCCGGTCGAGGGCGATCCCGCCGAAAAGCGTGCTGCCCGCGGCGTCGGTTTCTGGTGGGCGCTGTCCGTGATCTTCGGGCTCGCATTTGTGGCCGTCTACCTGTTCTGGCCGTGGGAGTACAAGCACCTCGCTGAGGACGGTCTCTGGGTCTACTCGCTCTACACCCCGCTGCTGGGAGTCACGTCGGGCCTGTCGATCATCACTCTCGGCATCGGTGCGGTCCAGTTCTCCAAGAAGTTCGTTCCCGAGGAGATCGCGGTCCAGAAGCGCCACGACGGGCCGTCCGACGAGGTCGACCGCCGCACGATGACCGCGTTGCTCAACGACGCCTGGAAGACGTCGACTCTGGGGCGCCGCAAGGTCCTGATGGGTCTCGGCGGCGCCGGCGTGGCGCTGGCGGGTGTGGCGATTGCGCTACCTCTGGGCGGCATCGTCAAGAATCCGTGGAAGCCCCGTGCGATGGGCATCGACGGTGACGGCACACTGTGGACCACCGGCTGGACGCTCGTCAATGACGGCGAGAAGGTGTACCTCGGCCGCGACACGGGCGCCATCGCCGAGGAGCACCACGGACACTGGAGCACGCAGGGTGTGAACCGTCTGATCCGTGTACGCCCCGAGGATCTCGACGCCGGAGGCATGGAGACTGTGTTCCCTATGACGCAGGACATGGTCAATGACCATGACGACTTCAACCCCGAGCGCGACGTGTACGAGGAGCAGATGCACTCGATCCACGGTTCCCGTAATGCGGTCATGTTGATCCGCCTCCGCCATGCTGACGCTGTCAAGGCGGTCCAGCGTGAGGGTCAGGAGGACTTCCACTACGGCGACTACTACGCCTACTCCAAGATCTGTACACACATCGGTTGCCCGACCTCGCTCTACGAGCAGCAGACCAACCGCATTCTCTGCCCGTGCCACCAGTCGCAGTTCGATGCTCTGCACTGGGGTAAGCCGGTGTTCGGTCCGGCTGCACGTGCCCTGCCCGAGCTGTCCATCAACGTCGATGAAGACGGGTTCCTGTACGCGGACAAGAACTTCGTCGAGCCCGTCGGCCCTGCCTTCTGGGAGCGTCAGTCATGAGCACACCCACAAAGCCTTCCCACCTGGCCCAGGCGGCCAACAACTTCGATGAGCGTTACACCGCAGCAGGTGGCCTTCGGAAGCAGATGAACAAGGTCTTTCCGAGCCACTGGTCGTTCATGCTCGGTGAGATCGCCCTGTACTCGTTCATCATCCTGCTGCTGTCGGGTGTCTACCTGACACTGTTCTTCGACCCGTCCCTGTCGAAGGTCATTTACCAGGGTGCGTACGCGCCTCTCAACGGTGTCGAGATGTCCCGCGCCTACGAGACGGCCCTGAATATTTCCTTTGAGGTCCGCGGCGGCCTGTTCATCCGTCAGGTGCACCACTGGGCGGCACTGCTGTTCGCCGTGTCGATCATGGTCCACATGATGCGTATCTTCTTCACCGGTGCCTTCCGGAAGCCGCGTGAAGCGAACTGGATCATCGGCTGCGTCCTGCTGCTGTTGTCCATCGCCGAGGGCTTCATGGGCTACTCCTTGCCGGACGACCTGCTCTCGGGCGTCGGTCTCCGCATCATGTCGGCCATCATCATCGGGCTGCCGATCATCGGCACGTGGCTCCACTGGATCATGTTCGCCGGCGATTTCCCGGGTGACATCATCATCCCGCGTCTGTACATCGCCCACGTCCTGCTGATTCCCGCGATCCTGCTCGCGCTCATCGCGGCTCACCTGGCCCTGGTGTGGTACCAGAAGCACACCCAGTTCCCCGGACCCGGCCGTACCGAGCGCAATGTCGTCGGCGCCCGCGTGATTCCGGTGTTCGCCGTGCACTCGTCGGCATTCGGTCTGATCACCTTCGGCTTCGTCGCACTGCTGGCAGGCGTGTTCCAGATCAACGCGATCTGGAACCTCGGCCCGTACAACCCGTCGCAGGTTTCTGCCGGTTCGCAGCCCGACATCTACATGCTGTGGACAGACGGCGCAGCCCGAATCATGCCGGCCTGGGAGCTGTACCTCGGTAGTTACACCGTTCCCGCGGTGGTCTGGGTCGCGATCCTGCTGGGCATCCTGGTGATGCTGCTCTTCGCCTACCCCTGGATCGAACAGCGCTTCACGAAGGATACGGCGCACCACAACCTGCTCCAGCGTCCGCGGGACGTCCCGGTCCGTACCTCGCTGGGTATCATGGCACTGGTCGCCTACGCCATCCTCACGATATCGGGTGGTAACGACCATGTTGCGGTGTTCTTCCACATCTCGCTGAACGCCATGACCTGGATCGGTCGTATCGGCTTCATCATGCTGCCTCCGATCGCCTACTTCGTCACCTACCGGATCTGCCTTGGTCTCCAACGGTCGGATCGTGAGGTGCTGGAGCACGGTATCGAAACCGGCACGATTAAGCAGCTGCCCTCCGGCGGGTTCATCGAGGTTCACCAGCCTCTCGGCCCGGTCGACGAGCACGGCCACCCGATTCCGCTCGACTACGCAGGTGCCCAGGTGCCCAGGCGGCTCAACCAGCTCGGTTTCGCCGGCCAGCCCGGTCGTGGCTCCCTGTTCTCTCCGGACCCCGAGGACATCGTGTCCCAGGTGGAGAAGATCGAGGAAGCCAACGAGCACGAGCACAAGGAGATGCTGCTGCGTCTCCAGGAGGAGAACCGTCGCAAACTCGGCGACGAGGGACATGAGAATCCCTGATCCTCTCCCTGTATGAGGCGGACACCCCGTCCTGCCGGCGCACCCAATGTGCCGGCAGGACGGGGTGTCGTCTGTCGTAGGGGTTCCTCAGCGCGAGAGTTCCCGAAGGTGCCTCAGAAGGTCCGCGGTGGCGAGTACGTCATCTACCGCCCGGTGTGACGGTTTGTGCCGGAGGTCCAGGACGTCGGCGAGTGTCGCCAGACGGTAGCGGCCGACCTGTTCCCGGGGGATGAGTGACCGCGCGGTGGTGGCCGTACAGACTACGTCAGAGTAGTCCAGTGGACTCGGCGCGCCGTTACGCTGACACTCGGCGGAGACGAACGCGATATCGAATGCGACATTGTGGCCGACCACGGTCCTCCCTTCGACGAGGGATGCGATGAGGTCGAGCGCGTCGATGAAGGCAGGCTGCCCGTCGAGGTCCTGCGACGTGATCCCGGTGAGACTGGTGATGTCGTCGGGGAGAGGCGATCCGGGGTCGACGAGCGTGTGGAACTCATCTGCAGGACTGCCGTCGTGGATATGTAGTGCAGCGATCTCGATGATCCTTGATCCCGCCGGGTCGAGGCCTGTCGTCTCGCAGTCGATGATGACGCAGTCAGCGAGAGCGGCGTCGAGCCTACGGCGGAGCGAAGTTGTCACAGATAGGAAGTCTACGGTGTCGCACGGACATGAACCGCACGACCGGAACGGCGTCGGTGTCGGGCAGTGTGGCTGATGTGATTAGTGGGGCAGTGAACATGGAGCAGCGCTGAAGTGTGACCAGAATCACACTAGGGTTTTTGACAGTCGCCGCTGTTCTGGGGGAAGCGGGTGGACGACATCATTCGCGAGGGCATCGTCCCAGGTGAGTGGGGTGCGGGTGGCCCTTCGGTCATGTCGGGGACATTGGGTCAAGCTTTGGTTGCGATTCGATAACGGTTAAATAACGAAGCGCTCACGGCGCGGTCACGGTTCTGTGGTTGGACAAGGTCCGTCACGTTTCGTAATCTTCTCGTGACCTTAAGGGGAGCGACGCGACGCTACCGGTTCCCCGACAGCAATCAGGAAAGGCTACATCCCTCATGGGCAAGCACCGTATGAAGAAGGACCACTCCCGCCGCAACGCAGTTGCCGTTGCTGCAGTGGGTATGGGCGCCGTCATCGCCCTGCCTGCCACCGCTCAGGCAGTCACCGTCGAGGTTCCGAACACCGACATCAGTGTCGATGTCCCGAACGAGGCCGTGGATTTGGCCAAGCAGCACGTGGACGTGGAGCCCTTCCTCGCGGCGGCCGGCCAGGCCTCCGCACCCTCCGTGGACGGAAGCGATGCTGTTTCCGCTCCGAACAGCGTCGGCCAGAAGATCGCCGACGCCGCACTGTCCAAGCAGGGCGCGCCCTACGCCTGGGGCGCTGCCGGCCCGAGCGCCTTCGACTGCTCCGGGCTCACCAGCTGGGCACACCAGCAGGTCGGCAAGTCGATCCCGCGTACCTCGGGTGAGCAGGCGGCATCGGGTACCCCGGTATCCCTTGACTCCCTTCAGCCTGGCGATGTCGTCTCCTACTACTCGGGCGCATCCCACGTGGCTATCTACATCGGCGACGGTAAGGTCGTCCAGGCTCTCAATGAGGGCTCCCCGGTTCAGGTCAACGACCTCAACTACATGCCGGTCAACAACGCGGTCCGTTTCTAGGACGTCGGACCGTGACTCGTCGCCCCGATGAGGCGGTGCCCACCGTGGTACCCCCTGTCGGGGCGAGCCGTGTGTCTGAGTACGGTTCCGCGGCTCTGTTGTGGCAGTATATCGACGTTGTATAGAGAGACAAGCGAAGAGGTTTCAGAGACAGTGAGCATGATCCGCCCGTCCGGGCACCGTAGGTCCACCCGCGGCACGTCAACCCGCCTGGTTGTCGGCATCGGCACGGCAGTCGCGCTCACTGTAGCCTCGACCTCCGTCGTCACAGCGGATCCCGCCGCGCCGGCCGCTGCTGACGCCATTGACACCTCACCCCTCCCGGACGACGCCGACGGGCTCCTGCAGCGGCTCGCCGACGTCTCACGTCAAGCTCAGGAGGCCAGCGACGAGGTGCAGGAGAATTCCCGTGCACTCGACGACACCCGTGCGCAGCTCGACCGGGCGAACCGTGCGGCAGAGCACTACTCGGCGGAAGCTCAGCGCGCTCGAGCTGACGTCGAAGCCAACCGTGGGCCGGTCATGGAGCTCTCACAATCTCTCTACCGCGGCGCCGTCATCGATCCGGTCTCGGCTATGGCAGGCTCTGCAAACCCGCAGGATGCGATTGACCGACGGGCGTTTGCGAGCGCCTTGAACGCCGATCGCACCACTACCCTCTCGTCCTTCCAGGACGGCCTGAAGAACGCCGCGGACCTGGAGTCCAAGGCGAACCGCTCCAAGGCCTCTGCGGATTTTCAACTCAACCAACTTGAGATCCGCCAGGGACAGCTTGATGAGCGGACCCGTGACCTCGACGGCATGAAGAAAGACATCTCCACCGCCGTAGACGGCCTCAGCCCGGAGCAGAAGCAGCGCTGGGTGGACCGCAACGGTCCTATCGACATCGACGTCGAGGAGTTTCTCGGCACGGTCGGAAGCGTCGGTGACGCGGTCAGTACCGCAGGCGGTGCGGTCGGTGCTGCGATGAGCAAACTGGGCTCGCCGTACTCCTGGGGCGCCACGGGTCCGGATTCCTTCGACTGTTCGGGTCTGATGTTCTGGGCCTACCAGCAGATCGGTAAGTCGGTTCCGCGTACCTCCTCGGCGCAGGTGGCTGGGGGGACCTCGGTCTCGCGCAGCGACCTTCAACCCGGTGACATCGTCGGGTTCTACCCCGGGGTCACCCACGTCGGCATGTACATCGGCGACGGCAAGATCGTCCACGCCTCCGACTACGGTATCCCGGTCCAGGTCGTGAGCGTTGACAGTATGCCCTTCGCCGGCGCTGCCCGCTACTGATCGTTCGCTGGCCGCCTCCGCTGTGGACTCCCGCGTTCTGCTCGTCACCAACGATTTTCCACCGACGGTGGGTGGCATCCAGAGTTACCTGCGCGACTACTGCGCGGAGCTCGAACGCCGGCAACCCGGTCGGCTGACCGTTTTCGCCTCCACTCAGGATGCGTCCGCGGCCGCAGCCTATGACGCACAGTTGCCGTTCGATGTCGTGCGCTGGCCTCGTTCGGTGATGTTGCCGACTCCGGCCACGGCGCGTCGGCTGGCTGAGGTGGTTCGGCAGCGAGGGATCGATACCGTGTGGTTCGGCTCGTCAACTCCGTTGGCCTTGATGGGGGGATCGGCACGGAAGGCCGGGGCACGTCGCGTCGTGGCATCGACCCACGGTCATGAAGTGGGGTGGTCGATGGTCCCCGGAGGACGCGGTGTTCTTTGGCTGATCGGTCGCAGGACGGACTGCCTGACCTACGTGTCCCGGTACGCGCGCAACAGGTTCGCTTCTGCCTTCGGCCCGGATGTGGCGTGGGAGCCGATGCCGGGTGGTGTCGACAGCTCGGTGTTTCACCCCGACCCCGCCGGGCGGAAGAGGGTCCGTCGCCGCCTGGGAATCGACGGTCGCCGTGTGATTGTGTGCGTGTCGCGCGTCGTACCGAGGAAGGGCCAGGACACCCTGGTCGACGCGATGCCGGACGTCCTCTCCCGTGTTCCGGACGCGCACCTGCTGATTGTCGGCCCCGGCGACTATGCCGGGAAGCTGGCTAGGCACGCTGCGGGGCTGGGATTGTCTGACCGCGTGACGGTGACCGGTCCCGTCGACCACGGGGAGCTCGTCGCCCACTACTGTGCCGGGGACGTTTTCGCCATGCCTGTCCGTACACAGGGCGGAGGATTCAGCGTGGAAGGCCTGGGGATCGTGTTCCTGGAGTCCCAGGCGTGCGGGGTTCCCACGATCGCGGGATCTGGTGGCGGGGCCCCGGAGACCGTTCAGGACGGTGTCACCGGCGATGTCGTTGACGGAGGGGACGTTGCGGCCGTCGCGGAGTCCGTGTCGACTTTGCTCACGGACGCCGAGCGGGCCCGCCGGTATGCCGCGGCCGGTCAGTCGTACGTCCGGGACGCATGGAACTGGGACGTCCTTGGTGCGCAGCTCGTCTCGGTACTTGACGGTGACGCGGGTCGACCGGGCCGCCACAGTTGGAACTGGCGGGTGTGACCGATAGCCTGGACAGGTTGTGCCGGGACGCCGGTGCGCGACGTACAGGAGGACAAGTGACGCAACTGACCATCGGCATCGATATCGGGGGAACGAATCTCCGTGCCGCCGTGGTCGACCCGGCTGGGCACGTGCTGGACATCGAGCAGCTTCCCACCCCGTCCACGGTCGACTCCCTCGAGACCGCGATAGCGCACGCGGTCGGCACTCTCCGTCAGCGTCACACCGTCGGTGCGGTCGGGCTCGCCGTGGCCGGATTCATCACCGCCGACCAGGAGCGGGTCCGCTTTGCCCCGCACTTGCCGTGGCGTGACCGTGACGTGCGTGACCGGTTGTCCCGGCGTCTCGGACTGCCCGTCGTCCTGGAACACGACGCCAACGCTGCGGCCTGGGGTGAGCAGATCCTGGGCCCGGGCCGTGACGCCGGGACATGGGTACTTTTCGCCGTCGGGACGGGCATCGGGGGTGCCCTGGTCCATGATGGTTCTCTGTACCGCGGCGCCTACGGAACCGCACCCGAGTTCGGGCACCTGACCGTCGTCCCCGGGGGGCGTGCGTGCCCGTGCGGGAAACGGGGGTGTCTGGAACGCTACTGTTCCGGCAGCGCACTGGAGACGACTGCCCTGGAGTACATCGCCACGGGGCGTCACCCGGACAGTATGCTCGCCGGCATCTTCCATTCCCGGCCGGAGGAGATCACGGGGCGTAGCGTCGTCCGGCTCGCCAGAGACGGCGATCCTCTGGCGAAGGAGGTCATCGACGACTTCGCCCTGTGGCTCGGCCGGGGTCTTTCCGCTGTGCAGGAGATCCTCGATCCCGAGCTCATCGTCCTGGGAGGCGGCGTCTCCGCCGACGCAGACCTGTACCTGCCCGGGGCCAGGGCCGAGATGGAGGCGTCCGTGGTGGGCGCCGGTTTCCGTCCGCTCGCCCGCGTCGAAGCGGCTTCCCTGGGCTCGGAGGCAGGTATGATCGGCGTAGCGCTTCTTGCCGGGCAGACTCAGTTGAGTCCGTCCTCGACCGGCTCGTGAAAGGGATAGATCAGTGCAGAACCGCACCTACTGGTGGTTGAAGAATGTGGTCATCGGACCGTGGCTGTGGCTCTACAACCGGCCATTCGCCCGTGGCCTGGACAAGATCCCCGCCGAGGGGCCGGTGATCCTGGCTTCGAACCACCTGGCAGTGATGGACTCGCTGTATTTCCCACTGCTCTCGAAGCGCCAGCTGACGTTCCTGGCGAAGAAAGAGTACTTTACTACGCCCGGGTTCGCCGGAGGCATCCAGAAGTGGTTCTTCTCCTCGGTCGGCCAGGTTCCCATCGACCGGAAGGACAAGGACTCGCAGGACGCCGCTTTGGAGACGGCGCTGAGGGTGCTGGAGAAGGGCGACCCGCTGGGAATGTACCCCGAAGGCACCCGTTCACCGGACGGTCGTCTGTACCGTGGGAAAACCGGGATGGCCAGGATCGCGCTCGCCTCCGGCGCAACGGTGTATCCGGTCGCGATGATCGATTCCGAGAAGGCAAATGTCGCCGGTTCCTGGATGCTTCGCCCACACCGGGTCGGTGTCGTCGTCGGTGACCCGATCGACCCCGCGGACTTCGCCGACCACGGGGATGACGACTATGCCCGTGCACGGGCGTTGACGGATTACACGATGGAGAGGTTGGCGGAACTGTCTGGCCAGGAGTATGTGGACAGCGTCTACGCCGCCGACGTCAAGGAGTCGCTCACCGCTGGGAAGGGGTATCCGGAGGGGACGGAACCGGGGGCGGGGCGGGTGTTGGGGACGAAGCCTCGTCCCCGCTTCTTCCACCATCATTTCTGACGTCGCGGTCTCGGTTCCGGCCACCGCCCGGGCGCAGGATCCCCGGACGGACACCTGCGACACCGAGCCAGGCCACGGCGACCAGAACGTACTCGGACCCGAGGATCTTCATCCACCACGCCCAGTCTTCCTCGGCGCCGTGCGCCGAGGGAAGGTACACATGCACCGGGAACGCCGTGGCGGTCAGCGCCAGAAGTAGCGCGAGAACGGTGAGGGGGAGGGCAGCGGTGCGGGTGCGTCGGTGCGTCCAGAGTGACACACCGACGACCAGCAGCATCGGCAGGACCCACACCCAGTGATGCGCCCAGGAGACGGGGGAGACCAGCAGCGCCAGCAAAGCGTTGGTGCAGACGGCGGCAGTCAGTGCACCGACGGTGATGAGACGCAGCATGACCAGGGCCACGGCGATGACCGTCACTGCGGCGAGGATGTACCACAGTGTCGTCTGGAGCGGGTCACCGGTGAAACGAGCCAGGAATCCGCGCAGGGACTGGTTGGCGGAGTAGGCGAGCCCACCGATGCGGGAAGGGTCACTGATGGTCTCCGTCCAGTACTGCCGGGAGTCGGTCGGCAGGACCAGCCAGGCGGCAGCGGTGGCACCGATGCCGGAGACCACGCTGGTTATCGCCGGCCCCCATTGTCGGCGCAGCAGGAAGTACAGGCCGAATACTGCGGGGGTGAGCTTGAGCGCTGCCGCGAATCCGATGAGCATCCCCCGCGGCCAGGGAGTGCGGGGGAGAAGCAGGTCCGCCGCCACCATCAGCATCAGAAGGATGTTGATCTGGCCGAACTCCAGTGTGTGGGTGACGGGCCAGAGCCATACGGCGACAGGAAGCGCCATGAGTGCGGTGAGGACGAGTTGACGGTTGGTGGGGGTCGGCAGTGTGCGTGCCACGTGCTCTGTGGCAAGCGCACGGACGACGATCATCACGGTCAGGGCCAGACCGATGATGCTCAGTACGGTGAATGTGAGGTAGCCCAGTGTTCCCGACACCAGCGCCAGGGGAGCGAACACGAGGGCGGACAACGGGGGGTAAGTGAAAGGCAGGGTGATGCCCTGTGCCCGGAAACCATCGCTGTACAGGGGCGTCCCGTCCAGGACGGCACGCCCGCCACCCCGGTAGATGTCGTAGTCGAAATGGTAGGTGAAGGTGTCGTCGCTGAGGACGAACCGGAGGATGCCGATGACGGTCACGGTGATGACGACGCCGACGTACCAGCGGATGACGGTACGTCGGCGGTGTGACGGTGTGCTGCGTTTTTCCACAATGATTGACTCTATATCAGGGCACACTCAATTGATTCTTCCGTGCTGATCGGGCACCCTGGAGTCCCGTGTCCGACACTTCCAGAACCCCGTCCGTCGACACCCGCGACACTCGCGACCCCGTTTCGCCTCGTGACGCGGGTACTTCAGCGAGCAGTGCGACGAATCGGCTCCTGTGGGCCGACTGCGCCAAGGGACTGTCGATCATCGGTGTCTGCTACATGCATGTGGTCACCGGCGTTCCGGGCGGGACCTCGACCGCCTGGAACTGGTTCAACGAATTCATGGACCCGATCCGCATGCCGCTGTTCTTCGTGATCTCGGGGCTGTTCGCCCACCGTGTGATCGAAAGGACGCTGGGGGATCTGTGGTACCGCAGGCTCTGGTTTCTGCTGGTACCTTATCTCGTCTTCACTCCGGTACAGGCGGGGATCCGGCTCAACATGGCCGACGACCTCAGCTGGGCCAGTCTTGCACGCGCGATTCTGCTGGGGGACCCGGGGATCTGGTTCCTCTACGTCCTGATGATCTTCAATATCCTCGCCTGTGTACTACGGCGCATACCACCGGTCGGGGCTGTCGCATTGTCGTTCCTCCCGGCTCTGGTGGTCGCGGTTGCAGGGTGGACCTCCTACCCCGAGATCACGCACATCACCCAGTACGCTCCGGCATTCTTCCTGGGCCTGCATTTCCGCCACCTCTTCTTCAGGATCTCCGCCTACGCCGGCAATCTGGCGGTCGTTGCGACGTCCGTCCTGGTCTTCGTCGGCTGGGAGTGGGTCTACTCCCTTGCTGCCGATTACGTGCGTCCGGACGGCTGGTCCACTGGCGAAGCGTCGGTCATGAGCCTGCTTGCCCTGGTCCGTATCGTCACTGCTGTGCCGATGGGGATCCTCGTGGCAACGTGGATCTCCCGGACGCCTGGGTTGTCCACCGGTATCGCCGCGATCGGACGTAATACGCTGCCGATCTACGTCTCCCACCACGCGGCCCTGCATCTCGTCAACAATCGTATTGTTCCTGCCCTGATCGAATCCGACCCGGTCCTCTGGGGCTTCCTGGGAGGAACGAACGCGTTGATCATCACCGGTCTGTTGACCTGTGCAGTGACTGGTTTCCTTTTCTACCTCGTGGGTAGGACGCCGGTGCTCAAGTGGGTTCTGCACCCACCGGCACTGCCGCGCCGTGCAGACACGAAGGACCGTGAAGAAAGCAGGGTGAGGGTCCGGGTCTAGACTTACGTGCCGTGCGATATTTCTACGACACCGAGTTCATCGAAGACGGCACGACCATCGACTTGGTGTCGATTGGTGTAGTGGCTGAGGACGGTCGGGAGTTCTACGCGGTTTCGACCGAGTTCAAGGAGCGCAAGGCCGGCGACTGGGTGCGCCGCAACGTTTTGCCGTTACTGCCGCCACGCACCGACCCGGTGTGGATGTCCAGGGCCGAGATCCGTTCGCGGTTGTTCACTTTCCTGGTGCCCGGCCACCGGCAGGGCGACTGGTTGCCGGCATCCCGACGTCCGGAGCTCTGGGCATGGGTCGGTGCCTACGATCATGTGGCGTTGGCGCAGTTGTGGGGTGACATGACACAACTTCCCCAGGAGCTTCCCCGGTTCACCCGTGAGCTCAAGCAGCTGTGGGAGTCGGCGGGACGGCCCGAACTGCCGGATCCGCCGGCGCGGGCACACGATGCTCTCGAGGATGCACGTGCGAATCTGGTGAAGTTCCGCCTGTCAAGATAGGGCAGTTCACCATTCGGGCACGGCGTCTCGTAAGATGACGCGCATGGGTTGGACAATTGACGCACCTCTCGAAGAGCTTCCTGATCTGCCGCCGCTGCCCGGCGACCTCGAACGGGTCTTTCAGGACACCATCGCACGCGACGCGAAGCAGCAGCCGTCGTGGGATCAGGGCCATGCCGACCGCGTGCGCAAGATCCTGGAGTCGGTGCCGCCGATCGTCGTGGCTCCGGAGATCCGCCGCCTCAAGACGCAGCTCGCAGATGTTGCGCGGGGCAAGGCGTTCCTGCTGCAGGGGGGCGACTGTGCGGAGACGTTCGAGTCCAACACCGAGCCACACATCCGCGGCAACGTCAAGACTCTGCTGCAGATGGCCGTGGTGTTGACGTACGGTGCCTCCACCCCTGTCGTGAAGATGGCGCGTATTGCCGGTCAGTACTCGAAGCCGCGGTCCGCGGACCGCGACTCCAACGGGCTGTTGAACTACCGCGGCGACCTCGTCAACGGCATCGGCGCCACCGAAGAGGAACGGCGCCACGATCCGTCCCGCATGGTGCGTGCCTACGCCAACTCGGGTGCCGCGATGAACCTTGTACGTGCCCTGACCAGTTCGGGCACCGCCGACCTGGCCAAGCTACACGAGTGGAACCGTGAATTTGTCGCCAACTCCCGCGCCGGGGCCCGCTACGAGGCGTTGGCAGGGGAGATCGAGCGTGGTCTGGAGTTCATGAGCGCCTGCGGTGTCTCCGACTCCACGCTGCAGACGGCGGACATCTACTGCTCGCATGAGGCCCTGGTGCGTGACTACGAGCGTGCAATGCTCCGTCTGGCACATGGGGAGGACGGCGAGGATGTGCTGTACAACCTCTCCGCCCACCAGATCTGGATCGGGGAGCGCACACGTGGTCTCGATGACTTCCACATCGCCTTCGCGGCGATGGTCGGAAATCCGGTCGGCGTGAAGATCGGGCCGACGACGACACCGGAGGAGGCCGTCGCCTACGTCCAGAAGCTCGATCCCCGGAATGAACCCGGTACGTTGACGCTGATCACGCGGATGGGATACGACAAAATCCGGGATGTCCTGCCTCCGATCGTTGAGGCCGTTGAAGCGACCGGACACAAGGTCATCTGGCAGTGTGACCCGATGCACGGTAATACCTACACGTCCTCCAACGGCTACAAGACCCGTGACTTCGATCGCATCATCGATGAGGTCCAGGGGTTCTTCGAGGTGCACCGCGCCGCCGGTTCGCACCCCGGTGGTGTGCACATCGAGTTCACCGGTGAGGACGTCACCGAGGTGGTCGGTGGAGCGCAGGACATCACCGACCTGGACCTGCCGTCGCGGTACGCGACGGTGGTGGATCCCCGCCTGAACACCCAGCAGGCTCTCGAGCTGTCCTTCCTCGTGGCTGAGATGCTGCGTAAGTAACTGCCGCCGGAGCACCGGCGGCAGTTACAAGGTCCGCAATGTGACGGTGTCGCCGACAGCGGCGCGTGAGGTCGGTCCCGGCGACTGCGTGATCACACGCCCGTCCTCCCGGCCCTCGACCGCGACTTCCAGGCCCTCGTCTTCGAGGGCCTTTGTCGCGCTGTCCACTGACCGCCCGATGACGAAGGGCACCCGGACCATGGTCGATTCCCGCAGTGTGACAGTCGTTGACTCGGCTGGATCGACCCGGGTTCCTGCCGAGGGCTCCTGTGCGGCGATATCGCCGCGCGAGACGGAGGTGTCGGACACTCCGTCGCCGGCACCGGGAGACAGGCCAAGGTCACGCAGTTCGTCGGCGGCCTCGTCGGCGCTCATGCCTTCCAGGTCAGGTACCGTGATCGCGTTGGAGAGGATCAGGGTGACAGCGGAGGAACCCGGGACTTCGCTTCCAGCGTCGACGTCGGTGCCGATCGCGTCACCGCCGTCGACGTCCTCGTCGAATCGGCGCTCGACGTCGCCGACCTCCAACCCGGCGGATTCGATCGCCCGCCGCGCCTGACGTTCGGACATACCGGAAACGTCCGGCACCTTCACCGGCCTGGCACCTTTGCTGACCTTGACGGTGACCTCTGTTCCTGTGTCCACGGTCTGTCCTGCCCGGGGGGTCACCTCGGCCACGATGCCGGACCTGACGTCGTCGGAGTACACGGATTCACCGACAGTCCAGGTCAAAGTCCTGTCGGACAATTTTGTCTGGTAGGCGGAGAGGTTGTCGGTCGCTCCCGGGGTGGGCACGGTCGGGCGACCTTGGGACACAAGGACCGCCACGTCATCGCCGCGTAGCGCGCGTTCGCCGGCGTCGGGATCTGTTCCGGTCACAGTCTCTTCCGGGTCATTGTCGGAATAGACTTCGCTGACGGTGGCGGTGAATCCTGCGGCCTCGACTGCCGCACGGGCGCCGGACACGTCCTGGCCGAGGACCTGGGGAATCTCACCGTACCGGCCGGAAGTCACCCACCAGCCTGCGACGGCGACGCCGATCACCAGGATGACGAGCAGGATCCCCCAGATCAGCGTGGCTCCGCCGCCGCGATTCGTCAATGGCCGGGAGCGAGGCGGTGTGCGCTCCTGAACGGGGGGCTGATCATCATGGAGGTGGCGGGGCTCGGGGGGATAGTCGGGGTCGGGGGTGGGCGATACCTGCGGAACGAGGTTGGTTTCGGCGGTGTGGGCCGCAGGGAGGTCGTCGCGGGTCTCGGTGGTCCCGGCGGCGAACATGCTTGTGGCCATGGCGTCGTCGTCCCAGCTCAACCGGTCCGAGACGACGGACCCCTCCAGCGCGCGGTGGACGGCGCTGGCGGTGGGTGCGGGGACCTGGAAATCGGGAAGACCGAGATCCCGGCGGGTGTCCCGGACTGCGGCCAAGAAACCGCCCCCGTCGACGAAACGTGCGGCCGCGTCCTGGCGAGTGGCGTGGACCACCAGATCGTCGAGTTCGGGGGGGACCCCGGCGATGAGGGTGGACGGAGCGGGAACCTCGTTGTCGAGCCGCATCAGCGCGGTCTCTTCGGGCGAAGAACCCCGGAACGGGGTCCGTCCGGTGAGAAGCTCGAACAACAGGATCCCGGCGGAGTAGACGTCGCCCTCCGGGCCGACATGCCCGCCCCGGACCTGCTCGGGGGAGAGGTACGCGGCGGTGCCGATCACGGGGCCACCAGAGGTGACGTCGCGACGAGACGCGCGGACCAGTCCGAAGTCGGCGAGTTTGACCTGGTGGTCATCGCGGATGAGGACGTTGTCCGGTTTCACGTCACGGTGCACCATCCCCTCCTCATGTGCCAGGGCGAGTGCTTCGAGGACCGGCCCCATCACCGCCAGTGCCGCGTGGGGTGGCATGGGGCCGCGCTCGCGGAGGAGCTCGCGCAGCGTACCTCCCGGTACCAGCTCCATGACTAGGAACACATGGTCCCCGTCCGGGCGGTGGTCGACGCCCTGATCGAAGACGTTGACCAGGCAGGGGTGGTTCAGGCGCGCCACGGCCCGTGCCTCGCGTTCAAACCGGGCGCGGAACGCGGGCTCCCGGGCGAATCCCGGATCAAGGACCTTGGCGGCGAGGTCGCGGTCCAGCCTGGTGTCGACGCAGTGGTAGACGACCGACATTCCTCCGCGGGCGATTGTCTCGCCGATGCGGTACCGGTTGTCCAACAGGTCTCCCGGGCGCAACTGGGATTCCATGATGTTCGACCCGCCTCCTTTCATTTACGGCTACCGGGGAAGTATACGGGGCAGTCCAGGAAAGTCGGGAGGACGGGATAGGGTGGGTGCCGTGAGTACGAATAACAACAGCGACAATCCTGACGTCACCTCCGGGTCCGACCACGCCGCCGATGGTGCGGTCGCGGGACGCGAGCTTACGTCCCCAGTGACAGGGCTCCCGGCCGGCGAACGGGTCTTCAACGTCCCCGAAACCGCAGAACTGCTCGGCGTCCTGGTGACCCGCATCATGGATGACCTCAACAGTCACCGCCTGGTGGCGGTACAGGTGGACGGCGTCCGGCAGATCCCTGCGCGGTTCTTCACCGATGCCGGTGAGATCAACCGCTTCGTGCCCGGTCTCATCGCCCTGCTGGCGGACGGAGGTTACTCCGACGAGGAGATCCTGGAATTCCTGTTCACCGAGGACGGGTCATTGCCGGGGCGCCCTGTCGATGCGCTCCATGGCCACCTCGCCAGGGAGGTCATGCGTCGCGCCCAGGCGATGGCCATCGCCTGAATCCTCGCCTGAATCCTCTGCTGACTCGTCGGAACGTCCGGAGGAGTCTTTGAGGCATGTGGTGGCGGCCCACCACATCACCACTCCGACGACGATGAGCCACCACAGTGAGTAGAGACGGTTGTTACCGCCCCCGTCGAAGGTCATGGACATGACCATCGACAACCAGGCCACGACAATCACCGCCCTGCGGTCGCGGACCCAGACCCCGAAGAGCGCCAATGGTGCCATGTAGTACCACGGCAGGACGACGGCATTGAGCACACAGGTCACCGCATAGGCGGCTGTCGCACCGACCATTGCGTCCCGCGGGCCGCGACGCCAGATGAACCAGCAGACCACGAGTGCGATCAGCATCAGGGCCATGGTGACCGGCCGGAGGACCGCGACGATCTCGTTGAAGTAGATCTCCTCGTTGATCAGGCTCAACGGGCGCACGAGGAAGCCGGCGAGCAGCGATGCCAGGGAGAGGGGGTTGATGACCTTGGTGTTCCCACTGATCTCGGCGACCCAACCCCAGGTCTGACCGCTTGCCCAGGTGATCACGACGACGGAGGCCAGCATCACTACAGCGGAGCCCAGTCCACCCAGCAGTATTGTCGCCAGACGGGCGGGTGTGAACTGGCGGAGATCGCGGAGGATCTCGCGCACGCGACGACGGGGGCCGTCCTCACCCGGCAATATGCCGGCACGTCGCGCCACGAACACCCAGACCAGGAACGGCAGTGCGAAGAGTGCGGTCGCCTTCAAGGCGACGCCGGCGCCGATCAGAGCGGAACCGTAAAGCAGGCCGCGCACCGGTGCGGCCCGCAGGCCGAGGAGCAGTCCGGCGCAGACGAGGGCCATCATGGTGACCTCGTTGTGCATGCCGCCGATGAAGTGGATGACGGCCAGGGGATTGGCCACACCGATCCATACGGCCAGGTGGGGCGAGGACCCGAGGCGCCGGGCCAGGCCGGCCACCGCCCAGACGAGGACGGCGAAGCTGGCCAGCGAGAGGATCTTGTAGACGATGATCCCGGCGGTGATGTTGTCCCCGATGATCCGAGTGATGCCCTCGCCGATCCACAGGTGAAGAGGACCGTAGGGGGTCGTCGTGTTTCTCCAGTCTCCGCTCACCTCGAAGAACATACGACCGGGATTGGCGGAGGCACCGACGTCGTAGGCGTTGAGCCCGTCCCGGGCGAGGGTGCCCTGCATCAGGTAGGAGTAGATGTCACGGCTCATCAGGGGCCCGGCGAAGAACAACGGTGCGACCCAGGCGATGACCGTCCGGTTTCCCAGTGTTTCGCCGAGTCGGACGATGCGACCGCCGATCACGATCCACGACAGGATCATCAGCAGGATGGCCACCCACATAAACACGACGACGATCCCGTAGAGGTGGCCGAAACCCAGGTTCGACCATCCCAGTTCCTGGAGGACACCTCCGCGGTTGCGGGTCGCGCCGACCGAGTGGGAACACACCGCCAACAGGACTGAACCGATCACCCCGAGCAGGATGGCGCGGCGACGCGGCATGTCGCGGACCCGGGCTGCGATCGTTGTCAACACGGTTCAGCTCCTCCGCTCGGTGAGCTGTTCGGCGACGGTGACGAGTTCCTCTGTGACCGATGCGCCAAGTCCGCCTCGACGCAGGGTCCCTATGGCGCGGTCGGTGAGAGACCGAATCCGTGCGGTGGTGTCGTCAGCGGCTCCGGAGTCCACGATGATTGCACGGAGGTCGTCCACCTCTGACTCAGACGTGGCGGTGCCGATGCCGGCCCGTAACCGTGCTGCGGCAGCAGGGTCGGTGGCGTCAGCGGCGCGGAGCGCCGTCGCCGCCAGGTATGTCCGTTTCCCGGAACGGAGGTCGTCGCCGGAGGCCTTCCCGGTGACCACCGGGTCACCGAAGACCCCGAGGTAATCGTCCTCCAGCTGGAAGGCGATGCCGATGTCTCGACCTGCGGCCCGCAGCATCTGTACCGTCCGCTCGGGCGCGTCAGCGAGGGAGGCCCCGAGGTGCAGAGGTCGTTCCACGGTGTAGGCGGCGGTCTTGTAGGTGTTGACCTTCGCCGATGCCTCAGGATCTTCAGAACCGCTGGCTTCCACGGAGATGTCGAGCATTTGCCCGGCGATGACCTCCGTGCGCATCGCGCGCCAGGGCGTGCGCGCACGCAGCAGGGACTCGGCGGAGATCCCGGAGTCGGCGAGCATGTCATCTGCCCAGGCGAAAGCGAGGTCACCGACCAGGATCGCCTGACTGACACCGTAGTCACCGGCGTCACCGTGCCACTGGTCGCGACGGTGCCGAGACTCGAATGCGCGGTGGACGGTCGCACGCCCACGCCGGGTGTCCGAGTGATCGATGATGTCGTCGTGTATCAGGGCGCACGCCTGTATGAACTCCAGGGAACTGACGGCGGTGATCAGGCTGTCGGCGTCGGTCACGTGGTCGAGCCGCCCGCCCCCGCCTTCCAAGGCGGCGCGGACACCTGCCCAGGCGAAGAGAGGGCGGAGCCGTTTGCCTCCGACGACGAACCCCGCGAGTTCGCTGATGCCCTGGGCGATGACAGGATCGATGCCGTCGAACTCCGCGTGCCGGGCAGCCAGGAACTCCGTGAGGGTGTCGTCGACGACGGGGGGGACGTCGGTCAGCGGAGCGTCGACGTGCCAGGTCTTCATCGGGGCGGCGTCGGCCATCGGTGGGTCCTCCGTAACTAGGTGGGGGAGCGCATTCGCGTCCGGTTCAACCCAATAGTAGGGACCGGGGTGAGGAAAGCAGACCTCGACCTGCCGGACGCGGGGGACGGTCTTCTAGGATGGGGCCCTATGGTCAATGAAATTCACCGCCCCGCCCCGGCGAGCCTGCAGGTCGCCGTCGCAGACACCCTCAAGTGGGGTACGCCTGGACGCGTGCCTTTTTCGGTGGAGTTTATGCCCCCTCGTAACGATGCTGCAGAGCAGCGTCTCTGGTCCGCCGCAGAGGCGTTTCACGACCTCGGCGCCAGTTTCGTCTCGGTCACCTACGGCGCCGGGGGATCAAGCAGGGAGCGGACGGAGCGGGTGGCGTCCCGGTTGGCGGTGAAACCGTTGACCACGTTGCTCCATCTCACCCTGGTCGACCACAGGGAAGAGGAGCTCCGGGACATTCTGCGCGAGTTCGCGTCGTTGGGTCTGACGAACCTGTTGGCGTTGCGGGGGGACCCGCCCGGCGACCCGATGGGGGACTGGACGCCGGTCGACGGGGGGCTCAATTTCGCTCACGAGTTGATCGAACTCGTGCGGTCCATGCCCGAATGCGTCGACTTCGACATCGGCATAGCGTCCTTCCCCGAGGGGCACTACCGCGCCGGGAGCCTGGAGGACGATACCCGTTATACACTGCAGAAGCTACAGGCAGGGGCGAGCTACTCCATTACCCAGATGTTCTTCGACGTCGACCATTACCTCCGGTTACGGGACCGACTGGCAGCGGCTGACCCCGTGCACGGCGCGAAACCGATCATCCCTGGTCTGATGCCGATCACCTCGCTGAAGTCGGTGCGTCGCCAGTTGGAACTGTCCGGGGCCTCGCTGCCGACGGATATCGACGAGCTGTTGACCCGTGCGGCCGCCGGCGACGAAGTGAAGAATGCCGCGGGGATCCGTGAAGCAGGTATCGAGGTCACGTCGAGGATGGCGGAGAGACTCATTGCGGAGGGGGCGCCCGACCTGCACTTCATGACGATGAACAATGTCCGCGCGACCCAGGAGGTGCTCCATAACCTGGGAATGGCGCCTGCGTGGGGCCCCGAACTGGGCCAGGACATGGTGCGCTAAGGTCCCTCGTCACTCCCTCGTGAGGGCAAGGATGCCGAAAGGGCGGGGGTCGGAGCCGAAGCGGAACCCCCGCAGGACATCCCGGAAGCCGGTGGCACGGTAGAGGGACCATGCGGCATTGGCTTCGCCGTCGACTTCCGGGGTGGAGAGCAGTGAAACCGGTCGGTGGAGGTGGGGCAGCAGCGTGCTGAGCAGCCTCCGCCCGATTCCTTGTCCCTGGTGGTCAGGGTGAACGTGGACTTCGGAGATTTCGTCGTAGTCTGCGAGCAGGGCGTCGGCGGCGTCGTTGCTGAGTCCCGTGGAGACCAGGCCGCGATGGACTTCCCTGTACCACCAACTGGAACGGTCGCCCGGAAAACCATAGGCCACCCCGACTGCGCGGTGCCCCGAGTGTCCGGGGTCCGGAGCGGATCGGGTCGGGTGAGACAGTGCGACCACGCAGCTGAATCCTGGTTTCCGGGAATTGTCCAACCACAGCTGTCGACGCTGGTGGAAAGTCTCCGGAGGGTACGACATCGCCCTCAGGTGAATGTCGACAAGCTGGTCGATGCGGCGGACATAGTCCTGCACCGGGAGGGTGCACACGCTGATCTGGTGGTCGTCGGTCACTTCTCCATTGTGGCAAACGGGGCGGCGGAGCTGACACAAACGGGCAAAATAGAACACATGTTCTATAGGGTGGCGTCGTCCGGCTTTCACGTCCGGGGGCCTTCGTATGGTGAAAGGCGTTACCACGGGTCAGTGGACGGGACGGTCCGAGAAGGAGGCGGTCATGGCACAGGGAGCTACCGGCAGTGTTGCCAGGATGAGCAGGTCGCATAAGGGCGGGGCCGTTCCGCCGGAGACATTCGTGATCGAGGCGGAGCGACTACTTGAGCTCAGCCGCACTGATCTCGTGCGTGAGGAGCGGCTGACCTGGGCGTACCGTGCTGCGCTCCGTGCTGCGGGTGCGGTCATCCAGTTTGCCAGGAAGAAGCGGCGACGGTTACCGCCGGGAAGCGCCTGGGAAAAGGTGCGGGCGCTCACCGGGGACGAGGAGATGGAGACCTGGTGTCTCCGTTTTGCTCCCCATGCCCGGCTGGTGGCTCAGGTGGAGATGGGGCTGGTTCCTGAACTGTCAGAAGAGCAGGTGACCGAGGTGTACCAGGATGCCTGCAACTTCCTTGACGCTGTCCGTGGTCGCGTCGGCTACCTGCCTGAGGTTGCGTGACAGGCGGAGGGTGGTCCTGGGGTAGGATTAATGGCATCAGTACGGAACTTTTTCCGCTCATCGTGCGTTGAGACGGTAGAGACAGAACATCCGGTAAATATCGACACCCGACACCTCAGGGGAGGACGATCGTGGCCCTTTCAGAACAGGAACGGCGCATGCTGCAGGAGATCGAGCAGGCGCTGATTGCCGACGACCCCAACCTTGCCAGGCAGGCCGCGGGAGACGGGCCGGTCGGCGGTGGCTTCAGTATTGGAATCCGCTCGGTAGCGGTGTTTCTCCTCGGTGTGTGCCTCCTCATCGCCGGGATCGCACTGTCCCAGAACAGCCTCTGGTTTGTCGCGCTCGGGGTCGTCGGATTTCTCGTGATGTTCGGCGGGGGGTTGCTGGCCTTCCGTGGGGCCGGGTCATCGGGCTCCGGCGCCGGGAGATCCGGCTCACCCTCCGGGAAGTCGGGCCCCGGCCCGAAGAGTGGCGGCGTCGCCGACCGCATGGAGGACAGCTTCCGCAAGCGGTTCGAATAATTCACCGCGAGGTGCTGTAACCTCGCCCGCCGTACGCGCCGACTCACGGGCGGGCTCCGATCATCGATCGGAGCCCGCCCGTTTTATCATGCCCGACGACCTGTCGCCCCGATGCTCCCGTAGTCCCCACAATGCCCCACCGGGCCCCCACGGACCGGTCGAGGTGTGCGGAAAGGTCCCGATCCTCCCGACATTCGCGACAGGGGTGACAAAAAGTCCCCACCTTCCCCCACTATGCTTGAATTCATATAATCACAGTTCAGAACGGTGATGTCCCCGGACATCTTCCATCAGGATGACGTGTTGTGCGACTTTTGTGGCCTTCTGTGGCTTGTGGGCTAGTCACTGTGGTTGGAAGTGGGGTACTGTGGGGCGCACTGGGGCAGATTGGTCCCGGGACAACTTCACAGAGAACGCATACGGCAACAATGTCTCAGATGTCCGGATGACCGGGGAAGGGGGCCGACATGTTCTTCGGCACCTTCACCCCGAAGCTCGACGACAAAGGTCGGTTGACCTTGCCTGCCAAGTTCCGCGAGCAGTTGGCGGACGGGCTGGTCGTCGTCAACGGTCAGGACCACAGCCTCGCTGTCCACACCAAAGCGGAGTTCCAGGTGCGTGCCGCGAAAGCAGCGGCAGCGTCACGGGCGAACCCGCAGGCGAGGGCATATGTCAGGAATCTGGCGGCGAGTGCCGATGAACAGGAGCTCGACAAGCAGGGGAGGATCACCCTCTCTGCCGGGCACCGGAGTTACGCGGGCCTCAACAAGGACTGCGTCGTCATCGGCTCGGTCGACTTCATCGAGATCTGGGACGCTGCCGCCTGGGAGGCCTACCTGGAGGAGCACGAGTCCACTTTCGCCGACGGTGATGACGACTCGCTCGCCGGGATCCTCTGACAGGCGTTGTGACTGCCGTATGCCCCCGCGACGCCGGTGGGACTGTGTGCCGGCCCTCATCTGCGCGGACGACCTTGTTTTGATGTACTTCCCCGACATCAAACGGGCCCGTGCAGGTGAGGCCCTGTGTACAGTCCCGGCGGCGTTGTGATGACCACGTGAACGGGACCGGACAACCGCCCCTGAAGAAAGGACCTCCTCGATGACCGTCGCCGATGACGACAAGAACGCACGCGTCTCTGGCGAGCACGGGCATGTCCCGGTCATGCGCGACCGCATGGTGGAGCTCGTCGGTGAGGGGGTGACCTCGTCCGAAGCGCTGGACATCCCTGTCATCGTCGACGGGACGCTGGGGGCGGGAGGACACACCGAGGTTTTTCTCGACAGCTTCCCCCGGGCAGTGGTCGTCGGCCTCGATCGTGATCCTGCCGCGCTCACGCAGGCACAGGAGCGTCTGGCGCGTTTCGGTGACCGGTTCCTCGCTCACCGCACCAGGTTCGACGGTCTCGGGGAGGCGCTGGACACGCTGGTGGATGAAGGAAAACTTCCGGAGTCGGTCCGGGAGGTCGGTGTCTCGGGATATCTCTTCGACCTCGGAGTGTCGTCGATGCAGTTGGATCAGGCGGACCGTGGTTTTGCTTATGCCCAGGACGCACCGTTGGACATGCGGATGGACCCGGACCTGCCCACCACTGCGGCGGACATCCTCAACAACTACGCACACGGGGACCTGGCCCGGATCCTCAAGTCCTACGGGGATGAACGTTTCGCGGGGAAGATCGCCTCGGCCGTCCTCCGGGAACGGGAGTCGGAGCCGTTCACGACCTCCGGACGCCTGGTTGAACTGCTCTACCGCACGATTCCGGCAGCCTCCCGGCGCACCGGGGGACATCCCGCCAAGCGCACATTCCAGGCCCTTCGCGTGGAAGTGAACGCCGAGTTGGATTCTCTGGCTGCCGTCATTCCCGAGGCAACGGCACGTCTCCATGTCGGAGGCGTCGCGGTTTTCATGAGTTACCAGTCCCTGGAGGACCGCATCGTCAAGAAGGCTCTCACTGACCTGACGGTGGACCACACGCCGGCGGGACTACCGGTCGCGCTGCCCGAGTACGCCCCAGATTTCGAGCTTGTCACCCGAGGCTCGGAGAAAGCCTCCGAGGCGGAGATCGAGCAGAACCCGCGGGCGGCGCCCGTCCGGGTCAGGGCAGTCCGACGCATTCAGCAGACACACCGAGACGCACAGCGAGGAACCAGATGAGCACCGCCACCGCAGCCCGTCAGCGCACCCGCCAACGCACCAGCGTAACCGGGAATGACGATCACAGGTCCGCCGTCGTCACTCCGGCACCCCGTCGTGAGGATCCCCGCCGCACCCACGCCAGTCCGGTCCGGCGGCGAGGTTCGAGGCAGCAGGTGACGGTTCGGGGACGTCGAATCGCCGTCCCGTCCGCCGCTGAGCGCTCGGTGGTGCGGACCTGGGTGGTCCTACTCGCTCTGTTCGTCGCCGGAGTTGCTTTCGCCATGTATCTGTCGGGAAAGACGACGGAACAGTCCTTCCAGCTCTCTGAGGCTGAAGCAACGAGCACGACGCTGTCCAATGAACTGGAGTCGCTGCACCGCGATGTGGAGGATGCGTCCTCCACTCAACGCATCGCGGCTGAGGCATCGCGTCTGGGAATGGTCGTCCCCGGTCAGGCGGGCGTCCTCAACGTCAACGGTGACGACGTCAACGAACTCCGCGCCGCAGACCCTGAGGCAACCCTGCCGGTCACGGACATCAACGGTGACGTCCGGGCGCAGCGCCCGACCAGTGACCCGGAGGCTACCGGGCAGGTCCCGGGGCTGGCTCCGCAGGCGCTGGACAACGGAGGCAACGGGCGCGACAACCCGGACGGTGACTCTGTGGCACCGGCCGGCGAGGCGCAGCGTGGTTCCGACTCAACCGGCGAACTTCCATACTGACGGCGCAGCCGACAAGACACGCCCGGCGTCCAATGCCCCGGGTGCGGTGCCCGTGCTAGGACAATGGACGGGATGAATCGACCGGGTCTCATGTCCGGTCGACAGGATCATGCGGTGAGCATCGTGGAAGGGAGAGGTCACATTGGCCGAGGACAGGGACCGAAGGCAGTACGCCGGACGTGACCCCCGACCTCAGCGACCCTCGCGTCCCTCGCGACCGTCGTCCCGGTCCACCAGGTCAGGGGTTCCCGGGAACTCCTGGCAGACTCTCGACATCGGTGCCGCCAGTTTCGGCAAGCGTGGTGCCGCGGTGCTGATCATTGTCGTCGTCCTGGTCCTCGCACTGCTGCTCAGACTGACCTGGGTACAGCTGGTCAAGGGGCCGGAGTTGTCCGCGATGGCCAGTGAACAGCGCACGGCGGTGATCACCGAGCCGGCCCATCGGGGCAGTATCGTCGACAGGAACGGCCAGCGGCTCTCCTACACCATGGAGGCTCGGTCGTTGTCGGTGCACCCCCACCTTCTCGAGTCCTTCATGGAGGACCGTCATGAGCTTGATCCCGAGAGCGTCTCCGCACCGGAGGAACGGATCGATGAGATCGCCGAAGGACTGCCGGAGTTGCTCAATGAATCCGACAACCAGACCGACCCCGATGCGGAGTCTGAGTCGAGTTCGGGTTCCGGGTCCTCATCCGACGACGCTGACGGGGTAAAAGCCGACGACATCCGGGACAAACTCACCGCCGATTCGACCTACGAAGTCCTGGTCCGCGACGTTGATCCTGATGTCGCGGAGAAGGTCTCCGAGGAATACCCGGAGATCACCGTGGAACGACAGGACATCCGCCAGTATCCCAACGGTGCCGTGGCGCAGAACGTCATCGGCAAGATCAGCCGTGACAATGAGGGCCAGTTCGGTCTGGAACTGTCCCAGGATTCCCGATTGCAGGGCACCAATGGTTCGCGCACCGTCGACGTCGGGGCGAACGGCCTCGCCATCCCCGGTTCGACCCGCGACCGACACCCGGCCGTCGACGGCGACGCCTACGAGCTGACCCTTGACCTGGAGGCCCAGACCTACATTCAGCAACTGGTACAGCAGGCCAAGGACAGGTCCGGCGCCGAATCGGCCTCCGCCGTGGTGCTCGACGCCACGAGCGGCGAGGTGGTCTCGATGGCCACCTCGGACACGATCAATCCCCAGGGCAACATCGACGAGCAGCTCGAGGACGGCAAGGTCTTCGGTAACCGGGTTGTGCAGGACGCCTACGAACCCGGGTCGGTGGCGAAGGTGATGACCGCCGCGGCGGCCATCGAGGACGGCAAGACCACCCCGGACGAGGTGCTGCAGGTCCCGGGCAGTATCGACATGTCCGGTGTGACGGTCAAGGACGCGTGGGACCACGGGGTGGTGCCCTACACCACGACAGGTATCTTCGGTAAGTCCTCTAACGTCGGCACGTTGATGCTGGCGGACCGCGTGGGTGAGGAGAGCTTCTGGGACTACGTGCAGAAGTTCGGTATAGGCCAGGCCACGGATCTGGGCTTGCCCAGTGAGACCAGCGGGTATGTTCCGGATCTGTCGCAGTGGTCAGGTGGTACCTTCGCCAACCTGCCGATCGGGCAGGGCATGTCGATGAGTCTGCTGCAGATGGCCAGTATCTACCAGGCGCTGGCGAACGACGGTGTCCGGGTGACACCGAGCATCATCAAGTCGGTGACCGACGCCGCCGGCAATGACATCCCGCAGGACGAGCCGGAATCGGTGGAGGTGGTCTCGCCGGAGACGGCACGCACGGTGGTCGACATGTTCCGCGCGGTCAACCAGTCGGATCCGACAGGAGTCCAGCAGGGCACTGCGCCGACTGCCGGTATTGAGGGATACCAGACCAGTGGAAAGACAGGCACCGCCCAGCAGATCGACCCCGAGACGCGGGCGTACTCTAACTCCGACTACTGGATCACCTACGCCGGGATCGCTCCGGCGGACGACCCCCGCTTCGTTGTCGCCATCATGCTGGACGACCCCGAGCGCGGGACCGACGGAAGCGGTGGTCAGTCCGCCGCACCGCTGTTCCGGGACATTACGTCCTGGCTGCTTGACCATTACAACGTGCCGCTTTCCCCGGAGGCAGCACCCCGACTGACGCTGGAGGCGCAGTGACCGTGAAACCACCCACCCTGTCCGCACTCGCGGACCTGACCGGAGGGCGTCTTGTGGCGCTCGGTGAGTCAACCGTTCCCGGTGGGGCCGGAGACGTCCTCGTGACGGACGCCGCGATCGACGCGCGCTCGGTGGCGGTGGGCGGTATGTTCATGGCGGTGCCGGGGACCCGTGCCCACGGGGCGTCCTTCGCCGGCCAGTCGGCGGGCAGCTGCGTTCTCACCGATGGAGACGGACTGAAGGTGCTCCGGGCGGACGGTGTGCAGACCATCGCACTGGTGGTCGACGACTGCCGTGCCTGGCTCGGACCAGTCGCCGCCGAGATCCACGGACATCCGTCGCGGTCGATGACGGTGATCGGTGTCACCGGTACCAGCGGTAAGACGACCACGTCGTACATGATCGAGCGGATGCTGCTCGACGACCACAGCGTGGGCCTCATCGGGACCACCGGGACCAGAATCAACGGCCGCGCCGTCCCGACATCCCTGACCACACCGGAAGCGCCGACACTCCAGGGGCTTTTCGCCCGTATGCGCGACGAGGGGGTCACCCACGTCGTGATGGAGGTGTCCTCCCATGCCCTGGTGATGGGCCGGGTGCGTGGGGTGGACTTCGATGTCACCGGTTTCACCAACCTCAGCCAGGATCACCTGGACTTCCACCCCACGATGCGGGACTACTTCCAGGCGAAGTCACTTCTCTTCACCGTGCCGCAGGATCCCGGTGGGGTACTCCCGGCGTCCGTCGTCTGCGTCGACGACGCGTGGGGACGGGAACTGGCGGAGACGCTGGACGACGCAACGACGGTGACGACCACCGGCGTGGCACCAGCGTCATGGTCGGTCGACTCGGTCGAGATCGGGACCGACGGTGTGCAGCATGTGACGGTGACGCATCCGGAGGCCCCGGGGCTTCCCGACCGCCCTTTCAGTTTCCCGCTCTCCTTGCCGGGGGTGTTCAATGTCGCGAACGCCGTCGTAGCACTGGCATGTGCCGGACAGGCCGGTATCGACGTTCCCACTGCGGCGCCGAAGCTCGGCGACCTCCACGTTCCCGGCAGGATGCAGGCGGTGACCGTCGGTGAGGGTGACGCCCGCTACCCGCGGGAGTTCCTGGCACTGGTCGACTACGCCCACAAACCCGGCGCCGTGGCCGCCGCGCTGACGACCCTCGCGGACCAGTTGGACCGGGCGGGACACGGGGGCCGCATCGGCGTGGTGCTCGGCGCGGGAGGCAACCGCGACCACGAGAAGCGCCCATTGATGGGGGCTGAGGCGGCGAAGGGTGCGGACCTCGTGATCGTCACCGACGACAACCCCCGCGATGAAGAACCTGCGGACATCCGTACCGAGGTTCTCGCCGGAGCCCGGGACATCGCAGACAGTCGGGGTGTCGACCTCCGCGAGATCGGTGACAGGGCCGACGCGATCAGGGCCTCAGTCACCTGGGCCCGTCGGGGCGATATCGTCATAGTCGCCGGCAAAGGCCACGAGACCGGACAGATCGTCGGTGACACCGTCCTCGAGTTCGACGACGTGGCCGTACTTGCACAAGCACTCAGGGACCGACAGGACAGACAGGAACCGACACGATGATTGAGATGACAAGCGGCACCATCGCCGAGGTCACCGGAGGACACCTGGTCGACGGTGCCACGGCAGAGACTGTCGTGACCGGGCCCGTCGAGTTCGATTCACGACGGATCACCCCGGGCAGCGTCTTCATGGCGCTGCCCGGTGAGCGCGTTGACGGACATGACTTCGTCCCGGGAGCACTGCGTGACGGGGCGGCACTGGCCATGGTCGGACGTCCCGTCGGGCAGCCCTCGTTGCTCTGTGAGGCGACCGAGGACTCCGTCGATCCGGTCGCGGGTTCAGCCCAGCGCAATGCGGCCTACCTCGAGAACGACCCGGAGGGTGTGGGCGAACGTGTGCTCACCGCGGTCGGACGTCTCGCCCGCTACAACACCGACACCCTGGTCGCTGAGGAAGGGCTCACCGTCGTGGGTGTGACAGGCTCAGCGGGAAAGACCTCGACCAAGGACCTCCTCGGAGCCGTCCTCACCCGTGCAGGCGAGACCGTCGCACCTCCCGGAAGCTTCAACAACGAGATCGGACACCCGTATACCGCACTGAAGGCAGGGCGCAGCACCAGGTTCCTCGTCGCCGAGATGTCGGCCCGGGGCCAGGGGCACATCGCGCACCTCGCACGGATCGCACCGCCCCGGATCGGTGTCGTCCTGAACGTCGGCACGGCACACCTGGGCGAGTTCGGTTCCCGGGAGGCGATCGCGCGGGCGAAGGGTGAACTCGTGGAATCACTCCCGTCCGCCGTGGACGGCGGGCTGGCCGTACTCAACGCCGACGACGACCACGTCTCGGCGATGCGGACACGGACCGATGCGAGGATCATCCGTTTCTCGATGTCGGAGCAGGGGCGCGCCGCGGCCGACTACTACGCCTCGGACATCACCTTGGACGAGGTCGCCCGCGCCTCGTTCACGATGCACCATCCCTACGGGGATCCGGTACAGGTCACGCTCGGTGTGTTCGGCGCACACCAGGTCTCCAACGCCCTCGCCGCCGCCGTCGTCGGGATGGAATGCGGTCTGGACGCCGCCACCGTCGCCGGAGCTCTGAACAGTCATGTCGCCGCCAGCGCGAACCGCATGGACGTGCGGACCCGGGCGGACGGGGTGACCGTCATCAACGACACCTACAACGCGAACCCGGATTCGATGCGTGCCGGGATCGATGCCCTGGCCTACACCGCAGCAGGTCGCTCTGACGTGCAGAGCTGGGCTGTGCTGGGACAGATGGCCGAGCTGGGGGACGGTGCCCGTGACGAGCATGCCCACCTCGGTGAAGTCCTCGCCCAACGACGTATCGGTAACGCCGTGATCGTGGGTAACGGGGTCAACCAGAGTGCGCTGGCGGAGGCAGCGGAGGCTAACGGCGTTTCCGTGCGCCAGGTCGAGAACGCCGACGCCGCCGTCAACGTCCTCGACCTCAACGTCGAACCCAATGATGTCGTCCTGGTCAAGGCGTCCTACGCCGACGGCCTGTGGAGTGTCGCCGAAGGTCTGTTCGTCGGCGAAGAAGAGAGCAGGTAACCCAAGCCATGACACAGATCATCGTCGCCGCACTTGTGGCGTTCTTTGTCTCGATCTTCCTCACCCCGGTGCTGATCCGACGATTCTCCGCGGAAGGCATCGGCCAGGAGATCCGTGAAGAGGGACTCAAATCGCACCTGCGCAAGCGCGGCACCCCCACCATGGGTGGTATCGCGATCCTGGCGGGCATCACCGCCGGCTACGTGGTCGCGGTACTTGTCGGCCTGGTGACCAACGGCACCGGCCCCGGGGTCTCCGGCTGGCTCGTCCTCGGGCTGACACTCGCACTCGGTGGACTCGGGTTCACCGACGACTACATCAAGGTCGTCAAGGGGCGGAATCTCGGGCTGAACGCGAAGGCGAAGCTCGCGGGCCAGCTGGTCACCGCCTTGATCTTCGGTTTCCTGGTGCTGCAGTTCCCCAACGCCGACGGGTTGAAGCCGGCGTCGACGAAACTCTCCTTCACTCGGGACATCAACACTCTCGACCTCGCTGTCGGCGGAGCGGTCATCGGCACGATCCTCTTCCTGATCTTCATCTACCTGGTCATCTCCGCCTGGTCGAATGCCGTGAACCTCACCGACGGCCTCGACGGACTGGCATCCGGTGTCACGGCGATGGTCCTGTCGGCCTACGTGGTCATCACCTTCTGGCAGTTCCGTAACTCGTGCTCCGGCGCCGCGGAGGCGGGATGCTACGCCGTGCGGGATCCGCTGGATCTGTCGATGCTCGCCGCTGCCGGGCTGGGTGGCTGTGTCGGGTTCCTGTGGTGGAATGCCGCCCCAGCGAAGATCTTCATGGGTGACACCGGTTCGCTGGCCCTCGGTGGCCTGGTCGCTGGCCTGTCTATCGCGTCCCGGACCGAGCTGCTGATGATCATCGTCGGCCTGTTGTTCGTCATGGAGGCGGCCAGCGTGGTCATCCAGGTCGTGTCCTTCAAGACCACCGGGCGACGCATCTTCCGTATGGCGCCGTTCCACCACCACTTCGAGGCCGGGGGGTGGGCGGAGACCACGGTCACCGTCCGGTTCTGGCTGCTGTCGGCGTTGTTCGCCGTCGTCGGCGTGGCGGTGTTCTACTCCGAGTGGCTGAGTAACTCACCACTCTGATACCTACAGTCCCACGACAGGAGAACGATCACATGGTGAACCAGGTCGTCGAAGCGATGCGAGGCGGTAACGTCCTCGTCGCAGGCGCCGGCGTGGCCGGCGCAGGGGTGGCCCGTATGCTGGGCGACCTGGAGTGTGCGCTGACCATCGCTGATGACAACATCGTCGCCGCGGGGACGCTGGGCACGGAGACCGGTGCCCGCTCCGTGACTGTTGCTGAAGCGCTGGCACAGCTGGGGGACGGGTGTATCGATCTTGTCATCACCTCGCCGGGGTGGCGCCCGGACGGTCCGGTCCCGGCCGCCGCCGCAGAGGCAGGGGTGGCCGTGATCGGCGATGTCGAAGCAGCCTGGTTGGCGGACAGGGCTGCACTGTTCGGTGAACCAAGAACCTGGCTGGCGGTCACCGGAACCAACGGTAAGACCACGACGACGGCCATGCTTGACGCGATCCTGCAGGCGGACGGCCGTCGCTCCCGGCCGGTAGGCAACATCGGAACGCCACCGGGTGAGGCATTGCTTGCCGATCCGAGGATCGATGTCCTGGCTGCCGAAGTGTCGAGTTTCCAGCTCCACTGGGCCCCGGAGTTCGGACCGGACGCCGGATGTGTGCTCAACCTCGCCGAGGACCACCTCGACTGGCACGGATCGTTCGAGAACTATGCCGCTGACAAGATGCGTGTTCTCACCGGTGCGGTTGCCGTGATCGCCGTTGATGACCCGGTCGTCACGTCGGGCGCGCAGGCGGCCCCCGGTGACCATCGGGCCTTCACCACGGGCGATCCCGGTGCCGTGCCGTCAGACCTGTCCGTGAGCGTGGTCACCGGAGTGCGCGACGGCCGGATCGTCGAGCTCGACTCGGCCACCGGACGGCTCACAGACCTCGCCAGTGCCGAGGGCATCTCCCCGCCTGGTCCGGCCGGTGTTGCTGACGCCGCTGCCGCGGCGGCGCTGGCGCGCAGCATCGGTGTATCCGCAGAGGCGGTCGCTGCGGCCTTGGCAGATTTCCGCGTCCAGGCCCACCGCGGCCAGGTCGTGGCCGAGACCGACGGTGTGCGGTGGGTGGACAATTCCAAGGCGACCAATCCCCACGCCGCATCGGCCGCACTGCGCGGCCTCGACCGTGTCGTCTGGGTGGCCGGGGGTCAACTCAAGGGCGCGGCCGTCGACGACCTTGTCGCCGAGGTCGCGCCCGGGCTCCGCGGAGCCGTAGTGTTGGGTGTCGACCGGCAGATCCTCGCAGACGCGTTGGCTGCAGTGGCGCCGGATCTCCCGGTGACCGTTGTCGACGACACTGACCCGGTCGGCGCGATGACCGTGGCCGTTGCGGCGGCACGGTCGATCGCCGGCGTCGGCGACAGCGTCGTCCTCGCCCCGGCGGCGGCGTCACTGGACATGTACGAGGGCATGTCGCAGCGAGGCGACCTCTTCGCGGAGCTGGCGGGACGCACGGCGGGAAAGGATAGTGGCCGATGACGGTGAAGAACGATTCCGGACGCACCGAGTCGCCGTGGCGCGGACTCGGCGAAAAGTTCCGTCGTGTGCTGAACACGCCGCAGTTCAACTACAAGGTCCTCATGAGTGTGACCGTGATCCTCGTCGTGATCGGACTGACGATGGTTCTCTCGTCGTCGATGGTGACGTCCATCGACAGCGACACCGGTGTCTTCGGCGAGTTCATGAAGCAGGCCGTCGTCGTGGCCGCTGGCCTCGTCGGTATGTGGTTTTTCCTGCGGGTGACGCCGTCCACCGTGCGTAACCTCTCGGTGATTTTCCTGGGGATCTCGGTGGTGCTGTTGATTCTGGTGCTGATCCCCGGGATCGGCGTCGGTGGAACCGAGGTCGGTTCGAACTCCTGGATCCGTTTTGCCGGCGTCGGTATCCAGCCGTCGGAGGTGGCGAAGTTCTCGCTGGCGGTCTGGGGTGCGGCCGTCGTGGCAGCCCGGTCCAGGGTGAGCAGTTCAGCACGTTTTGTCCTGAACCCGTTCCTCATCGTCGCAGCGGTGATTCTGGGCCTGGTGCTCCTGCAGGATGACCTGGGCATGATGCTGTCACTGGCTGCCGTGGTCGCTGCGATGCTGTTCTTCGCCGGTGTCAGCACGACCGCACTGATGTCGGTGCTCGCTGTTGCCGGCGTGGCAGGCGTGATCTTCAGCCTCCAGCACGCGTTCCGTAGCGCGCGGTTCAGTTCCTGGACTGAGACGTTCACCCTGAGCTTCGACGAGGCGACGTCCCGTGGCGCGACGTTCCAGTCGCGGCAGGGGATCCTCTCGCTGTCTGACGGTGGACTGCTCGGCCAGGGGCTGGGGCAGTCGCGCGCGAAGTGGCTCTATCTCCCTGAGGCAGCCAACGACTTCGTCTTCGCCATCATCGGCGAGGAACTCGGACTGCTCGGTGCGGGACTTGTCGTCATTCTGTTCGGGGTGCTGGCATGGTTCGGCATCCGCACCGCGATGGCACAGAATGACCCCTTCCTGCGACTCCTGGCTGCGGCACTGACGATGGGCATCACCGTCCAGGCGTTCTACAACATGGGTTATGTCGTGGGACTGTTCCCGATGACCGGTGTGCAGCTCCCGCTGATTTCAGCAGGCGGTTCTTCTGCGGTGGTCACGCTCGCGTCTCTTGGGTTGCTGGCGAACATCGCCCGGCATGAACCTGCCACGGTATCGTCGATGCAGCATGAAGGACGGCCGCTGATCGACCGCATTCTGTTCCTGCCGGAGCCGGAACCCTACAAGCCCGGGCAGGAGCGTCGTGAGCGCGTCCGTGAACAACCGAAGCGGTACGGTGAACCGGTGACCCGGCGACGGCAGCCGCCGCCGGGAGAGCCGGTCCGGCCCGGCACCTCACGTCACCGTGGGGCCCGGGAACCGTTGCCGGAACCCCGTCACCGCACCAGTCAGCAGCACAACCGCAGGAGGCGTTAAGCCGTGTCCCCCTCATCCCGTCCACTCTCCGTCGTCCTCGCGGGCGGTGGGACGGCGGGTCACATCGAGCCCGCACTCGCCGTGGCCGAGTCCATCCGGCGGGTGCGTCCGGACGCCCGCGTGACTGCCCTGGGAACGACCCGGGGCCTGGAAACGACCCTTGTACCCGCCCGCGGTGTGGATCTTGAGCTGATCCCTGCAGTGCCGGTACCGCGTAAGCTGAACAAAGACCTTTTCACGCTGCCTTTCCGTCTTGTCGGAGCGCTGCGGCGGACTCGCCGCACGCTTAAGGACCTCAAGGCCGACGTGGTCGTGGGCTTCGGCGGCTATGTCTCCGCCCCCGCCTACCTGGCGGCCAAGTCACTGGGTGTGCCGATCGTGGTGCACGAGGCCAATGCACGGGCCGGCATGTCCAACAAGCTCGGTGTGCGGCTCGGGGGCCGTGCTCTCGCCGCAACGGCTGACTCGGGCCTGGATGCCGACGTCGTCGGTATCCCCGTCCGTGACTCACTGCTGGCGCTGGACCGTCCGGCACTGCGTGATGAGGCGCGTGAGTTCTTCGGCCTGGACCAGGAACGGCCAGTCCTGCTGGTCACCGGGGGGAGCCAGGGTGCGTCGTCCATCAACGGCGCCGTCAGCGGAGCCGCGGGTACTTTCGCTGACGCCGGCATCGGCGTCCTCCACGCGTACGGGAAGAAGAACGAGGCACCGTCGGTGTCCTCGGTGAAGGGGGCGCCGGCGTACGTCGCAGTGCCCTATATCGATCGCATGGATCTCGCGCTGGCGGCCGCTGACATGGTGCTGTGCCGCTCCGGTGCCATGACGGTGGCGGAGATCTCGGCCTGCGGGTTGCCCGCCGTATACGTTCCGTTGCCGCACGGCAACGGAGAGCAGGAGCTCAATGCCCGTCCCGTCGTCGCTGCCGGTGGCGGGGTGATCGTCCCCGACTCCGAGCTCGACCCCGGGCGTGTCGCGCGCGAGGTCGTCCCGCTCCTGCGGGACAAGGAGAGGTTGCGGCGCGCCGGTGACGCCGCAGCGGCGGCCGGCCACCGCGACGCAGCGGACCGCATCGCACAGATCGTCATCAGTGAGGCAGGGGAGTAGCAGGTGAGCACAACGGTGAGTTCGGTGGAAGACCTCCGTCACGTCCACATGGTCGGGATCGGCGGCGCCGGGATGTCCGGCATTGCACGGATCCTGCTGGACCGTGGAGTGTCGGTCAGCGGATCGGACATGAAGGAGTCGCGGATCGTGCTGGCGCTACGTGCGGCGGGCGCCGACGTCGCTGTGGGGCACCGTGCGGAGAACCTCACGGTGGGCATGCCGGACGGCGGCCTGCCGGACGCGGTGGTGACGTCCTTTGCCGCTATTCCGCAGGACAACCCGGAGCTCGTGGCGGCACGTGAGGCCGGTGTCCCGCTGTTGCGGCGCTCCGACGTCCTCGCACTGCTGATGGAGGGCAGACGCGCCGTGCTGATGGCCGGTACCCACGGCAAGACGTCGACGACTTCGATGGCGGTGGTTGCGCTCCAGCACGCGGGTATGGACCCGTCATTCGCCATCGGCGGACAGCTCAACCGGGCGGGGACGAACGCCCACCACGGCACCGGCGATGTCTTCGTCGCGGAGGCCGACGAGTCGGACGGCTCATTCCTGTCCTACTCGCCGGAGGTCGCGGTGGTCACGAACATCGAGCCGGACCATCTCGACTTCTTCGGGACAGAGCAGGCCTACCGCGAGGTGTTCGAGCAGTTCGCCGGACGCGTCGTCCCCGGTGGAGCCCTCGTCCTGTGCCTGGACGACGACGGGAGCGCGCGGCTGGCGGAGTCTATCGTCGCGGGCGAGGTCCATGTCGCCGAGGGGGTGCGCGTGCTCGGTTACGGCACCTCCGCCGCTGCTGCAGCTCACCCGGCCGTCCCCGTGGCCGCGGAGATTCTGTCGACCGGCACGCTGTCTGACGGTGGTACCGACGCGGAGGTACGGCTCACCGCAGGTTCCGTGGACACCGTCCACGTGACCGTGCGTACCCCCGGCCAGCACATGCTGATCAACGGTGTGGCGTCGCTGGTTGCGGGCATCCTGGTCGGCGCCCCGGTCGACGGGATGGCCGCCGGTGTCGCGTCCTTCGACGGGGTGCGTCGACGCTTCGAGTACCACGGACGTGTCGGTGGGGTGGAGGTCTACGACGACTACGCCCACCACCCGACCGAGGTCCGCGCGGTCGTGACGGCGGCGCGTGAGAAAGTGCGTGCCCGTCACGAGGATACCGGGCAGTCCGGCCGTGTCGTCGCCGTGTTTCAGCCGCACCTGTACTCCCGCACCCTGGCTTTCGCCGCGGAGTTCGCCGAGGCGTTGTCCCTGGCGGATGTTGTCGTGGTGCTGGACATCTTCGGCGCGCGGGAGGAACCGGTCGAGGGTGTGGACAGTCGGGTTATCACCGACCGGGTGGACAGGACGACGACGGAGGTCCATTATGAACCTCGCTTCGCCGATGCTCCCGCGCGTGTCGCAGAGGTGGCGGAGGACGGTGACGTCGTGCTGACGGTCGGGGCGGGGACAGTCACGATGCTTGCCGATGAAATTCTGCGGGTGCTCGACGCAACCGCCCCGGACGAAGGCTGATTCCCGATGGCGAGCAGTGACACCCGTGCCACGCGGGCTCGGCGGAAGAGTCGGCGGGATCCCCGTCGACGGCGCAGGCTCGCCGTCGTCCTGGGGGTGCTCGGCCTGCTCGTGGTCGTGGCGGCCGTGGTCGTGTTCAGTCCCCTGTTCCAGGTCCGCACCATCGAGGTCGAGGGGACCGGGCACCTCACACCGGAGCAGGTCATCTCGGCGGCATCGCCGGTGGAGGGACAGAATCTGCTGTTCGCTGACACCGGTGACGCAGCAAAGTCCGTTTCCGAGCTGCCCTGGGTCGAGAAAGTGACCGTCTCCCGTGAGTGGCCGTCGGGCGTCCGGGTGAACATCACCGAGTACAACGCTGTCGGGGTCGTCGACGGGGACGACGGCCCGCTGGTGATCAACGAACGTGGCCGCGTCTTCCTCCGCGGCGAGAGCCCGGAGGGAGCTGTGCCGGTGCAGGCGTCTGCCGATGATTCCGGTGCCCTCGAAGCGGCAGGAACGGTGCTCGGGGCCCTGCCGGATGAGCTCCGCGGGACAGTGGAGGAGGTTGACGCGTCGTCTGCGGAGGAAGTCACCCTGCGCTTCGCCGAGGGACGCGAGGTGTACTGGGGTTCCGCCGACCGTGCCGAGGAGAAGGCTGAGGCGACACGGGTGGTACTCACGAGGGAGGGACAGCGGTGGAATGTCTCGAACCCGGCGCTGCCCTCGGTCCGGGACTGAAATAACCCTCGATAAGTCTCAACCCGACGTTGAGGGATACGACACGCAAGAAAAATGTCCGCGGAAATCACCGTCGTGTCACACACAATTGGTCGCAGAGTTAGAGCGACAGCACAACAGGCAGACATCGCCAGGCACCGCCAGGCACACCGGGAAAGAGAGCGCACACCATGACCCTCTACGACAACCACCTCGCCAAGATCACCGTCGTCGGTGTCGGTGGCGGTGGTGTCAACGCCGTGAACAGGATGATCGACGCGAATCTCCAGGGTGTGGAGTTCGTTGCGATCAACACCGACGCGCAGGCACTCCTGCTCACTGATGCGGACACCAAGCTGGACATCGGTCAGGCCGAGACCCGCGGTCTCGGTGCCGGTGCCAACCCCGAGGTCGGCCGGAAGTCGGCAGAGGATCACAAGGAGCAGATCGAGGAGGTCATCGAAGGCTCCGACATGGTTTTCGTGACCTGTGGTGAGGGCGGCGGTACCGGGACCGGTGCTGCACCGGTGGTTGCGAACATCGCCAAGAAGAAGGGCGCGCTGACCGTCGGTGTCGTCACCCGGCCGTTTACCTTCGAGGGGCAGCGTCGTTCCAAGCAGGCGCTTGAGGGCATCGAAGCGCTGCGCGACGTCTGCGACACGCTCATCGTCATCCCGAACGACAGCCTGCTGAAGATGGGCGACGCTGATCTCCAGTTGATGGACGCCTTCCGCAAGGCCGACGAGGTCCTCCACTCCGGTGTCGAGGGCATCACCCGCCTGATCACTACTCCCGGCGTGATCAACGTGGACTTCGCCGATGTGCGCTCGGTGATGACCGACGCAGGTTCGGCGCTGATGGGTATCGGCAGTTCACGTGGGGACGACCGTGCCCGCAAGGCGACCGAGCTGGCGATAAACTCCCCGCTGCTGGAGACGACCATGCAGGGGGCCAAGGGCGTGTTGCTCTCCTTCGCCGGTGGGTCCGACCTGGGGCTCTTCGAGGTCAACGAGGCGGCTACGATCGTCCAGGATCTCGCGGACGAGGACGCCAACATTATCTTCGGTACCATCATTGACGACCAGCTCGGCGACGAGGTTCGTGTGACCGTCATCGCCACCGGATTCGATGACTCGCCGAACGTGACCTCCACACCGCGTCGGGGCCAGCACCGCGCGCCGGAGAACGGTGCCAGCACCGCTCCCGCTGCCGAACAGTCCCAGCCCGGTATCTTCAACGGTGAGGATGCCCCCGCCGCCCAACGGACCGAGGCTCAGCCGCAGAGCGCCGGCTCGACCAGCTTCACCCGCCGGTCGCGCTCCGGTGTCCCGGGGTCGTCGGAGTCGCCGAGTTCCTCGGGGCTGTTCACCTCGAACAGCGACCGTCGGGATACCCGCCGTGATGACCGTGGTGATGAGGGGGATGATGACCTCGATGTCCCGACCTTCCTCTGAGCGTCGCGTCCGTAAGGTGGTGACCGACCGGCACGGTGGGTCGTCGTCCGGAGACTTCTCCTCGTTCAATCTCGCCGACCATGTCGGTGATGATGCTGCCGATGTGGCGGCCAACCGCCTGCGGCTGGCGGAGTTGATCGGTGTACCGCCCGAACGGATGGTCTACATGGAGCAGATCCACTCGCCGAATGTCACGGAGGTCACCGGTGAACTGCTCGATTCCCTTGACGGTGGGCCGGTAGAGTTCACCGATGCCTTGGTGACCCGGGAGCCCGGCGTCGCACTGGTCGTGCTGACCGCCGACTGCGTTCCGGTCCTCCTGTCCGACGAGGACGCCGGTGTTGTCGCTGCCGTGCATGCCGGACGCATGGGTGCGCGCAACGGAGTGGTCCCGGCGACGATCGCCGCGATGACGGAGCTCGGCGCCGTCCCCGCCAGGGTCCACGCACTGCTCGGTGCGGCGGCCGCCGGCGAGGACTACGAAGTACCCGAAGAGATGGCCAGGAACGTCGAGGACCGGTTGCCCGGATCCCGCACGACCACGACCCGGGGCACTGCGGGCCTGGACATCCGCGCCGGAATCACCCGCCAGCTGCTCGGCGCCGGGATCACGTCAGTCGACGCGGACCCGCGGAGCACGATCTCCGAGGAGAACTTCTTTTCGTACCGTAGAGAAGGACAGACGGGACGCCAGGCTTCGGTGGTCTGGATTACCGACGTCTGACGCCACTTCCCGGTATTTTTGACAGCAGACGACCCGCGTACGACACATCCCAGAGAAAGCGAGACAGACCATGGCAGACGGAATCACCGGGAAGGTCAAGGATTTCTTCGGCTTCGGTGACGTTGACAGCTTCGATGACCCGTATTACCGCGACGAGTTCGAGGAGGACCGGGGCGGCTACCGGCAGTCGGGGCGGTACCAGGACCGCGAGGACGATCGGGAGCGGGACTACGACCGTGACCGGGGTGAGCGGATCGACCGCTCCGAACGTTCAGACCGGGGGAGTCGTGCTGACCGGACCGACCGAGTTGACCGGACCGACTACGACTACCGCCCGGCCCGGCCCTCCCGCCGCGCCGACGTGAGTACGCCTCCTGTCGCGCCGGTGCCGGCGACACCCGCTCGCGAGCCGCAGGTCGTCCGACTGGCATTGAGCTCGTTCCAGCAGGCAGGGGAGTTGGCGATGGAGTTCAAGGCAGGGGATATCGTCGTCCTGAACCTCTCCGGGATGGAGAAAGCCGAGGCCAGTCGCGTGCTGGACTTCTCCGTCGGGCTCGCGAAGGGTCTGGACGGTACACTGAAGAAGCTCGGCGGGCTGCGTAATTTCGCGCTGATCCCCGCCTCCGTGACCCTAGACCAGAGCCAGCTCGACCAGTTGGTGGAGGACCAGTAGAACACCGTGGCCACAACTCTCTATCTCATCGCACTGCTCCTGAGGCTGTACTGGTTCATCCTCCTCGCACGGGTCATCATCGAGATGATCCGTTCCTTCTCCCGCCAATGGCGTCCGTCGCGCCGGTTCGCGCTGATCGCTGAGCCTGTATTCGTGCTTACCGACGTCGTGGTCCGCCCCCTGCGCCGGGTGATCCCGCCTCTCCGGCTGGGCGGGGTGGCGCTGGATGTGTCGGTTCTCGTACTCTTCTTCGGGATCTCGATTCTCATCACGATCCTGATGAGTATCGCCGCACAGGCGTGACCGACCGTGTGGGTGTGCTTCTGTCCTGACATTCTTGCAGGTAGGAAAACCCCTGCTGTATAACTGACCTGAAAGACTGCACATAAGGTTGAACCTGAAGCCTTGTGGACGTAGTCGCTGATAAGATCGTGACTGACTCGCTGTCCGGCCTCCTCGGCCGGCGGAACATATCGACTGTGAAGGGAACTACCGATGCCGTTGACTCCCGCTGACGTTCATAACGTGGCATTCAGCAAGCCGCCGATCGGCAAGCGTGGCTACAACGAGGACGAGGTTGACCAGTTCCTCGATCTCGTCGAAGACACACTTGCCGAGCTCCAAGACGAGAATGATGACCTTCGTGGGCAGGTGGGGTCGGGAGCAGCTGTCGCGGCCCCGGCTGCTGCCTCTGCGTCGTCCGATGATTCCGAGGTGGCGGCTGAGCTTGAGGAGGCCCGTGCCCGGGTCACCGAGCTCGAAGCCGAGCTGAAGAAGGCACAGGACGCCACCGCCACGGCCGAGAAGCGTGCTGCGGCGGCGGAGAACAAGGCTGCCGATGCAGAGAAGCGTGCCGAGGCCGCGTCGTCGCAGGCAGCTCAGGCCCCGGCGGCCGCCGCTGCCCAGGCACCGGTCACGGAGACGGCGCAGGAGTCCGGCACCGCTAACGCCGACACCCACATGCAGGCCGCCCGCGTTCTGAGTATGGCCCAGGAGATGGCGGACCGACTCACCGGAGACGCCAAGTCCGAGTCCCAGGCCATGCTGGACGATGCACGTGGTGAGGCCAACCGCACCCTCGAGGATGCGAACTCCAAGGCCAGCTCGCAGCTGTCTGACGCGCAGAAGCGGTCCGAGAAGCAGCTCGCCGAGGCGGACCAGAAAGCGCGCAAGACGGTCGCCGAGGCACAGCAGAAGGCTGACACGCTGGTCGCAGACGCAACGCAGAAGTCCGAGACCCTGATCTCCGACGCAACCGCTCAGTCCGAGGCACAGGTCCGCGCCGCCCAGGAGAAGGCGGATGCCCTGCAGCAGGACGCCGAGCGCAAGCACACCGAGATCATGACCACGGTGAAGAAGCAGCAGACCGCGCTGGAAAGCCGTATCGAGGAACTGCGCACCTACGAGCGGGAGTACCGTACCCGTCTGAAGACCTTCCTGGAGTCCCAGTTGGAGGAGCTCAACAGCCGCAGCACCGCGGCCCCGAACTCCAACATCGACTTCGGCGAGAAGTAGTTCTCCGGTCTACGACGTAAACGGCGGACGGCGGTAACGATGCTCGCACTGTCTCTCTTGATGTCCCTGCTGGGGTTCCTAGCCCTGCTCGTCGCCCTGTACGTGGGGTCGGCGCTGTGGGCGTGGATCTGCATCGGGGTGGCGGTGGTGGGAATCGTCATTTTCGTCGTCGACCTGTTTCTCCACCGGAGACGGTGAGGCGTATACTCCATATCTGACCGGCCCCGCACCGCCGTGCGGGGTTTTTCAATCGCAGTGATCCGGCCATCACCGGGGAGCGATCCGGAAGAAAGGTCTGCCCCGGGACGGGGTGGGTCGAGTAGAACCGGACGTCGTCGCGGCACGTCACAGCCGTAGGAACAAGCGGGATTTCCCGGCACGGCGGTGTCGCCGGGGAACCCAAGCGGGGTGGTACCGCGTTGCCGCACAGGCGACGTCCCCGCGGACCGTGACAAAGCACACGACCTTACGAGGAGTCCGCGATGACCACCCCCGCCGGCGGAGCGTACCCGCACACCGACATGTCGAACGGCACCAGCTCGTTCCCGACGATGGAACGCTCCGTCCTCGACTACTGGAAGCAGGACGACACCTTCCAGGCGTCCCTCGACAACCGTGAGGGTTCGCCGGAGTACATCTTCTACGACGGCCCGCCGTTCGCCAACGGTCTCCCGCACTACGGTCACCTGCTGACCGGATATGTCAAGGACATCGTCCCGCGCTACAAGACCATGCGCGGCTACCGCGTCCCGCGAGTCTTCGGCTGGGACACCCACGGCCTGCCCGCGGAGCTGGAGGCGGAGAAGCAGCTCGGCATCACCGACAAGGGCGACATCGAGAAGATGGGCCTGGCGTCGTTCAACGAGTACTGCGCGACGTCGGTGCTGCGGTATACCGATGAATGGAAAGAATACGTCACTCGCCAGGCCCGGTGGGTGGACTTCGACAACGGGTACAAGACCATGGACCTGTCGTACATGGAGTCGGTGATCTGGGCGTTCAAGAACCTGTACGACAAGGGCCTGATCTACCAGGGCTTCCGGGTGCTGCCTTATTCCTGGGCGGAGCACACCCCGTTGTCGAACCAGGAGACCCGCCTGGACGACTCCTACAAGATGCGCCAGGACCCCACTCTGACCGTGACATTCCCGGTCACCGGCGCCCACCCGGGCACCGCCGCGGTGGAGACGTTGGCGGCACACCCGGAGCTTGCTGAGGCGTCAGCGTTGGCGTGGACGACGACACCCTGGACGTTGCCGTCGAACCTTGCCCTGGCAGTTAACCCGTCGGTCACCTATGTGCTGGTTAGCGTCGCCGAAGGCGGAGCTGATGCGGTCGTCGGTCGTACCGTCCTGCTGGCGAAGGACCTGATGGCTGCCTACAACAGTGAGCTGGGTGAGGCTGCCGAGGTGGTGGCGGAGTTCGTCGGCGAGCAGTTGGTCGGGCTGACCTACGAGCCGATCTTCGACTACTTCGCGGACCGCGCCGAGTGGGGGGAGAAGCGGCCGTTCCGTGTCCTGGCTGCGGACTATGTCACCACCGAGGACGGTACCGGTGTCGTCCACCAGGCACCTGCCTTCGGTGAGGACGACATGACCACCTGCAATGCGGCAGGGATCGACACCGTGGTGCCGGTGGACATGGACGGCAAGTTCACCTCCCTTGTACCCGACTATGAGGGCCAGTTGGTCTTCGACGCGAACAAGGACATCATCCGTGACCTCAAGGCTGCGGGAAGGGTGGTGCGTCACCAGACCATCGAGCACTCTTACCCGCACTCCTGGCGCTCCGGTGAACCGCTGATCTACATGGCACTGCCGAGCTGGTTCGTGTCCGTCTCCTCGTTCCGGGACCGGATGGTGGAGCTGAACCACGAACAGATCGAGTGGATCCCGGAGCATATCCGTGACGGACAGTTCGGCAAATGGCTCGAGGGTGCCCGTGACTGGAACATCTCCCGCTCACGCTACTGGGGCTCGCCGATTCCTGTGTGGGTGTCGGACAACGACCAGTATCCGCGCATCGACGTGTACGGTTCGCTCGATGAGTTGGAGGCAGACTTCGGAGTGCGCCCGGAGTCGCTGCACCGTCCCTACATCGACGAGCTGACCAGGCCCAACCCGGACGACCCCACAGGGCAGTCGACGATGCGTCGCGTTCCGGACGTCCTCGACGTGTGGTTCGACTCCGGTTCGATGCCGTTCGCACAGGTGCACTACCCGTTCGAGAACAAGGAGTGGTTCGACTCCCATTCACCGGCAGATTTCATCGTGGAGTACATCGGGCAGACCCGCGGGTGGTTCTACCTCCTGCACGTGTTGTCGACCGCACTGTTCGACCGTCCCGCTTTCACCAAGGTTGTGTCGCATGGCATTGTGCTGGGCGACGACGGACTGAAGATGTCGAAGTCGAAGGGGAACTACCCCGACGTCAACGAAGTCTTCGACCGCGACGGCTCGGACGCGATGCGGTGGTTCCTGATGAGTTCGCCGATCCTGCGTGGTGGCAACCTCATTGTGACTGAACAGGGCATCCGTGAGGGAGTGCGCCAGGCGATGTTGCCGATGTGGAATGCCTACTCGTTCCTGCGGCTGTACGCGCACACTCCGGCGCGTCGGGACACCACGTCGTCGAATGTGTTGGACCGGTACATTCTGGCCAAGCTGCACGACACTGTTTCGGCGGTCACCGGTGCGTTGGACGCGACGGACATCGCCTCCGCCACTGATGAGATCCGTCAGTTCTGTGATGTGTTGACCAACTGGTACGTACGGCGCTCCCGCGACCGTTTCTGGGCTGGTGACTCCGGCGAGAACGGGCACCCGGAAGCGTTCAACACGCTGTACACGGTGCTGGAGACGCTGTGCCGCGTTGCGGCACCGTTGCTGCCGATGACGACGGAGGTCATCTGGCGGGGCTTGACCGGCGAACGTTCGGTGCACCTCACCGACTGGCCTTCCGCGGACGACCTCCCGGCGGACGAGGCACTGGTGGCCTCCATGGATGCGGTGCGTGGCGTGTGCTCGGCAACGTCGTCGTTGCGCAAGTCGCACAAGTTGCGCAACCGGCTCCCGCTGCCGGGGCTCACCGTGGCGTTGCCCGAGTCCAATGCGTTGGCAGATTTCGCGTCGATTATCCGTGACGAGGTGAATGTCAAGGATGTAACACTGACTGACGACGTATCGTCCGTAGGGCGCTTCGACGTGGTGGTCAACGCTCGCGCCGCCGGGCCGCGGCTGGGCAAGGACGTCCAGAAGGTGATCAAGGCGGTCAAGACCGGCAACTACACCGTTGCGGAGGACGGGACGGTGACGGCCGACGGCATCGAGCTGGTCGACGGCGAGTTCAACCGCAAGCTCGTGGCGGTCGACCCGGAGAATACTGCCGAGATCCCGGGTGGGGACGGCCTCGTCGTCCTCGACACCACCGTGACTCCGGAACTTGAGGCAGAGGGGTGGGCCGCTGATCGGGTCCGTGGCGTGCAGGATGCGCGTAAGGCATCCGGCTTTGACGTCTCCGACCGCATCACGCTGACGCTGTCGGTGCCGGAGGAGAAGAAGGTCTGGGCCGACGAACACACCGAGACGATCGCTGGTGAAGTGTTGGCGACGTCCGTGTCGGTGGTTGTCGGAGAGACCTTGCCCCACGACGTGGGTGACGGCGTGTCTGCTGATCTCGTCAAGGCGTAGCTGCACGTAGGGCCCCCGGGCAGGGAAACTGTTCGGGGGCTCTTTTCGTCCTTGCGTATCGAACACCCGTTCGGTAAACTTGAGAGCGGTTAAGGGTGGTATCCGTAGCGGTGAGGGGAAGAACATGGTGCAGGGCGGAGCAGATCTGGGTGTCATCGAACGCGATTACGAGGAGCTGTGTCTCGACTGCGATGTCGAATATGTCGAGGAGAATCTTGATGAGCCGTGCTGGGCGGTGAGTGCTCAGGAGGTTATGTACAGCGCGAAGAGGGAGATCAACCGACTCGAACTCGATATTGCGCGCGACGCGGCGCCGACGCCGTCCAGTGAGGTGTCCAGACATGTCAGGATGCTGTCTGGGGGGCTCGGGGTGTCCAAGGGGAAAGCGCTGGCCTACTGCGACATTGGCACGATGATCACCCGGATGAGCGTGTTGGGGCGACACCTGCAGGGTGGCGCGTTCTCCTTTGATCACCTCCGGGCGCTTGCTGACTCGGTCGCGGCGGTGGACGACGAGCACCTCGAGGAGGTTGAGCGCGGCATCGTGGCTCTAGTGACCCCTGTCATGCCACGTCAGGTGGTGCCCGGAGTGATTACACTGCGCCGGCTGGCGCAGCAGGTCATTGCTGAGATCCAGCCGTCGGCACGTCCTCTTGACCCGGAAGGCCGAGGTGAACCACCACCGCCGCAGCATCAGCTCGATTTCGGTGTGGATGCACGCCGGGATGCGGCTACGACGTTCCACGTCACCGTTCCGACAGACGAGGGGGTGGGCATGATCCGCATTATTGACGCAGTCGCAGCCGCCCGGAAGTGTAGTCGGGCCCGTGCGCTACTTGACCTGGTTCACGGGAGGGCCGGCGATGTGGCTGTCACGCTGAACTGCTACCGGAACCTGGACAATGGCCGAATGCACCTGGAGAGTACGTGGCTGCATGAAGTTGCCACTGAGCGGTGGATGGCGCGGGTCACAGACCTGTGCGTCGTCGGTCACAGTGAGGTCTCCGGATACTCCCCGTCCGAGCATCAGCGCGCGACCGATACCGGCAGGGACGGTACCTGCAGGTTCCCGGGATGCGACAGTCCTGCCGCCACATCCCAGCTCGATCATGTCGCCCGGTGGGTCGACGGAGACGTTGAGGACGCCTGTCCGGGCGGGAAGACTGCGACGTGGGCGATGCATTCCTTATGCCCCGGGTGTCACAGTCTCAAGACGCGGGGCCTGTACGACGTCACTCTCAATCCGGACGGTTCGGACTGGTGGACCAGCGTGGAGGACGGGCACGTCTATGTCTCGATGCCGACAGGACCGTTGGCGGAGGCTGTCCTTGACTTTGATGCACGCCTGCACCGCAAGGTCCGGACGCTGGCGAGCCATAACGAGGCGAGGATGCAGTGGCTCGCAGACATCGAAGCCGCCGCGGCGGAGGCGGAAGAGCTGGTGCCTTTTTGAGGGCACCGGACAACGTACTGCCTAGAATCGGAGGCATGAACACCAGGCAGCGGTGGGTGGTCCACCTCGACATGGACGCATTCTTCGCTTCTGTCGAGCAGTTGACCAGGCCGACGCTGGCCGGGCGTCCGGTCCTGGTGGGTGGTGCGTCAGGGCGTGGGGTTGTTGCGGGTGCCTCGTACGAATCCCGTGTGTACGGAGCTCGGTCTGCTATGCCCATGCAGCAGGCGGTCCGGCTGTGCCGTGGGAAAGCCGTCGTCGTGACGCCGCGGTTCGCGGTGTACTCCGCCGTGTCCGCACAGGTTTTCGAGTTGCTCGGTAGAGAAGGCGACACCGTCGAGCAGTTGAGTGTCGACGAAGGTTTCGTTGAGCCCGAATCATTGGCGGGATGCACTCCGCAGGAGGTCGAGCGCTGGGCGCAGGATCTGCAGTCCCGAGTTGACGGCGAGGTCGGACTGCCGTGCTCCATCGGTGTGGCATCCACGAAACTGGATGCCAAGATGGCGTCCGACCTTGCCAAACCCCATGGTGTGACAGTCGTGGGTATCGAACGACGGGCGGAGGTTTTCGCGTCTCGTCCAGTCGGTGAGTTGTGGGGCATCGGCCCGGTTGCACAGAACAAGTTGGCTGAGGTCGGGGTCACGACGATCGGCGAGTTCACCGACATGGACGATATCGACGTCAAAGGATTACTCGGCTCGGTCGGTCTGCAGGTTCAAGGGTACGCACGCGGCCGTGATTCACGACCTGTCGCTCCTCGCGCTCGGGCCAAGCAGGTGTCTGCGGAGCGCACGCTTGAGACTGACGCGACCACGACCGTGGAAGTGGACCCGGTCCTGGTGCGTGCGGCGACTGCGGCACGGCACCGTCTGCTCGGCGACGGGCGTGCAGCGAGGACGGTCACGGTGAAGACCCGGACCGCAGATTTCAAGGCTCACACCCGGTCCACGACGCTGGTCACACCGACAGATGATCTGGACGAGATCATCGCCGCAGCACGCTCGGTCGTCCCGCGTCCCGAGGTCTCGGGCGCAGTACGGCTCGTCGGTGTGAGCCTCTCCGGACTCACCGAGGAACGGCAGGCCGTTCTCTTCCCCGAACCCGGTTCGCTCGACCCGGGAGCAGAGGTCACCACCGAGTCAGAGGTCGATGGGGCGACGGACGAGGAGACGGAAGAACACCAAGTGCAGCCGGCGTCCTGGCGCCCGACTGTGGATGTGCACCACGTGGAGTTCGGGCACGGTTGGGTCCAGGGTACCGGGGCAGGAGTGGTCAGCGTGCGGTTCGAGACCCGGTCGACAGGCCCCGGAAAAGCGAGGTCACTGGCCGTCGATGATCCGGATCTCCGTCCTGCTGACCCGCTGGACAGTCTTCGCTAGCGGAGCAGCTGTGCGCGTTTCACCGCCAGTTCGCACAGGAGCTCCATCCGCGCCTGTGGCGGCGTGAGTTCGCCGGCGGGCCGGATTCCTGCCCTGGCGAGACTGCGTCCGCCGCCGGCGCCGCCGTAGACCAGCTGTACTCCACCTGCTGGGACGCGGCTGGCCACCACCACCGGAAACCCGTCGGCCAAGGCATCGGCGACGCCGTCGGCCAGGACCCCCACGTTGCCTGACCCGAACGCGGCGATGACGATACCGTCGGCCCCGGCGCCCAGCGCAGACTCGACCGCGGCGGGATCGGCGCCCTGGTACGCGGCGATGACGTCAACGCGGAGACCGTCCAACGGCACTGGTGCGACAGACAGAGGGGCCGGACGGAGGATGGTGGGGGCGTCGAATGCCACATCCGCGGTGGTGTGGATCTTCCGGACGCCGTAGGCGGGCGACGTCCGGCCGCCGAAGACCACGCTCGGGGCGTCAATGCGCGGCGCTGCTGCCACGGCATCACGGAGGTTTCCGGGTCCGTCCGGCGAGGCGTCGTCCGCAGGGCGCTGGGCACCGGTGAGGACGACCCGGCCGCCGACCAGACGGTCGACGGCCATCGCCGTCTCCTCCATGGAGTCGGTGCCGTGGGTGACGACCACAGGCCCGTGTTCTTGTGCGGCATGGATCTCGGTGAGAAGCGCGTCGAGGTCGGCAAGCCCCATCGTTGACGAATCCAGCCGTAGGACGTCCCGGGCCGTCACGGAGGAACAGGGGATGCCGGCATCGTGGAGAAGGGTGCGAATGCCACGGGTGGGCACCAGGTCCCCGTGAGAGTCAGAGGCGCAGGAGATCGTGCCGCCGGTGGCGAGCACGGTGGGCGTGTCAGCAGTCGTGTCAGTCACGGATTTCAAGGCTACCGTCTGATCGACGGTAGACTCTCGTCATCCGTTGTACATCCACACGCAAAAGGAGCCTCGTCACCGTGAGATCATTGAAGCGAACCCGCGCTATCGCTGCAGCTATCGCCATCACCGCCGGGCTGTCCGCGACCGCCTGTTCCTCAGACGACGCCGACGACAACACTGCCGCCGAGACCACTGCCGAGCAGACGACCGAGCAGACCCCGCTGCCTACGGCCCAGGAACTCGGGGAGATTCTTGACCGCGCCGTAGCCCCGGACGTGCCGGCCGAGGAGAAGGCTGACACCGTGGAGAACGGGGAGCAAGCCGTGGAGCTCTTTGACGTGATGATGCAGTCACAGCAGGAGTCCGGCGCAACGTTCGAGGTCGTTGATCCTATCCTCCCGGGAATCACGCCACAGGAGGTCACCGCGACCATGAATCTCATTCAGCCGGACGCCGAACCGGTGAGGATGGACGGCGTGAAATTTGTCAACGACAACGGCCAGTGGAAGCTGTCCCAGGAATGGGCGTGCACCCTGGTCAGTAACGTGGCGCCGGACCAGGTACCCGATTCATGTGCACCGTTCCTTGAGGACGCCCCGGCACCGGAGGGTGACGCCCCTGCACCGGAAGGTGACGCTCCGGCTGCAGAACCCGCGGCCTAAGCCGGTTCCCAGCTCGACCTCGTGCGCGAGGTCTGCACCACGGTGACCGCGGAGTCGGTCTCACCGTACGTCACGCTGGTCGTGGTCTCGATCATCCCTGACACGGGCACCGGGCGGCGCAGGTCGACGGTGATGTTCCCGTTGGATTCACTGCTGGAATCGGTGACCGTCAAGTCGGAACCCGACATTCTCTGAACTGACGGGGTGCGTTCGACATTGACGTCCAGTTCGATGCGCGACCCTTCTCGTGAGAGCAGAGTGTAGGTAACCCCCTGTCTCATCGAGACCCCGAGCATCTGGTCGTCGACCTGTCCGGTCACGGTCCATCGTGCGCCGACGCCGAGATCGTCGGCGGGGAAGACGACCGGTATGTCCGTCATCTGAGTGAAAGACCGTTCCACATTGGACCGCGCTGCGTCCGATGCGCCTTCCGGGGCGGAGAATCCACGGGATGTCACCCTCCCGTCCTGGTTGTACTTCTGGTTCATGGTGAACCCTTCGGCCGTGGCCAGGTCGTCGTTTCCGTCGGTGTTGTCTCCGGTGGGACGCCCGGCGACCACGGTGGCTTCCAGTTCATTCCCGTCCGTCGAGCTCGACGCGCTAACTGGGACTTCCATGGTGACATCGTCGTAGGGGAGGTCGTCCTCTCCCTCTTCATCGTCGTCACCCTCGGTGGTCTGGCCCCAGCCCTGCGTCGCCCGGAAGACCGTCTCTTTTTCCCCGGGGTCGCTGAACCAGACCAACGGCTCCCTGGGGGCGTCGCCGGTGTCGTCGACGGTCACGGACACCCCGGAGACCGGGGCATCGACGGGGGCTTCGGGTGAGGCGTCATCATCGGAGGAACACGCGGTGAGGACCGATCCGGTCAGCAGGGTGGTCATCAGTGTCGGCAGAAGTGCCCGTCGCAGGGACACGCGTCGTAGAGTGCGCACGCCCGTCAGCGTACCAACTGGCGGCGCACCAACTGAGGTCCAGAGGTGGAGACGCGATAAGATCGACGCCGTGACTGTTTTCAACGTCCGACCCTGGGCGCTTTTCCCGCTGATCGGCATCGTCGCCGTCGATCAACTCACCAAGTGGCTCGTCGTGGAGAACCTCGAGCCGACGACGGCGTACCCGGTGATCGGCGACATCGCCCGGCTGTACCTGATCCGCAACTCCGGTGCGGCCTTCTCCATGGGGGAGGGGGCCACAGTGGTGTTCTCCGTGATCCAGATGATTGCCGTGGTGATCTGCGTCGTCCTGGCGTTTCGGGTGCGTAACCCCTGGGCGGTTGCTGCGGTGGGGATGATCGGTGGCGGTGCGGCCGGGAACCTCATTGACCGGGTCTTCCGGGACCCGGGTGGGTTGCATGGCCATGTCGTCGACTTCGTGTCGGTCGGCAGTTTCGCGATCTTCAATGTGGCGGATGCTGCGATCAGTGTCGGGGTCGTGGTGTACCTGGTGTATGCCCTGATCATCGAACCGAAGAAGAGTCGGCAACAGGAGCGGGATGAGGAGCAGGAGGTGCAGGCCTCGTGAGTGCAGGTCCCAGGGAGACCCGCATGATGCCGGTGCCCGACGGGTTGGCGGGCATGCGTGTGGACGCTGGACTGTCGAAGTTGCTCGGTCTGTCTCGCACCATCGTCGCTGAGCTTGCCGAGGCGGGCGACGTGACGCAGGACAACCGTCCGGCAGGCAAGTCGGACAGGCTGGTGGCCGGCGCATGGCTGGATGTCACGCTACCCGAGCCTGTGCGGGACCTCGCCGACGAGCCCGCGGAGCACGTCGAGGGGATGGAGATCCTCTACGCCGACGACGACATCATCGCCGTGAACAAGCCGGTGGGAGTCGCCGCGCATCCGACGATCGGGTGGGAGGGGCCGACCGTGACCTCGGGTCTGGCGGCGGAAGGCTTCCGCATCTCCACGTCCGGTCCCCCGGAACGCAAGGGGATCGTGCACCGGCTGGACGTGGGGACGTCCGGCGTGATGGTCGTCGCCGCCAGTGAGCGTGCCTACACGGTGCTTAAGCGGGCGTTCCGTGACCGCACCGTGGACAAGACCTATCACGCGCTGGTCCAGGGGCATCCGGACCCGACGGTGGGGACGATCGATGCGCCCATCGCGCGGCACCCCGGCGCGGGATGGAAGTTCGCGGTGCGTGAGGACGGCCGACACGCCGTCACCCACTACGAAACTCTCGAGGCATTCCGGCAGGCGACGCTGGTGAAAGTGCATCTGGAGACCGGTCGGACCCACCAGATCCGCGTCCATTTCTCCGCCCTGCACCATCCGTGCTGCGGCGACCCCATGTACGGCTCCGACCCGGCGCTCACCGAGTTCCTCGGGTTGGACCGGCAGTGGCTCCATGCCGTCCACCTGGGGTTCACCCATCCGAACGGCAGCTGGATGGACATCGAGTCACCGTACCCGGCGGATCTCCGCGAGGCTCTCGACCGGCTGCGGGAGGTGAACTGATGGCGGCCTCCGGATCCCGCCCGTCCCGCAGGATCGCGCCGGACCGCAAGATACGCCGTCGGCGTGAGTGGGAGGACACCCGCCGGCCGGCGTGGGTCATGTGGCTGTCAGTGGTGTGTCTGGTGTGTCTCGCGGTGACGGTGATCGCTCTCGCGAGCTCGGAACGTATGTCCCGTCCGCAGGCGATCAACGGTGACGTCCTGGGGCCGGACAACAGTGAGACCGTCGACGAGTATCTTGTCCGTGCCGCTGAATCGGTGCAGGACGCGGAACCTTCCGACGCCGCCCGGTGGGCGCTGGTGACTCCGGAGCAGCCGGCCGACCCGGATGAACTCGCCGAGATCTTCTCCAGCATGCCCGCGCTGCGGGTCTCCACTCTGCTGTCTGCGGAGTCACGGTGGGAGATACCGGAACCGGCGGACGGCCACCGGCGCGCGGACGTCTTCGCCGCCACCCGCGAACAGGTCGCAGCGAGTGCGGGGGTCGAGCTGGATGACCCTTCCCTGGACGTTCTCGGCGTTCTGGTCCACGGCACATCTGCGGACCTGCAGGCACTCAGTGAGCGTCCTGGAGTGCTCGCCGTGGAGGCGTTGCCGCCGGATGCTGCGTACGGACGGTTCGGGTTGCGTCCGGTGACCGTGGCCGACCGGGAGGAGCTCCGATGATCTGGGGTGTCCTCGCCTACCTCATGTGGGGGTTCTTCCCCGCCTTCTTCCCCCTGCTGCGCCCGGCGGTGCCGATGGAGATTCTGGCCCACCGTTTCGTGTGGACGTTGGCGTTCGTTGTCGTGGTCATGGCGTGCACCACCGGTTTTCGGTGGGCGCGACGGATTCCTCTGTCGCTTTGGCTGCGTATCACGGCGGCCGCGGTGCTCATCGCGGGGAACTGGGGGCTGTACATCTACGCGGTCAACAATGACCATGTTGCCGACGCTGCGCTGGGCTACTTCATCAATCCGCTGGTGAGCGTGTTACTGGCTGTGCTGGTGCTGCGGGAGCGGCTGAGGGCCCTGCAGTGGGTCTCCGTCGGTATCGCGGGAGTGGCCGTTGTGATCCTCACGGTGGCACTGGGCTCGCCGCCGGTGGTGTCGCTCGGCCTGGCTCTGTCCTTCGCCGGCTACGGACTCCTGAAGAAGCGTGTACCGCTGACGCCACTGCAGTCTTTGACGGCGGAGACTGCGGTACTCGCGCCGATCGGTGTGCTGTTCCTGGCGTGGTTGCAGACCCAGGGCGAAAACACGATGCTCCAGGGCGGACACGGGGTCAGCCACGCCCTGTTGCTGATCACCGCGGGCGCGATCACGGCACTCCCGTTGCTGTGCTTCGCCCGCGCCGCCCACGAACTGTCGTTGACCAGTCTCGGGATGCTGCAGTATCTCACGCCGGTGATGCAGATGCTCTGGGCTGTGCTGGTGGTCGGGGAACACATTGAACCGGCCCGGTGGGTCGGTTTCGCCATCATCTGGGTCGCTCTGCTGGTCTTCATCACCGACACGCTGCTGCATGCGCGCCGGACGAACCGGTTGAGACGGATCAGTTAAAGGCCGAAGACACGGTCGACCATCGCGTTGCGGAACATCCCGTCCGGGTCGACACGGTTGCGCAGGTCAGCGACAGCACCCAGATCGGGGTGCACGGCGGCCAGGCCGGCGTGGTCGAGGGTGTGCAACTTGCCCCAGTGTGGACGTCCGCCGGCGGCGACGAGCACCGGCTCGACGACGGAGAAGAGCTCACGGTAGTCGTCGCGGTGGTAGCGGTGCACCGCAATGTAGCAGGAATCCCGCCCGTTGGCAGTCGAGAGCGGGACGGTGTCCGCTGCGGTGCAGCGAACCTCGATGGGGAACCCGACGGGCAGGCGTGAGGCGTCGATGATCCGGTGCACCTCGGCGAGGACCTCGGTCGCGTCAGCGAGGGGGACAGCGTACTCCATCTCGTTGAACCGGACCCGGCGAGGAGAGACGAATACATTGTGCGCGGTGTCGGCGTACTCGCGCTGTGCCAGCGTCGCTGCGGCCAGGCGGTTCATCGCTCCGGTCGTGCGCGGTACCACGTGCATCAGTCCGCACATCGCCCCGAAGGCGGCGTTGCTGACCAGCTCGTCGTCGATGACCGACCGCCAGCGCGGAACCGGACGAGGCAGACCGGCGGTGGCTGCAGACCGTAGACTGTAGCGCGTATTGGTCTTGACGTGCGCCACGTCGGTGCCGGGGAACCAGTAGTACTCCAGGTGGTCCACGACCGAGGCACGGGTGGGGAACTCATCGATCAGGGGAGCCAGCGGTTCGGCTTTCTCCACCGCGGACAAGACGAAGGAATCCACGACCGACATCGTGATCCGGGTAGTGATCCCCAACGCTCCCAGCGACACTCTCCCCAGGTCGAAGAGTGGATCGCCGGGGCTGACGTCGTGCACGGAGCCGTCGGCGGTGACGGTACGCAGTCCACGGACCATCCCGGCGAATCCGGTCAATCCGAGCCCGGTGCCGTGCGTTCCGGTGCTCACCGCACCGGCCAGGGACTGCGGGTCCACGTCCCCCTGATTGGCCAGGGCCAGGCCGTGGGGGCGTAGCAGGGCGGGAACGTCCCGCAATCGCGTGCCGGCGAGGAAAGTGACCTCCAGGGCATCACTGTCGACCGAGACAACGCCACTGAGGTGGTCGAGGTTGACCAGGACACCGTCGGTCACCGCGACGGGGGTGAAGGAGTGGCCGGCACCGACTGCCTTGACCCGCAGACCGTCCTCGGCCGCGCGACGGACGACATCGACGACCTCGGCCTCGGTTGTCGGCTGGACGAAACGCGCCGGGTCGGCAGTCTGACCGCCGGACCAGTTGTGCCATCTCATGTGAAGATCCTTCCCTCACCCCGGTAGGTGGGCCATTCGTCGATGATGTCGCCGTCACTGACGACGAGCACGGAGTCGGTGAACTCGGCCTGTTCTCCGGCTTTGGCGTGGCGGAACCACACATGGTCACCGAGGTTCATCGCCGCGGCTACGTCGCCGCGCAAAGGCGTCTGTACTTCGCCGGCGCCCTCTGCCGAGGTCAGCGACAGGCCCCGTGGGTAGTCGATGACCGGTACCCGGTCGGCCCCGGGAGGACCCGAGGCAATGCGTCCACCCCCGGCGACAGTGATGAAGTCCGGTGCCGGACGTCGGACAACCGGCAGGACGAACCACTCGGCCGACAGGGGGCGGAAGGACGAGTAGTTGTCGAACAGGCCCGGCCCGACGACACCCGAACCCGCGCCGATCTCCGTGACGGCGTCCTCGGCGACGGTGGACTCGATCGACCCCGTACCACCCCCGTTGACGAACTCCAGGTCGCCGTCCACCGCGCTGACGGCCGCGACAATTGCGGCACGCCGTCCCGCCAGTTCCTTCGCCGAGAGACGCTTCACTGCCGAGACCAGTGGTGAGGAGTCCGTCGTGCCGGCGATCTGACCTTCATAGGCCATCAGCCCCACCAGGGTGAAACCGTCGCGGTCACTGATGAGTTCGGCCAGGGCACGTGCCTGGCCGACGGTATGTACCGGAGACCGTCGTGCGCCCAGATGCACCGGCCCGACCGCCAGGGAGGCATCGATGTCGATACACACCCGCAGGTTCCCGCGTTCGGTGGGTGGGACGACGGCGTCGATGAAATCCAGGTGTTCCGCCGAATCGACCATCACCGTGATCGAGCGCAGGTAGGCTTCGCCGCACATCAGCTGGTGGAGCAACTGGCGGTCAGCACTGGGGTAGGCGACGAGAATGTCGTCACAGATGCCCTCGTCCGCCAACCACAGCGCTTCGCCGAGGGAATAGGACAGCAGCCCCGCGATGCCGTCGATCGTCAACAGCCGCTGAATCAGGGGGCGGATACGCACCGACTTGGTTGCCAGCCGGATCGGGGTGCCTGCTGCACGCCGGACCATGTCGCCAGCGTTGGCCAGCGCATTGTCCAGGTCGAGGACGGAAAACGGGGCGTCAAGGTGCGCTACCGCCTCGCGCACCGCGGGTCGTGGAGTACTCACGAGGTTGAGGATACGTCGCGAAACCACCCGGCGCGCGGTGGTTTCGGATATCATCACCGGACATGACTGTGACGACTGTTGAACAATTCGGGAGTCCCCTGTTGGAGAGGGTCTTCCGCGCTCCGGGCCACACCGGTCCCGAGGGCGACATCGGACGGTGGGAGGGCGTCGTCGGCGACGAGGAGTGGGCCGCGGAGATCTGTCGTCTCAAAGAACGGCGCAACGCGGTGATCTTGGCCCACAACTACGAGCTGCCGGAGATCCAGGACATCGCCGACCACACCGGGGACTCCCTCGCCCTGTCACGGATCGCCGCCGAGACGGACGCCGACGTCATCGTCTTCTGTGGGGTGCACTTCATGGCTGAAACGGCCAAGATCCTCTCCCCGGACAAGACCGTCCTGATCCCCGACGAGGACGCAGGGTGCTCCCTGGCGGACTCCCTCACCGCAGACGAACTCGCGGAGTGGAAGTCCGAACACCCCGATGCCGTGGTCGTCAGCTACATTAACACGACCGCTGCAGTGAAGGGGCTCACCGATGTGTGCTGCACCAGTTCCAACGCCGTGGACGTTGTGGCGGGCCTGCCCGCGGACCGGGAGATCCTCTTCGGCCCCGACCAGTTCCTCGGCGCCCATGTGCGACGCCAGACCGGCCGGGACAACATCCACGTCTGGGCCGGGGAATGTCACGTCCACGCCGGAATCTCCGGGCCGGAACTGGCGCGTCGTGCCGAGGAAAACCCCGACGCAGACCTCTTCATCCACCCGGAATGCGGATGCGCGAACTCCGCGATCTACCTGGCGGGGGAAGGGGTGATCGATCCGGAACGGGTCCACATGCTCTCCACCGGTGAGATGCTGACCAGTGCGAAGACCGCCGGTGAGGCAGGGCGCGGCACGGTACTCGTCGCCACTGAGGTCGGTATGCTGCATCAGCTGCGCGGCGTGGCGCCGGAGGTGGACTTCGCGCCGGTGAACGAGCGGGCGTCCTGCCCCTACATGAAGATGATCACCCCGGCGGCGTTGCTGCGGTGCCTGGCGCTGGGAACCGACGAGGTCGACGTCGAGGTCGACGTCGCTGACAAGGCCAGGCGGGCCGTCGAACGGATGATCTCGGTCGGCACGCCGGGAGGAGGCGAGTGACGGTCACAGTTCCCGACACCGACCTCGGTGCGCTCGACGGTGACCCCACGCTGTTCTCGGCTCTGGCGTGGGCGGCGCTGCAGGAGGACATTGCCTCCGGGGACGCCACAACGCTGGCCACGATCCCGGAGGACCTGATCGGCAGTGGACGTCTGGTGGCACGCCAGCGCGGAGTCGTTTCCGGCATCGACGCCGTCCAGGCGGTACTTGAGGCGGGCGCGTCCTACCCCGTCCTTGGTGGCAGGGTGGACCTGAAGGAGCCGGTGGCGAACGGAAGACAGGTCACTGCGGGTTCGGTGGTGGGAACCCTGAGCGGGCCGGTGCGGGCGATCCTGCAGTTGGAGCGCACCGTGCTCAACGTGCTGTCCCATGCCTCGGGCGTGGCGACGCACACCGCCGCATGGGTGGAGGCGGTCTCGGTTCCTGGCTCCGGCACCGTCGTGCGGGACTCCCGTAAGACACTGCCCGGGCTTCGGCTGCTGCAGAAGCGGGCCGTCGTGCACGGCGGAGGGACCCCGCACCGCTACAACCTGTCCGACCAGGCCATGGTCAAGGACAATCATGTTGTCGCCGGTGGGGGAGTCGTCGCCGCCTATCTGGCGGTGCGTGCGGACAACCCGGAACTGTGGTGCGAGGTCGAGGTCGATGACCTGGACCAGTTGCGTGCGGTGCTGTCGGTGGACGTGCCGCCACACCAGGTGCTGCTGGATAACTTCGCGGTACCCGACACTGTGGCAGCGGTGCGGATGCGCGACGGGATCGCGCCGGGTGTGCTGCTGGAATCGTCCGGTGGTCTGACTCTGGACGTCGCCGGCGAGTATGCCGCGGCCGGGGTGGATTCGCTGGCCGTGGGGGCGTTGACCCATTCGGTCACGGCGTTGGACATCGGGTTGGACCTGTAGCGGGGCGCCTGCGGGTGCAGGTCGCTAACGTTTGTCCACGTCACCCCGATTGTATGGGTAGTACAGAAACACACGATGATGATCGAAGGTGAGCTGTAATGTGGGACCGAAGAAGGGGACCGGTTCTGACCCTGGGGGCATGCACCGCGTTGATACTGGGGGCGTGCGGAAACGGCGGGGACGATGCTGATATACGAGACGACGGTGCCTCGGAGACCACCGTCACCGAGACCATGGTGCCTGCCGACAACGACGACGGTGGAGAGTCAGGCAGTATCGCTCCTGGTGAACCCGATCCCGGTGGCAGTGGCACTCCGCCCGGCGAGGTGACGGTGCCCGGCGAGCAGGTGGAGACCTATTTCTCCAACGAGGGCGCTGTGGTCGGGGTCGCCGGCCTCGATGCTGCGATGGCCCCCGAGATCATCAGGGCGCAGCCAAGCCTCGAGGCCGGACAGGTCTCCCAGGTGTGGCGCACCGGGTCTGTGGAACTTGCCGGGAGGGAGTGGAACAACACCACCCTGCCGGACGAGGGTTACTGGGCTGAAGTCAGCCTCGACGGGGTCCAGGGCTGGATGCCCAGCGCACACCTCTTTTACTTCGGTGGGGTCGAGGATGTCACCGGCGAGTATGCGGACATTGGGTCGGCGGATGATCCTTACAGGGTGCTCGGCATGATCGGGGAGCGCTCCACCAACGGGATGGGACGTTGGGCGGTCGTCACCACTCCGGACGACACTGGGGACGGTGCCTACCGGGTCGATGTCACCGGTATGCCGGACGATGCCCAGGCAGGTGAACGCCTGCGCGTCACCGTGGAGCAGAGTGATGAAGGGTTCCGTGCCGGACAGGTCGAGCGGACTCTGCTGTGCGCCCGTGGTGTGAGTGGCGGGCTTTATCTGTAACGTGCGGCAGAGCATCCGGCTGCCAGGCTGGGGGAACGGGTCATTGAAGAGGCTGAAACTGCCCCGTGCCTCTGCCACCCGGCCTGAGAGTCTGCCAGTGGCTGCACCGCACAGGTGGGGCGACTTGCCCCCGGCGGTAGACTGTCCCGCATGAAGAAGTCTTCCTTCGTCCATCTGCACAATCACACCGAGTACTCCATGCTCGACGGGATGGCGAAGGTGGACCTGCTCGCCGAAGAAGTCTCACGCCAGGGGATGCCCGCGGTTGGCATGACCGATCACGGCAACATGTTCGGCTCCGACGCCTTCTACCGCGCGATGACCGGAGCCGGCATCAAACCCATCATCGGCATCGAGTGCTACATGGCGCCCGAGTCCCGCCTCATCAAGGACCGCGTCAAATGGGGTGAGCCGGAGCAGAAGCGCGATGACGTCGCCGGCGGCGGCTACTACCTGCACCAGACGATGATGGCGGAGAACGCCACTGGACTGCGTAACCTCTTCCGACTGTCCTCGCTGGCAAGTTATGAAGGACAGGTCTCGAAGTACCCGCGTATGGACGCCGAGATTGTCGCCGAGCATGCCGAGGGCATCATCGCGACCACTGGTTGCCCGTCGGGTGACGTTCAGACCCGTCTGCGCCTCGGTCAGTTCGACAAGGCTCTCGAGGCCGCCGCGATGTGGCAGGACATCTACGGCAAGGACAACTACTTCCTCGAGCTGATGGACCACGGCCTGGAGATCGAGAAGCGTGTCCGGGACGAACTGCTGGAGATCGGCCGGAAACTCGACCTGCCCCCGCTGGTCACCAACGACTGCCACTATGTCCTGCAGAAGCAGGCGAAGCCTCATGAGGTCATGTTGTGCGTGCAGACCGGCGCCACCATGGACGAACCTACCCTCGATGAAGGTGGGCGGCGTTTCGCGTTCTCCGGCGACGGCTACTACATCAAGCCGGCTGAGGAGCTGCGCAAGTACTGGGACCCGATCGTCCCGGACGGGTGTGACAACACCCTCTGGATTGCTGAGCGCGTCCAGGACTACGGCGAACTGTGGGAGGAACACACCCACGACCGCATGCCGAACTACGACGTCCCTGAGGGGCACACCCCCACCACCTGGCTGCGTAGTGAGGTCCACGACGGGCTCAAGGAACGGTTCCACGGCGGGGAGATCCCGAAGGAGTACATCGACCGCGCCGAGTACGAGATCGACGTGATCGACATGAAGGGCTACCCGTCCTACTTCCTCGTCGTCGCCGACCTGATCAAGCATGCCCGGTCCATCGGCATCCGCGTCGGGCCGGGTCGTGGCTCGGCCGCCGGAGCCCTGGTCGCCTATGCACTGACCATCACCAACATTGATCCCATCGACCACGGCCTGATGTTCGAGCGATTCCTCAACCCGGAGCGTCCCTCGGCACCGGATATCGACATCGACTTCGACGACCGCCGTCGTGGCGAGATGATCCGCTATGCCGCCGACAACTGGGGCCAGGACAAGGTCGCCCAGGTGATCACCTTCGGCACGGTGAAGACCAAGCAGGCGCTGAAGGATGCTGCCCGTGCCCACCATGGACAGCCGGGCTTCCAGATTGCCGACCGGATCACCAAGACACTGCCTCCGGCCCAGGCGGCTAAAGACATCCCCCTGTCCGGAATCATGGATCCCAACCATGATCGGTATCAGGAGGCTGCGGAGATCCGCACCCTTATCGAGACTGATCCGGTCGTCAAGGAGATCTACGACGATGCCCTCGGCCTGGAAGGCGTCGTCCGCCAGGCCGGTGTGCACGCGTGCGCGGTGATCATGGCGTCCGTGCCCCTGCTGGACCACATCCCGATGTGGAAGCGTCAGCAGGACGGTGCGATCATCACCGGCTGGCCCTACCCCGCGTGTGAGGCCATCGGGCTGCTGAAGATGGACTTCCTGGGGCTGCGCAACCTCACCGTCATCGGCGACTGCATCGAGAACATCAAGAAGAACCGGGACGAGGACCTCGACCTGGAGGGCCTGACCACCGACGATCCGCAATCATACGAGCTGTTGGCCCGCGGTGACACGCTCGGTATCTTCCAGCTCGACTCCGGCGGCATGCAGGAGCTGCTGAAGCGGATGAAGCCGACCGGCTTCAATGACATCGTCGCCGCGCTCGCGCTGTACCGGCCGGGACCGATGGGTGTCGGTGCCCACTGGGACTACGCCGACCGTAAGAACGGGCGTAAGCCCATCGAGCCCATCCACCCGGAGCTCGCCGAGGCACTCGAGGAGATTCTGGAGGAGACCTACGGTCTGATCGTGTACCAGGAGCAGATCATGAGGATCTCGCAGAAGGTCGCGAACTACACCGCCGGTCAGGCCGATGGTTTCCGTAAGGCCATGGGTAAGAAGAAGCCGGAGGTCCTGGCCAAGGAGTTCGAGAACTTCGAGGCAGGGATGAAGGAGAACGGGTTCTCCGCCGAGGCGATCAAGACACTCTGGGACACCATCCTCCCGTTCGCCGGTTACGCGTTCAACAAGTCCCACGCCGCCGGCTACGGCCTGGTCAGTTTCTGGACCGCCTATCTCAAGGAGCACTACACCGCCGAGTACATGGCGGCTCTGCTGACCTCGGTGGCGGACAAGAAGGACAAGTCCGCGATCTACCTCGCCGACTGCCGTCACCTGGGGATCAAGGTATTGTCGCCGGACGTCAACGAATCCGACTACACCTTCAAGCCAGTGGGCCAGGACATCCGTTTCGGCCTGGGTGCTGTCCGTAACGTCGGCGAGGATGTTGTTGACTCGATCGTGGCGACACGGAAAGAGAAGGGGGCCTTCGGAGACTTCTCCGACTATCTCGACAAGATCGACGCCACGGCCTGCAACAAGCGGGTCACGGAGTCTCTCATCAAGGCAGGTGCCTTCGACTCTCTCGAACACCCCCGCAAGGGCCTGATGCTGGTATTCGAGGACGCCGTGGATTCGGTCACCTCGACCAAGAAGGCGGCGGCGCGTGGCCAGTACGACCTGTTCTCCGGGCTCGATGCGGTGGAGGACGACGCCTTCAAGGTGGATGTCCCGGATCAGCACTGGGAACGCAAACACGAACTCACGCTGGAGCGCGAGATGCTCGGTCTCTATGTCTCGGGGCATCCTCTCGACGGGTTCGAGGCGTCGCTGGATTCGCAGATCGACACGCCGTTGACCACCGTGATCTCCGGTGAGTTGCCGGACAAGCGCACGATCAAGGTCGGCGGGATCATCTCCAGCGTGGACCGCCGTGTGGACAAGAAGGGCAACCCCTGGGCCATCGTCACGATCGAGGACCAGCACGGTGCTCAGATCGAACTGTTGTGTTTCTCCCGGACCTATTCAATGGTTGCGCCGATGATCGCCGAGGACAACATCATCCTCGCCCAGGCCGAGGTGAGCATCCGGGATGACCGCACGAGCCTGTTCTGCAATGACCTCAAGCTCGCGGAACTCTCCGTCGGTGCCGGTGCCGGTGTACCCCTGAGGCTGCGGATGCGCATTGACCAGTGCACCCCGGACAACATGGACCGGCTGAAGGGCGTGCTGCACAACAACCGCGGTGACTCTGACGTCTACCTCACCCTCACCGACGGTACCGAGGAGCTGCAGTACATGCTGCCCCCGGACCTCCGGGTGGCCCGCACGTCGTCGTTGATGGGTGACCTCAAAGCGTCGACCTGGGCCGGCGTCCTCGGGTGACACAACCGGTGAGTCAGGCGTACCTGCGCCCCGGCAGCGATCGTCCGGTAGCCGAAACTGAGGTCAAGAGGTCCAGGTTCATCGCCTGCGCGGCCAGAGTGCCCGATGAGGACGCTGCTCGGGCGTTCCTGGCTGAGATCCGGGCCGGGTTCGCTGACGCCCGGCACCACTGCAGTGCCTACATCCTGCACGTCGACGGGGCCAACCCGGTGGAACGCTCGAGTGACGACGGGGAGCCCGCGGGCACGGCGGGACAGCCGATGCTCGAGGTGCTCCGCGGATCGGGACTGCAGGATGTCGCCGTTGTCGTGGTCCGTTACTTCGGCGGGGTCAAACTGGGCACCGGTGGCCTGGTCCGCGCGTACCAGGATGCTACCCGCGCCGTCCTGGAGGACGTCACGGTAATGCGCCGTGAGCCCCGGGATGTGTGGGTTCTGGAGGTCAACCACGCGGAGGCAGGCAAGATCGAGGCGGAACTTCGGGCTCGCGGCCTGGACGTTGAGGCGTCCTACGGACCGACCGTGACGTTGACCCTCACCGTCGCTGCCGGAGAAGACCCTGGTGACGTTGTCAGGGAAATATCAGCAGGCACACTGGAAGTTGTACGGGACGGGTCCCACTGGGACGACGTCAAGGCGGGGTGAACCGGGGTAGACTCGGGGCCATGACCATGGACAACTACTCCGACAATCCCGTTGCACGTCGTAAGGCAGACGTCCGTAAACGTTCGCGGTCGATCCAGGTGTCCGGGGGGATCGCGGTCGCCGGGGGCGTGCTGGCGGTGCTGACATCCGCCACGGCACTGTTTCTGACGATCGCGGTGGTCGCTCTGGTGGTCCTCGGGTGGAACGTAGTGAAGGTCCGTGAGGTGCTCAACCACAAGGACCAGTGGTGATCCGTGACCCGGATCGACGCGTGGGTGTGGGCCGTCCGTCTGTACAAGACTCGGTCTGCTGCCGCTGACGCCTGCCGTGCCGGGCATGTGAAAGTCAATGACGTCTCAGTCAAACCTGCCCAGACTGTGGCAGTGGGGGACCGGGTGCGAGCCTGGGTGCATCACCGCGAGTATGTCGTCGAAGTCACTGAACTGGTGTCGAAACGGGTCGGTGCTCCGCGGGCCCGGCAGTGCTACGTGGACCACTCTCCGCCGCCACCCTCGAAGGAGATCCTGGCCTCGATTCCTCGACGAGACAGGGGAGCAGGGCGTCCGACGAAGCGGGAGCGTCGCCAGATCGATCAGTTGCGCGGCCGCTGACCCATCCGCTGCCAGCGGTTGCCCAGGCGACCCGGCCGCGACGAGGCGTGGTCGCCGATATGCACCGTGCGGCGGATATGGTCGCGCCCGTAGGTAAACAACAGCAGGTCGTCGATGAGACGGACCTGTCCCGGAGGATAGCCGTAGCCCATCGTCTCCTGCAGTTGGGTCAGTGCTTCTGGCGCACACAGGGCCGTGAGTTCACCGATGGTCGTCACCCCGTTCGCTGCGAGCATGTCCACCGCGAACCGGTAGTAGTCGGCTTTGGACATGGGGTATTCATTGCCGGCGAGCATGGTCAGCACACCCGGTAGCATGGTGGCGGTGAGCTCGGTGTCATCAGTCGTGTCGCCGTCAGCGCTGGTGGCACGGGCAATAGTGTCGAATTGCTCGTCGGCAAGCTCGATCAGACCGGCGGCCAGGGTGAAGGCACGGTGGACCTCCGGACTGATCTCGTGCCCTGGATTCTTGTAGCGCACGTCGTGCTCGAACTCCGCCCAGGCGTGCTGCAACACCGTCCTGATCTGGATCTCGATCAACCTGCCCTCCAGGTCGGTCAAGGACGGCATGGTGGAACTCGAGACCCTGGCGATGACATGCGAGGAGGCGTAGCCGAATTCGCCACGCTCTGCGGTCTGGGCAGATTTGTCGGTCACGGAGACCACGTCGAAGAGACTGCGCATCACTCCCACGAGCAGCACGATGTCTGCGGTGGTGTACACGGTGACTCGGACGCCCAGAACGTCGTAGGCGGAGTCGAAGTCGTGGTAGTCGGGGTGGACGGTGTCATGGATCTTGGCCAGGTAGCTGCCGCGGTCTTTGATTCGCACTGAAACCTGGTCGAAGGCGATGCCCGCGTCGGACAGTTCGTCGGAAAGGACTTTCTGGATGTCCGTAACCACCGTGGGGTGGTCGGCGAGCCACGTGTCGAAATCGCGCAGGACGGTGGAATCTTTCATGGCACCGACTCTAGCGTCTGACAGTGGCCTTCCGAGATGTCGATTGGCCCGGTGCAGGGTACTGAGGGGGTCGCCCCGGACGAAATGAACAGCTGCTGGTTGTCCGTGACGAAGAACAGGGCGGGGCCGGGACCGTCGGCGAGGATGCGGTGCGTCGGCACGGCAAGGAGAGGGTGAGCGAGAAGCCCCGCGGCAGGGAAGGGGGTCCCGATAACCGCAATCTCCCGGATCCCGGTATCCACATCACGGTGCCGCAGGGCGGTGCCGTGCACGGAGGTGAGGTTGCCGAGGGTCGCGAGCATTTCGGTGGCCGCGTCCTGCCACAGGAGTGATGCACTGGTGTGGCGATCTCCGAGGTCGGCGACGGTGAGACGGCGGGAACCGTCCTGCACGGTGGCACCCAGACCGCTACCCAGCGGGACGGTGATTATGCAGGTGGGGTCATAGGGGTCGTGGTCGGCCGCGGTGGTGACGACGTGCAGATGGAGTTTCCGGTTCATACCGGTAGAGAGACTCCTAGAAGGGCGCGGAGGTTCCCTTCACCTCGTCCAGATCGGGGCGACGGGACTTTCCCACGGCGGAGAGCAATTCATCGAAGCTCCACAGTGTGATGTCCTGGCCCTTGTCCTTGAGTTCGCGGGCACGCTTCTCCTTGCTGGTCACCGACCCCCATTCGCCGATGACCAGCAGCGTGGTCTTCTTGGTCACGTTCTTGCCCACGGTGGCGCCGGCTTCGGCGATCATGTCCCACACCTCACCCTTCTCGTACGGAGCGAAGTCTCCGGTGACAGTGACGTTCTGTCCGAAGATCGGTCCGTTCGCGTCGGCCTCGGTGTTGGCCTCCGGGACGGTGTCCGGTGTCGCGACGCGTTGCCAGGTCTGTTGTGGCGAGGACTGGGACGGCTGCGACGACTGCGACGACTGTGCTGATGTCTCTTGCGTCGACTCGGGCGCCGACGATGTCGCTGTTCCGGCAGGCACCGCCGACGCAGAGTCTGCTTCCGCCGGGGAGATGGGGGCGGCGTCCAGGGGGAAACCCGCCTGCAGATTGCTCAGGAGCTGATGGACCTGGGTGAACTGCTCCTGCTGCCCGGGGGCGAAGACCACGATGTTGGACGCGCCACGGGTCGCCGGGAAACCCCGCACCGGGCGGAGGACGGCATTATCGGGAGGGGTTGCCAGCGAGAGCTGGATCCAACCAGGGGACACATCGGTCGGTGCATGGTGGTACCAGCCGCGGAGATCGGCCGGAGCCACACTGAGTTCAGCAGGCAGCAATGTCTGCGCCATCGGGGTGCGCCGCACCCGGACCCCGTTGCCGTCTACTGTGACGTCTGCCCCGTGGGCGGTGACCGTGTGCGCTGCAGCCGTGGTACTCATAGCGTCCGATCCTAGTTACCGATGCCGTCCAGGACGAGGTCGACCCCGGAGAGCACCTGCGCGACGGTGCGGGGTGTCGCACCGGCCGCCTGCGCGGTCTGCACGTCGGTCGCCGCCCCCAGCAGGTACCGGGACAGCACCCATCCGGTCAGCTCACGGTCCACGGCCGGTGAACCTGTCAAGGCATCCGCGAGAGTACCGGCAGGATCCTGTGCCGCGGTACCGGCGGCCAGTGCTGCAGCGACAACTTCGGCGCCGTCGCGCACCCCGAGGAGCTGTTCAAGCAGGGCAGACGCGGTCGCGTAGGCCCGCTCCCGCCAGTCGGACGTCGGGTGTTCCGCCTGCTCCACCGGGGTGGCTGCTTCCAGGATTCGCCCCGCAATGCCACCGAGCAGGTCCTGTTTGCTCGGGAAGTGCCAGTACAAGGCCCCGGGGGCGACATCGAGCGTACGTGCCAGCCGTCTCATCGTCAGGTCACCGAGGCCGTACTCGGCGAGGATGTCGAAGGCGGCGGTGAGGATTCGGTCGCGGTTGAGCTGCACCCCACCCAGTGTAATGACCCGATGCAACTTACGACCGACCACAGCTAACGTTCCGCGGGCGGGTGACGTTGTAGGGTCGTAGCTGTACAACAAGCATGAGAAGGGAACCACGAATGTCACCACGGGTGTCAGGCCACCGGCCGGGAATCACCACGGCCGTTCTCGCCGGGGTCGTTGCGGCGACCCTGGGACTGGCCGCCTGCGGCTCCGACGATGCTGACGGGGACGCCGCCGACAGCACGACGAGCAGTTCCTCGAGCGCAGCGTCCAGCAGCGCGAAGGAGTCGACGGAGGCCTCGGAAGTCTCGGAGTCTGCCGAGCCGGATCCCAGCGAGTCTGCCGAACCGGCACCGGACGACCAGCCGGAAGGTGACCGAGGCGAAGGGGAGCCCCCGGCGGACGCCCCGGCCCCGGAACCCGCCAATGCCCCGGCAGGGAACGCCGCCAACGGTGATGACGCCGCGCAGATCACGGCAGTTGCCAGAGGACTTGGTGAAGATAAGCCGTGGGGTGAGTACCAGCGGATGGTGGTCGACACCTCCTGTCGTGCGAATCTCGACCAGGTCGGCGGCCGAGACGCCATCCTGCAGGACCTGGGGCGCGAGGCGGAGAACACCATGGCGAGCAAGGTGATGTCTGACCAGGGCACCTCGTTGCCTGTGGTCCACGGGGTCAATGACATCCGGGTGGAGGGTGACCGTGCCACCGCCAATATCGATGCAGAAATTGCAGGCCAGCGGCAGACCACCCCGGCAGTATATGTCCGGGAAGACGGGCAGTGGAAGACCTGTAACGCCGCATGACGGCATCTCGTCGCGTACTGATCGGACAGTCGGCGAAGACCCTCACGGTCTTCCTGGCTGTCTTCAGCATTTCCGGACTTCTGTGGGGCTGGTGGAGGCCCGCGGTGACCGCCGTGGTGACCGACACCGGTGCCGCCGAACTCGACCCGGCGACGTCGGGCGCACCGTTCCTGTCGTTCGCGGTCTTCGCGCTCGCGACCGGGCTGCTCGGAGCGATCCTCGCCGGCTGGTCATTCTGGCGCTCCCCGCGGCTGAGGGGCCCGGTGATGTTGTTGGCCGTGATCGCCCTGGCGTTCCTCGGCGCCGCCGTATTCCTGCTCTTCGGCAACTGGATCGCCGACGCCCTCCACGGCACGGACATCACCGCTGGTCTGGCCGACAACCTCAGCCCCGGACAGGACGTCACCATCGTCTCCAAGGTCACCGGTGCCGCCGGCTATCTGGCAGCCCCCGCCGCCGCTGCCGTGGTCTACTGGACCTGCTCGCTCTTCGCCCCGGACACCGCCTTCGAGCACTGAGCCTGTCCAGCCGTCACTGCCCCCGCAGGTCGCGCAGTTCGCGGTAGGCCTGCCAGACGGAACCGTCGAGGTCGCTGTCGGACACTCCGACCTCGTCGGTGGCGTCGGCGGCGTCGGTACCGTCCGCAAGCCCCGTCTCCTCGGGGACGAGCAGCAGCTCACCATGTGCGCGGTCCAGGGCCACGTCACAGGAAGAATCCTCGCCACGCTCCAGATACAGTGACGCCGCCGCCACCCAGTTCATCGCAGCACTGCTGTGGTCCCGGGCCTCGGTGAACGAGTGGGCTGCGCGGGTGGCGTACTCCAGGGCGAGATCTTCACGGCCGGCGTCCTCCCAGATCGCCGACATGTCCTCGTTCCAGTCACCCAGGTGCCAGGAAAGCATCGGATCGTCGCCCGCTTCTTCCAGAATCCGGCGTGAGCGTTCCATCAGCTCCACGGCACGCGAGGTGTCGCCGACATTCAGGTGCTCACGCGCGCCGGTACGTAACGCCTGGGCCGCCGCCAGGGGCCGGTCCAGGTCACGGTAGAGCGCACAACTGCGTTCCAGCAGTCCGGCGGTCACCACATGCTGTCCGGACGAGGATGCTGCGACGCACGCCATCGTCAGACATGCCAGCGTGCGTTCGCTGTCCGGGGTGAACAGCGACCAGTCTGCCGTCGCCACAGCCAGGGACAGACCCTCGTCCAGATTGCCGACACCGATCGCGGCGCGGGCACGGACAGCACGCAAGTTCAGCAGGGCAGGGGAGATGGGCGCACCGGCAGCCGCCTCATCAACGCGGACAGCCAAGTCGTAGGCGGCAGCGTAGTCACCCTCGGCATTGAGCAGCTGGCACGCCTGTTCCGCCCGGTGCATCCCCTCCAGGGGCGCCCCGAGTTCGAGGGCGATCTCTGCACACTGACGCCAGTGTTCCAGCACGGTGGCGTGGCTGTCGCTGTCGTCTGACGTGAGTGCGAAATAGCCCAGCAGGTCGTGCGCCTCGTAGCGCGTGGTGGGCGATTCCGATGCCAGCATTCCCGTCGCGACCGTGACAGCCGCGGTGATGTCCCCGTCAGCGTGCAGTTGCTGGGCACGGGTCAGTTCCCGGTCCCCGGGGGAGACGGAGCCCACGGTGAACCTGTCCGCCAACGCCCGGAACACCGGGCGGAGCGGGGCGGTCTCGGGGGTGGCCAGCGATGTGGCGCACGTCAGTCCGCCCATCGCCGCGAGCGACAGGCAGGTGGCCTGGTGGCGGGGCAGACTGTGCCCGGTAATCGTGGGGTCGGTGGCAACCGTGGGCCCCTCCGGGGTGGGGCGGAAGGACATGATCGCCCCCTGCAGGTCCTCGAGCAGGTGAGCCGCGGGCGGCAGCGTGACGAGGTCGACCCCGTCGGACTCCACGACCATCGCCACCAGGCACAGTGCCGAGTTGGCGAGGACCGCGGAGGCGTGGTCATCGTTGTCCCTGGCGAGGTGGCGCCACTCGAAGACCGCCTCGGCGGCCTCTTCGTGGAGTTCGAGTCGGTCGGACACGGCCGCACGCAGGACGTGGAATTCGGTCCGCAGATGCATGGGGGTGTCCGCCGGGAGATCGGTGTCCGGGTCCGACAGCCAGTGCTGGGTGCCGAACTGACTGGTGAGACGCCAACTCGTGGCGTGGTCTCCGACGGACGTTGCGGCGACGGACGCCTGCAGCAGGTCGACGAGCGATGGCTGCGATGCCACTGGTGACCCTCCGTCCTTTCTTCACTGTGGTAACGGGCTAGAATCACAACACGTTACCCGTTCACCGACCCTGGAGACGATCCCACGCCATGCTCTCGCGCCTGGACCTGAGGGGCCAGACCCCCTCCACCGCCGAACTCCGTCGAATCCTGCCGCGTGGCGGCACCGACATCGACCATGTTCTCCCGGCGGTGACACCGGTGGTGGAGGACGTCCGTGCGCGTGGCGCCGAGGCCGCGCTGGAGTACGGCGAGAAGTTCGACCACGTCCGGCCGTCCTCGGTCCGGGTGCCCGGGGACGTCATCGCCGAGGCGCTGCGGGACCTGGACCCCGCCGTCACCGACGCACTGCAGGAAGCCATCCGGCGCGTCCGGGCGTTCCACGGGTCCCAGAAGCCGCAGGACGCCTCGGTGGAAGTTGCCCCCGGTGGTGTCGTCTCCGAGCGGTGGATCCCGGTCAACCGGGTGGGCCTGTACGTTCCGGGCGGCAATGCCGTGTACCCCTCGTCGGTGATCATGAATGTCGTCCCCGCGCAGGAGGCCGGCGTCGGGAGTCTCGTGGTGTCCTCGCCGCCGCAGGCAGATTTCGGTGGCTGGCCCCATCCCACGATCCTCGCGGCCTGTTCCCTGCTCGGTGTCGACGAGGTCTGGGCCGTCGGCGGGGGACAGGCCGTCGCGCTCATGGCCTACGGCGATTCCGGCGCTGCCGACCTGGAGCCGGTCGACATGATCACCGGGCCCGGCAACATCTTCGTCACCGCAGCGAAGCGGTTGTGCCGGTCCGTCGTCGGCATCGACTCTGAAGCCGGTCCCACCGAGATCGCCGTGCTCGCCGACAGCTCCGCCGACCCGGTGGCCGTGGCCTACGACCTGATCAGCCAGGCCGAGCACGACGTCATGGCCGCGTCGGTGCTGATCACCGATTCGGCGGATCTCGCCGACGCCGTCGACAGGGAGACTGAAGCACGTTACAAGGTCACCCTCAACGCCGAACGCGTGGCAGAGGCACTGACGGGGGAACAGTCCGGCATCATCCTCACCGACAGCCTCGACGAAGCGGTCCGGGTCGCGGACGCCTACGCCGCCGAGCACCTTGAGGTGCAGACCGAGGATTCCGCAGCCGTCGCCGCCCGGATCACCAACGCCGGGGCCGTATTCGTCGGACACTACGCGCCGGTGCCCCTCGGCGACTACGCTGCAGGCTCCAACCACGTGCTGCCGACGTCCGGCACCGCCCGGCACTCGTCGGGACTGTCCACCCACACCTTCCTCAAACATGTCGACGTCATCTCCTACGACCGCGAGGCGCTCAAGGAGGTCGCCGACACCGTGACCGCTCTCGCGGACGCCGAACAACTACCGGCCCACGGCGAAGCCGTCCGCGCACGGTTCGAGACCCAGGAGCGATCATGACCGACCAGATCTCCGTGGCGGACCTGCCGCTGCGTCCCGAACTGCGGGGACAATCCGCCTACGGTGCCCCACAGCTGACCGTGACCAACCAGCTCAACACCAACGAAAACCCCTATCCGCCGAGTGCCGGCCTTGTCGAGGATCTCGTGGCGGAGGTGGCGCGCCTGGCGTCGACCCTGAACCGCTACCCGGAACGCGACAGTGTCGGACTGCGCGAGGAGCTGGCATCCTACGTGAGCCGGCAGACCGGTGTGCAGGTCGGAGTGGACAACGTCTGGGCCGCGAACGGATCCAACGAGATACTTCAACAGTTGTTGCAGGCCTTCGGCGGGCCAGGGCGCAGGGTGCTCGGGTTCACGCCGAGCTACTCGATGCACCCGATCCTCGCCGCTGGGACACAGACCGAGTTCATCGATCTGCCACGGACGGGCGAGAACTTCAGCATCGACATCGACGCCGCCGTCCAGGCAATTGGGGAGAAGAAGCCCGACATTGTCTTCGTCACCACCCCGAACAACCCCACCGGCGGGGTAACGTCCGTGGCTGACCTGCGGAGGATCCTCGATGCCGGCCGTGAGGCAGGCGGCATCGTGATCATCGACGAGGCGTACGCCGAGTTTTCGGGTGAACCCAGCGCAGCCGAGCTGATCGCCGAGTACCCCGCGTCGCTGGTGGTGTCCCGGACAATGTCGAAGGCCTTCGACTTCGCCGGGGGACGACTCGGCTACTTCATCGCCGACCCGGCCTTCATCGAGGCCGTGATGCTGGTGCGTCTGCCGTACCACCTGTCGACGCTGTCGCAGGCGGCGGCGACGGTCGCGCTGCGACACAGTAACGAGACCCTGGCCACCGTCGACGCACTGCGGGGTGAACGCGACCGGGTGGTCGCGGCCCTCGAAGAACTCGGATACGGTGTGGTTCCGAGTGAGTCCAACTTCATCTTCTTCGCCGTCCCCGGCGACGCACACGACATATGGCAGCGGTTCCTCGATCATGACGTCCTCATCCGCGACGTCGGTGTGACCGGTCACCTCAGGATGACGGTCGGGCTTCCACAGGAGAACGACGCCTTCCTCGCCGCCGCCGCAACGATCATCGGAGAACACACGTGAGAACCAGCCGCATCGAACGCGCCACGAAGGAATCCTCGATCACCGTCGAGATCAACCTCGACGGGACCGGGGCCACCGACATCGCCACCGGCCTGCCCTTCTTCGACCACATGCTCACCGCATTCGGTTCCCACGGCTGCTTCGACCTGACCGTGCACGCCGACGGTGACATCGACGTCGACGCGCACCACACCGTCGAGGACACCGCCATCGTGCTGGGCCAGGCGATCAACGAGGCACTCGGGGACAAGACAGGGATACGCCGGTTCGCAGACTCCTACATCCCCATGGACGAGACCCTCGCACAGGCCGTGGTGGATGTCTCCGGGAGACCGTACTTCGTCGGCACCGGCGAACCGGAGACCATGCTCACCACCGTGATCGGCGGCCACTACGCCACCGTGATCAACGAGCACTTCTTCGAGACCCTCGCCTTCAACGCGAGGATCGCCCTGCATGTCCGCTGTCTCTACGGCCGAGACCCGCACCACATCACCGAGGCCGAGTACAAGGCCGTCGCCCGCGCCCTGCGCGCCGCAGTGGAACCGGACCCGCGGGTGACGGGGGTGCCGTCGACAAAGGGGACTCTGTGACCGTTCTCTCTGTCAGGGGTGTGCCCCTGATGCTGCTGAGTGTGTTCTGCGCCTTCCTCGGCTGGTCGTTGTTGTTGCCGGTCATCCCGGTGGCGATGTTGGACGCCGGATACGGCGACTCCCTGGCAGGCCTGTCCACCGGTGTCTTCATGGCGGCAACGGTGGTCACACAGATCTTCGTCCCTCGTCTGCTGCGCCGGTGGGGGTATGTACCAGTGATGGTGTCCGGGGCGGTACTGCTCGGGGTGCCCTCCGTGTTCTACCTCATCGACGGTGGATCATGGCTGGTGCTGGTGGTCTCGGCGGTCCGGGGTATCGGATTCGGTGCGGTCACCGTGGCCCAGTCCGCGCTGCTCGCCGAACTTGTCCCGGCCCACCAACTCGGCCGGGCGAACGCCTTTTTCGGTGCATCGATCGGCATCGGGGAGATCATCGGCTTCACCATCGGACTGCCGCTGTACACCCATGCAGGCGACCTGGTGTTCCTCGTCGCCGTGGGCTGCGGTGCGATCGGTGGGGCCGGCGCACTCGGCATCCCCGCCCTGCACGCTGCCAGCGTGACGAAGGAGACCACCCAGGCCCAGCAGCGGACCCAGGTCCGTGCGCCGCTGTGGAAACTCGTCCTCGTCCCGATCGTCGGCCTGTGCACCGGTGCGATGGGCTTCGGTGCCTTCTCCACCTTCACCGCCCCTGCCGTCGGCGAGATCGACGCCTCCGCCGCGGCGACCCTTGCCGGGGTGACGCTGGCGGTCATCGGCGGTGGACAGATCCTGGGCCGGACCATTTCCGGCTGGTGGGCCGACCGGGTCGGAGAGCCGGGGCGCCTGGTCGTCTGGGCGTCGTTGTTCTCCGTCGGCGGAATGCTCGCCATGTCGATGCTCATCTTCACGGCGCCGGCCGGTGCCGTCCTGATCACCGGCGCACTCGGTGCCGCGGCCGTCTTCGGCCTCGGTTTTGGTGCGATCCAGTCCGAGACCCTGCTGATGATGTTCTCCCGCATGCCGAAAGAACGGGTCTCGGAAGCATCCGCGATGTGGAACATCGGCTTCGACTCCGGCACCGGCACCGGCTCTTCCGTACTCGGAGTTGCGGCGTCCACCAGTGGTTACGGTGGAGCTTTCGTCGTCGGTGCAGGCCTCGTCGGCCTCGGGACCGCCACCCTCGCCGGAGACAGGATCCTGGGGCGCAACAGGGTCGCCGAGCATCACAATGTCCGTACCCGGCTGCGGAGCCTGCGCCCGGGCAGTGAACCGTAGAGACAACGCAGGCAGGGTCCACCCCTTATGTACCCGGAGCGGTCTGTGAGGCAGGTCGCCTTGTAGGATCACTGACCATGGTGGAAAAAGCATCCCCGACGGTCGCGCTCCTGGATTACGGCTCCGGCAACCTGCGCTCGGCGCAGCGGGCTCTGGAGCACGCCGGAGCGGACGTCACCGTCACGGCCGACCCGGACACCGTCCTCGGGGCCGACGGTCTGCTGGTCCCCGGCGTCGGTAACTTCGCTGCGTGTATGACCGGGCTCCGTGCGGTCCACGGGCCCCGGATGATCGGGGAGCGGCTCGCCGGAGGACGTCCGGTCCTCGGCATCTGCGTGGGGATGCAGGTGCTCTTCGACCGTGGCGTCGAAGGCAGCGACGGCGTCGGCACCGAGGGCTGCGGTGAATGGCCCGGTACTGTGACGCGCCTGGAAGCCTCGGTCCTGCCGCACATGGGGTGGAACACTGTCGACGCGCCGCAGGACTCCCGGATGTTCGCCGGCGCCGCTGACGACGAGCGTTACTACTTCGTCCACTCCTACGGCGTCAGGTCCTGGGACCTCGAGACGGACGGCCACACCGCGGCACCGGCGGTGACGTGGGCGACCCACGAGGACTGCCGCTTCGTCGCAGCCGTCGAGAACGGCCCGCTGTGGGCCACCCAGTTCCATCCCGAGAAATCCGGCGAGGCCGGTGCCCGGCTGCTCCGGAACTGGCTCGCCACTCTCTAGAACGTCCCACCCTGATTCACGCGATAGGATACTTCCCATGACTCTTACCCTGCTCCCCGCCGTTGACGTCGCCGATGGTCAGGCGGTGCGCCTTGTCCAGGGAGCCGCAGGCACCGAGACCAGCTACGGCGCGCCGCTGGATGCCGCGTTGGCCTGGCAGAACGCCGGTGCGGAGTGGGTGCATCTCGTCGACCTGGACGCAGCGTTCGGTAAGGGGAGCAACTTCGAGCTGCTCAACGATGTCATCGGGCAGCTCGACGTGAAGGTCGAGCTCTCCGGTGGTATCCGGGACGATGCGTCACTGGAGCGTGCCTTGTCCACGGGATGCCGTCGCGTGAACATCGGCACCGCCGCCCTGGAGAACCCGGACTGGTGCGAGAAGATCATCGCCGAGCACGGTGACCGCGTCGCCATCGGTCTCGACACCCGACAGGTCGACGGTGAATGGCGCCTGCGGGGACGCGGGTGGGTCTCCGACGGCGGCGACTTGTGGGAGGTCCTCGAACGGCTCGACTCGCAGGGCTGCTCCCGTTTCGTCGTCACCGACGTCTCCCGTGACGGCATGCTGAACGGTCCGAACATCGATCTGCTGCGTGATGTCGCGGCGGCGACCTCCGCACCGGTCGTGGCGTCCGGCGGCATCTCCAGTCTCGACGACCTCCGGGCGCTGGCTGGTGTCGTCGATGAAGGCGTGGACTCCGCCATTGTCGGCAAAGCCCTCTACGCGGGGAAGTTCACCCTGGAAGAGGCGCTTGTGGCGGCACGCGGGGAGACACAGGCGGTGCCCGGTGAGTGACGAGATCGACACCCGGGCGCTGCTGGCGATCGCCGAGGCCGCCGTCGACGAAGCGGAGACGACGTTCTCCGCCGCCGTCGGTGCCGAGCCCTCGGTGATGAAAAGCCCCGGCGACTTCGCCACCGAAGCCGACCTCAGCGTGGAACGTCAACTCCGTCACCTGTTGACCAGCTACACCGGCCTGCCGGTCCACGGCGAGGAGTACGGGGTCGTGCGTCCTGGGGAACCGGTCGAGATCAACCCCAACGATGACAAGGCCGACGACCTCGACGGGCCGCGTCGCGACCGGTCGGACTCCGGCCCACGGACCACCGATGCCGACGCTCTCGACCGCGCTGACGCCGACAAGAACCCCGGGCTCGATGAACTTCCGGAGACCTGCTGGGTCGTCGACCCGATCGACGGCACCGCGAACTACGCCGTAGGTAACCCGTTCTGCTGCATCCTGGTCTCCCTGGTGCACAAGGGGGAGGCCGTCGTCGCCGTCACCGAGATGCCTCTCCTCGGCCAGCGCATCACCGCGCGCAAAGGCCACGGGCTCTACGTCGACGGCCATCCCGCACGTCCGATGCTGCCCTCCGATCCCGGGGTGACCCAGATCAGTTTCGGATCGATCCTGTCACAACGGCGCGGTAACCTGCCGATCTCGTACCGTCAGGACATGCTGAACGCCATCGGCCGAACCTACCCGCGCATGCGTGTCACCGGCTCCTGCGGGATCGATCTGGCTTTCACCGCCGCCGGGATCTTCGGCGGCACCGTCACCTTCAGTCCGAACCTGTGGGACAACGCCGCCGGTATGCTGCTCGTGCGTGAAGCAGGGGGAGTCGTCACCGATTTCAACGGCGACCCGTGGCGCCCCGGAGTCTCCGGCCTGGTGGCGGGAGAACCCGAGGTCCATTCGATCCTGCTGGACCACATCCGTTCGGTGCCGATCGGCACCGCCGCACGAAATGCCCAGGAAATCATGGACCGGGGAGGAATAAGGTGACTGACCGATGAGTGTTGCTGTACGGGTCATCCCGTGTCTCGACGTTGACGACGGACGTGTCGTCAAGGGGGTGAACTTCCTGAACCTGAGGGACGCCGGCGATCCCGTCGAACTCGCCGCACGCTACGACGCCGACGGCGCCGACGAACTGACCTTCCTCGACGTCTCGGCGTCGAAGGCGGGCCGCGGCACGATGCTCGACGTCGTGCGCCGAACCGCTGACCAGGTGTTCATCCCGCTGACCGTCGGTGGTGGAGTCCGCTCCGAAGAAGATGTGGACCAGCTCCTGCGTGCCGGAGCCGACAAAGTCTCGGTGAACACCTCGGCCATCCACCGCCCGGAGCTGCTCCGGGAACTTTCCGCCCGCTTCGGTGCCCAGTGCATCGTGCTGTCCGTCGATGCCCGTCGCGTGCCCGAGGGAGAGGATCCCCAGCCCAGCGGCTTCGAGGTGACCACTCACGGAGGTTCCCGGTCCGCCGGTATCGATGCGGTGGAGTGGGCCGTGCGTGGTCAGGAACTCGGCGTCGGCGAGATCCTGCTGAACTCCATGGACGCCGACGGCACACGCGACGGTTTCGACCTCGACCTGCTGTCCCTGGTACGACAGGCCGTGAGTATCCCGGTCATCGCGTCCGGTGGTGCGGGGAGAGTCGCCGACTTCCCACCCGCCGTGGAGGCCGGGGCTGACGCGGTACTCGCGGCCTCCGTCTTTCACTTCGGCGACATCGCCATCACCGAGGTCAAGGACGCGATGGCGGAGCAGGGGATCGAGGTCCGGCGATGAGCACGGTGACCACAGACGACGACATCCGCGGCGTCGACCTCGACGCGGACGTCGCGGCCCGACTCACCCCCAATGACGCCGGCCTCGTCGCCGCCGTCGTGCAGGAGAAAGCCACCGGCGACGTCCTCATGCTCGCGTGGATGGATGACCACGCTCTGGCGCACACCCTCGCCACCCGCAGAGCGACCTACTGGTCGCGGTCCCGGAATAGGTACTGGGTGAAAGGGGAGACCTCCGGACACACCCAGTACGTCCACGAAGTGCGTCTCGACTGCGACGGCGATACCGTCCTGTTGACGGTCGACCAGACCGGCGGCGCATGCCACACCGGGGACCACACCTGCTTCGACGCCGACCGGCTGCTCCAGCCTGAAAGACCAGTTGATGACTGACCAGTACGACCGAAACGACTCCGCCGATCCCTACCAGATCACGAGTTTCGAGACCTTCCGGCGCCTCGCCGCACGCCACCGCGTCGTCCCCGTCGCACGTAAGATCCTCGCCGACGGGGAGAGTGCTCTGAGCGCCTACACCAAACTTGCCGGTGATCGTCCCGGTACGTTCCTCTTCGAATCGGCCGCCCCCGGGCAGTCCTGGTCGCGGCACTCCTTCATCGGTACCGGCGCGCGGTGCGCGCTGACCGCGAAGAACGGCGACGTCCACTGGATCGGCACCCCGCCGGCCGGCGTGCCGGAAGGCACCGACCCGCTCGCCGTGATCCGCGAGAGCCTGGAGCTGCTGCACACCGACCCGATGCCCGGCCTGCCCACGCTGACCTCCGGACTGGTCGGCTACATGGGTCATGATGTGATCCGCTACATCGAGGACATCCCTGACACCTGTGCGGATGACCTGCAGGTTCCCGACATGGTGCAGCTGCTCGCTGACACCCTGGCGGTTATGGACCATCACGAGGGCACGGTCTGGCTCATCGCCAATGCGGTGAACTGGGACGGCTCCGACGACCGGGTGGAAGGGGCCTACGCCGACGCCGTCGCCAGAGTCGACGAGATGGAGCGACGCCTGGCCTCGGGACCCCACCTTCCTTCGGCGACGTTCTCCACACCGGCCCCGCAGCCGCGACGTCAGCGTGCCCTGGACGATCACAAGGCACGTATCGAGACCTGCAAGGAGCACATCCGGGCCGGTGACGCCTTCCAGATCGTCCTGTCGCAGCGTTTCGAACTGGACACCGATGTGCCGGGCCTGGATATCTACCGTATGCTGCGGGTCTCCAATCCCAGCCCGTACATGTTCCTGCTCAACGTCCCGGACGACTCTTTCTCGGAGACGGCGTTCCAGATCATCGGCTCCTCGCCGGAGTCGCTGGTCCAGGTGTCCGACGGCCGGGTGACCACGTTCCCCATCGCCGGGTCCCGCCCCCGAGGCGCGACCTTCGAGGATGACGAGCTCATGGAGAAGGAACTCGTCAATGACGAGAAAGAGAACTCGGAACACCTGATGCTGGTGGACCTGGGCCGTAATGACGTCGGCCGGGTCTGCGTACCGGGCACAGTGGAGGTCCACGACTTCCGGCACGTGGAACGCTACAGTGCCATCATGCATCTGGTCTCCGGGGTCAGCGGACGTCTCGCCGAGGGCAAGACCGCGCTCGACGCTTTTGTCGGCACCTTCCCGGCCGGTACCCTTTCCGGTGCCCCCAAGCCGTCGGCCTTGGCCATCATCGACGAACTGGAGGACACGCGTCGAGGTGTCTACGGTGGGACCGTGGGCTACTTCGACTTCTCCGGAAACGCCGATCAGGCGATCGCCATCCGTACTGGCCTGTACAAGGACGGGACGGTGTACGTGCAGGCCGGTGGCGGCATCGTCGCCGACTCCGATCCTGATGCCGAGGACGAGGAGACCAGGAACAAAGCTCTGGCCGTGCTCCGCGCCGTCGCTGCGGCGGAGACGATGGTCAACGTCGCTCCCGTGGAGGTCGACCGGTGAAACGTCTCGGTGGACGAAGCCTCGCCCTCCTGCTGACGGTCCTCAGCGCCGCCGGGCTCTGGGGCGCCGGGCAGATGACCTGGCTGACCGTGACCGTCGAGGACGACAAGAGCGGCGAGTCGGTCAAGAACATCATCGGATCGGTGTGGGACGCCGCCGGAACACCATTAGCTCTGGCGATGCTGGCAGCGATGATCCTGTCGATGGCCCTGCAGCCCCTGGCCCGGCGCATCCTGGGCGGGGTATCCGCCCTGCTCGCCGCTGTCGCCGGTATCGCCGCTGTTATGCTGCTCTCCGGGGAGCCGGACCTGAGCCGGGCCCAGTCCCTCCTGGTCAGTGGTGCAGGGACGCAGCGGGAGTCCGACCCGGTGCAGATTTCGGAATGGGCCGTCGTCCTGGACGGACACGTGCACACCGCCCCGGTCGTCCTGTTCCTGGTGGCCGCTGCCCTGGGGGTTGTCGGCGGTGTGCTGCTGGCCATGAAACCGGGTGCTGCACGGTCCGGACACAGCAAGTACGAGACGCCTGAGGCCCGCCGTGAAGGCGTGGAGAAGGACCTGGACGACAATCCCGGCTCCGGTCGCGTCCTGTGGGACGCCCTTGACGCCGGGGTGGATCCCACTGACCGTGACACAGGCGACGGTGAACCCCGGGTGTGACGGTCACATCACCCCGATGTCACCGTTACGCGTGCACGGGGATAGCATGGAAGTTCGTTTAGACACCTGACCTGCCGGGAGGAAAGATGGCAACCGTACTCGACGAGATCATCGCCGGGGTACTCGAGGACACCGCGAGGCGTGAATCCGCGGTTCCGTTCGCCGAGATCAAGGCGATGTCCCGGGATGCGCCGCCCGCTCTCGACGCCCGCGCGGCACTGGCCGGTCCCGAGGTGAGCGTGATCGCCGAGGTCAAGAGGGCCAGCCCGTCGAAGGGACATCTCGCCGACATCCCCGAGCCCGAGATTCTGGCCAGTGCCTACGCAGCCAACGGTGCAGCCGTGATCAGCTGCCTCACCGAAGAACGTCGGTTCCGCGGCTCACTGGAAGACTTCGACAAGGTGCGGGCCTCTGTCGATGTCCCACTGCTTCGTAAAGACTTCACCGTCAACCCGTACCAGGTGCACGAAGCCCGTGCTCACGGTGCCGATGTTGTGCTGCTCATCGTCGCCGCGCTGGAACAGGACCGGCTTGCTGCCCTGTTGGACCGTACCGAGTCCCTCGGGATGACCGCGCTTGTCGAGGTCCACTCCGAGGAGGAGGCCGAGCGGGCTGTCGCCGCCGGAGCATCGGTCATCGGTGTCAACGCCCGCAACCTCAAGACACTTGAGGTTGACCCGGGTGTGTTCAGCAGGATCGTGCCCCAGCTGCCGGACTCCGTCATCAAGATCGCGGAGTCGGGGGTGCGCAACACCACAGATATGCAGGCCTATGCCACCGCAGGAGCCGATGCGATCCTGGTCGGTGAGGGACTGGTCACCGCCGCCAACCCGGGACAGGCGTGCCGTGCCCTCGTCGCCGCCGGACAGCACCCCGCCTTCCGACCGGACCCGAAGTAACCGGAGACACGTAAGGTACAGTTCCTGGGTGTGAGTACACCATCCGGGAACGACAAGAGTGACTTCAAGAACACGCTCAACCTGCCCACGGCAGGGGAGGTCCTCGCCGTGCCGACGGCGCACGACGCGGACGACAACGGCCACTGGGGAAACTACGGCGGACGCTACATTCCTGAAGCGCTGATGGCCGTCATCGAAGAGATCCAGGACTCCTGGGCCAAGGCCCGGGCCGACCAGGACTATCTCGACGAACTCGACGACCTCCACCGTAACTACACAGGACGCCCGTCGCCGTTGTACTACGGTGCACGATTCTCCGATGCGGTCGGTGCCGACGTGTGGTTCAAGCGTGAAGACCTGAATCACACCGGTTCGCACAAGATCAACAACGTCCTGGGACAGGTTCTGCTGGCCAAACGTATGGGCAAGGCGAACGTCATCGCCGAAACCGGCGCCGGCCAGCACGGTGTGGCCACCGCGACCGCCTGTGCACTGCTCGGTCTGGACTGCCGTATCTACATGGGCCAGGTGGACGCCCGCCGTCAGGCGCTCAACATCGCCCGGATGCGGCTTCTCGGTGCCGACGTCATCGAGGTGACGGTCGGTTCGGCGACGTTGAAGGACGCCATCAACGAGGCGATGCGTTACTGGGTCTCCCACGCCGACGACACCTACTACTGCTTCGGCACCGCCGCCGGCCCCCACCCGTTCCCCGAGATGGTGCGGGACCTCCAGCGCATCATCGGTGTGGAGGCCCGCGCGCAGATCCTCGCCGGAGCGGGACGGCTGCCGGACGCGGTCATGGCCTGCGTCGGCGGCGGATCGAACGCCATCGGGCTGTTTCATCCCTTCATCGACGACGAGGGCGTCGCGCTCATCGGCGGTGAGGCCGGTGGAGACGGTGTGGAGACCGGGCGGCACGCCGCACCGATCACCGTCGGATCGGAAGGGGTCTTCCAGGGGTCGTTCGCCGCGCTGATGCAGAACGAGGACGGCCAGATCACCGAGTCGCACTCCATCTCCGCAGGGCTGGACTACCCCGGGGTCGGCCCCGAACATTCCTTCCTGGCCACCGAGGGACGTGCCGAGTACCTGCCCGTCACCGACACCGAGGCGATGGAGGCGTTTCGTCTGCTGACCCGGACCGAGGGCATCATCCCCGCGATCGAGTCCGCCCACGCCGTCGCTCTGGCCGTGAAGGTCGGTGCGCAGTACGCCGACGGAACCCGGACCACGGACAGCGGGGAGCGCCCAGTGTTCATCGTCAACGTCTCGGGTCGCGGTGACAAGGACGTCGACACGGCCGCCACCTGGTTCGGCATGCACCCCGAGCAGTCGAATGCGGAACAGGACGAGGAGAACAACCGATGAGCAGACTGTCCGAGATCTTCACCGGAGCCAGGACTGAGGGCCGGGCGGCGCTCGTCGGCTACCTCCCGGCGGGCTACCCGACCGTTGAGTCGTCCGTGGAGCTGGTGACCACGCTGTCCCGCTACGCCGATCTCATCGAGGTCGGGATTCCGTTCACTGACCCGATGATGGACGGCCCGACGATCCAGGAGGCCGCGACGACCGCACTCGACGCCGGTTTCCGGGTGAAGGACACCTTCACCGTGGTCCGTGCGATCACCGATGCGGGTGGAAATGCCGTCATCATGAGTTACTGGAATCCGATCCTGCAGTACGGCCCGGAGAAGTTCGCCGAGGAGCTGGCGGCCGCCGGCGGACTCGGATCGATCATCCCGGACCTCCTCCCGGAGGAGTCGGTCCGCTGGAATGACGCGTGCCGGGCCAGCGGACTCGACAACGTCTACCTCGTCGCACCGTCCACCACGCCTGAACGTCTGGACCTCACCGTCAAGGCCGGCGGAGGGTTCATCTACGCGCAGTCGCACATGGGCGTCACCGGCGCCCAGGACGATGTCTCCGCCGATGCCCGGGACCTTGTCGCCCGAACCCGCGCTGCTACGGATCTGCCCGTCGCTGTCGGCCTCGGTGTGAAGACCGGCGACCATGCCGCCGCGATCGCCGACTACGCCGACGGGGTCATCGTCGGGTCCGCCCTGATTTCGGCGGCGTCGTCTGGTGCGGCGGCTCTGGAAACCCTGGCCTCGGATCTTTATGAGGGGGTCCGCCGGTGACCACAGATATCCTGGCAGCCATCCCGTCGCCTCCGCAGGGCGTGTGGCATATCGGACCGGTGGCGGTTCGCGCCTATGCGCTGTGCATCCTGCTCGGCATTGTCGTCGCTGTGTACTGGACCGTGCGCCGCTACGTCGCCCGGGGAGGGCGTGCGGAGACCGTGATCGACAGCGCGATCGCGGCCGTGCCCGCAGGCATCATCGGTGGACGCATTTATCATGTCATCACTGACCACCACCTCTACTTCGGTGAGGGCAGGGACTGGGTCGACGCCTTCAAGATCACCAATGGCGGTCTCGGCATCTGGGGCGCGGTACTCGGCGGTGGGCTGGCGGTGTGGGCGGTGCTGGCCTACAAGAAAGTTCCGCTGGCGCCCTTCGCAGACGCCGTCGCCCCGCCGATCCTGCTTGCCCAGGCCATCGGGCGGCTGGGTAACTGGTTCAACCAGGAGCTGTACGGCGGCGAGTCCGAGGCGCCCTGGGCTCTGGAAATTTACCGTCGGGTCGACGAGAACGGCAACATCGATCAGATGAACGGCGTCTCGGACGGCTTTGTTCTGACCACCGTGCAACCCACGTTCCTCTATGAACTGCTGTGGAGCCTGCTGGTCGTGGTGCTGCTGGTTGTGGCCGACCGGCGTTTCCGTCTTGGCGGCGGACGGGTGTTCATGCTGTACGTGGCAGGCTACACATTCGGGCGCTTCTTCATTGAACTGATCCGCACCGACGCCGCGACGACCGTCTTCGGTGACATCAGGATCAACAGCGTGGTGTCCGCAGTGGTGTTCATCGGTGCCGTCATCCTGTTCATCGCAACGCGCTCGCGGACGCGCGAGACCCCCGACTACGTCGCCGGGCCCGCTCCGGATACAGACGAGGACAACGACGGGGAACCAACCCGCCAGTAGCGGGCGCCGGGGGACAGGGTTATCCTCGGACAGGTGAGTAGACGCACCAAGATCGTATGCACCCTGGGCCCGGCAGTGGCCTCCGCGGACAAAATCCGTGAACTCGTTCTGGCTGGGATGAATGTCGCCCGGCTGAACTTTTCGCACGGTGAGCACGCGGATCACCAGCAGAACTATGAGTGGGTCCGCCAGGCCGCCGAGGAGACCGGCCGTTCTGTCGGCGTTCTCGCCGACCTGCAGGGCCCCAAAATCCGGCTCGGACGTTTCGCCGAGGAGAAGACCTACTGGGAGACCGGTGAGGAAATCCGGATCACCGTCGACGACGTGTCCGGCACCCATGACCGGGTTTCGACCACCTACAAGCAGCTTGCCAGGGACGCCCGTCCCGGCGACCGGCTGCTCGTCGACGACGGGAAGGTCGGGCTCGTCTGCAAGTCCGTCGAGGGAAACGACGTCGTCTGTGAGGTCGTCGAGGGTGGCCCCGTCTCCAACAACAAGGGTGTCTCCCTGCCGGGAATGAACATCTCCGTTCCCGCACTCTCCGAGAAAGACATCGCCGACCTGCGATTCGCCCTGACCATGGGTGCTGACGTCATCGCGCTGTCCTTCGTCCGCTCACCTGCGGATGTGGAGCTCGTCCACGAGATCATGGACGAGGTGGGTCGCCGCGTGCCAGTCATCGCGAAACTCGAGAAGCCCGAGGCCGTCGACGCTCTCGAGCCGATTATCCTCGCCTTCGACGCCATCATGGTCGCCCGCGGTGACCTCGGTGTCGAGGTTCCGTTGGAAGAGGTGCCCCTGGTGCAGAAGCGGGCGGTCCAGATCGCCCGCGAGAACGCCAAGCCGGTGATCGTCGCCACCCAGATGCTGGACTCGATGATCGAGAACTCCCGCCCCACCCGTGCCGAAGCATCCGATGTGGCCAACGCTGTGCTCGACGGCGCAGATGCCGTCATGCTCTCCGGCGAAACTTCCGTCGGCAAGTACCCGGTGGACACGGTCAAGACCATGTCCAGGATCGTCACCGCCGCTGAAATCGACGGTGAGGTTCCCCCACTGTCCCATGTCCCGCGCACCAAGCGCGGTGTGATCAGCTTCGCCGCCAAGGACATCGGTGAGCGGCTCAACGCACGTGCCTTGATCGCCTTCACCGCCTCCGGTGACACCGCCCGCCGCGTCGCCCGTCTTCGCTCCGACCTGCCCCTGCTGGTGTTCACCCCGTCCCAGGAGGTCCGCAACCAGCTTGCCCTGACCTGGGGTGCAGAGTCCTACCTGACCAATGAGGTGTCCACCACCGACGAGATCATGCAGGAGGTGGATTCGATCCTGCTGGGGCAGGCCGGGTTCACCCGCGATGACGCGGTTGTCATCGTGGCTGGTTCGCCTCCCGGCACCGAGGGCAACACCAACATGATCCACGTCCACCTTCTCGGGGAAGACACCGCCTAGGGCGCGGTATACCGCGGAGTTGACGTAGTCGATAGGGGCGGAGGAGGCCTGACCACAGATGATCGACGCACGCGATACGGCACTGCTGCTGGAGGGCGGAGGTATGCGGGCGTCCTACAGCGCCGGTGCTATGGATGTCCTCATGGAGCACGATGTCCAGTTCGGTTGGGTCGGGGGAGTCTCGGCCGGTGCATCACACCTGGTCAGCTACCTCAGTGGTGAACGGGACCGGCTGCGCCACAGTTTCGTCGACTTCGCGACGGACCCGCACTTCGGTGGCTGGACATGGCTGCTGCGCGGCAAAGGCTACTTCAACGCGGAATACATTTACGGTCAGGCGCCCACCCTTGACCTTCCCCGCCCGTACGATGCCCGACGGGTACTCGAGGGCGACACGCAGTTCCGTATTTGCGCGACCCGGGCAGACAACGGCGACCCGGTGTACTGGGGACGCGACGACATCGGCTCCGGCGCAGAACTGATGGAGCGGGTCCGGGCATCCTCGACCATCCCGTTTGCGATGCCCGTGCCCCGTATTGACGGGGTGCCCTATGTGGACGGTGCGCTCGGCCCGTCCGGCGGCATCCCCTTGGAAGCCGCGCTCGCCGACGGGTACGACCAGTTCTTCGCCGTCCTGACCCACCCACGGGGCTACGTCAAGCCGCCGATGGGGAAGACGAAGGTATGGCGTACCCTGTTGCGCCGGTATCCGGCAGTGGCGGAGGCCCTCATCACCCGCCACATCCGCTACAACGCCACAATGGACCGCCTGTACGCTCTGGAGCGGGCAGGACGGGCATTCCTCTACTTCCCGGAGGACGAGGCGCCTGTGAGCTCTACGGAGCGCAAGGTCGACGTACTGCGTGACTCGCTACACCGGGGGACGGTGCAGGCACGGCGGGACTGGTCGGCCATGGTCGACTTCCTTGGGCGTCCAGTGGTCCGGACGTCCTGATGGTCACCCCACGGGGCCGGCGTCAGGAGCGCCAGAGGTAGGCCAGCACGCCTGCGACGGCCGCCCGGGTGGCGGTCTCGACGGTGCCGGGTGCAGGCAGAAAGCGCGGGGAGTGGTTCCCGGGGATGTCCTGGGCCACCCGGTCAGCGGCCACGGCTGTGGCCCACTCATCCCGGTCGGTGCATCCGGTGAGCCAGAATTCGTAGGGGACCCCGAAGTGCCGCGGAATCTCGGAGAAGTCCTCCGATGCGGTCCACCGGACGGCATCCTGTGAACCCTCGCCGAAGACGGCGTCGAAGGCCGGGCGCACGGTCTCGTGTACGGTCCTGTCGTTGTCGGTGAGTTCCCCTCGGGCCGAGTAGACGATATCGGCGGGCTGCGGCGTCCCGGATGCCGCGCACTCAGCCTGAATCACCCGTTCGATGGCCGCATAGGTGCGGTCCCGGACCGCTGTGTCGTAGAAGCGGCAGTTGAGCACCAGGGTTGCGGTGTCCGGGATGGTGTTGTTCGTGTGGCCGGCTGTGAGTGTGCCCACCGAGACCACCGCGAAGTCGTCTGCGGCGATCTCACGGCCCACGATGCCCTGGAGTCGAACCACGATCATGGCGGCGAGGAATGTCGGGTCGATCGAGTTGTGGGGCGCCGAGGCATGTGACGACACCCCGTGCAGGGTCACCGTCAACGTATCGCAGGCGGCCATGACCGGGCCGGCGGCAGAGAAGACCGTCCCGACCGGACCCGGCATCACGTGCTGTCCGAGACAGACGTCCGGGGCAGGGATCCGCTCAGCCAGGCCGTCCTCGATCATGGACGTGGCGCCGCGGGTCACTTCCTCCGCCGGCTGGAACAGGGCGATGAACGTGCCGGACCACGCATCCTGCCGGGCGTCCATGATCGCGCACAGACCCATCAGAGCGGTGGTGTGCACGTCGTGCCCGCAGGCGTGCATCACACCGGGGTTCTGTGAGGCATAGGCTGCCCCGGTGTCCTCGGCGACCGGAAGAGCGTCGAAGTCAGCCCGGTAGAGCACGGTGGGGCCGTCGCCGTTGCGCCACACCGCGGTGATCCCATGCCCGCCGATACCTGAGGTCACCTCAGCCCCGAGAGACTGCAGGCGATCCAGGATATACGCGGCCGTCTGTTCCTCGTGCTCGCTGAGCTCGGGATGTTGATGCATCCAGGTGTAGAAGTCGCCTGCCCAGGACAGGTCGACTCCGTGATTGTCGACGAATTCCGCGATCCCGCTGGTACTCATGACGCACAATTCTAGCTACCGGACCGCAGGGTTGTACCGCAGGGAGTTACGGTGGAAATCGACCTCGTCGCCGAGCCGGATGCCAGGTGCCAGTCGTCCCCGGTCACGGGCGTCTTCGAGGCGGGCGAGGACCTTGGCTTTCAGGCCTGCCGGGCTGAGGGTGTTGATGAAGATCTTGGTCCCTCCCTCGAACCCGGCCATGGTGGAGTCGCGCCACTTGATCATGATCCGCCACGGCATCGGGACGTCCACGTCCAGCGGGCGGTGCAGCCACTCCTCGTTGGACGGCATGTGCGGCCCGGCGGCGACATGGCAGGCATGGACGAGGTCGGCCATGGCGTCTCGCTCGTCATCACTGATCAACCAAGGCTCGGTAGTGCCAGAGCGGGAGAAGACCTCGAGCGTGGGCCACCGGTGGCCGAAGCCGGCGAATGCGATGGCGTGGTCGTTCTCGGCGACGATGAGGTTGTGGTGGCCTGCATAGTCCACCGCCCACTGGTTGTACATGTTCGGGTTCGCCCGGACCTGGGCGATTTCCGTCTCATTCTGGAGGCCGTGTTCATCGATGGCCACGAGTTGCTTGTGCAGGTGCTCGATCGAGGCCCCGGCGGGCTCCAACCAGTTCTGGAATGCCGCGACGTATCGGACGTACGGGTTCGCCCGGTAGAGCCGGTCCATCGCGTCGACGGTGAAGGCGATGTAGAGCCGGTGGTCAGACCAGCTCATCTCACCGGAGCTGAGCAGTTGGTCGCTCCGGGTGGCACCGGGGACGTAGTGGTCACGAGCCAGGATGATGTCGTGCCCGCCGCCGAACAGGGGGCCGCCCAGTTCGTTGACGCTCTGGACCGCCGTATCCTCGGTGAACAGGGCATCGATGTCTTCTGCGGGGCGTCCGGCTGCCTCCATCCGGATACGCAAGAGACGTTCGACATGTTCCCGACCCTCCGGTTCGGAAAGATACTCGGCCATATGGCGGGCAGCTGTGGCATCCATCCGGTGCCCGTAGTTCACCAGCCAGTAGTCGTAGGTAAGGATCTCGTAGAGGTTCGCTACGCGCCGGAACAGTGGATCAGTCTCCGACAGGTCGGAGACCGTGAGCCCCCGGAGGATGCGGGGGTCTCCGTTGTCGTCGATGACCATCCGAGCTTTTTCGGGGGTCGTTCTGAGAAGATCGGCGATCCCGAAATCAGTCTGATTGTCCCGGTTGTCGTCGGTAATGTCGAAGACGTCCTCGGGACGTTCCCGGACGGGACGGTGACCGCGGCTGGGCACGGTCCACACTTCCGTCCCGGAGAACGGGTTGACTTGTTTGATGGTGCCGTCCGGCAGCGTCGTCAACGGGGGCACCGGTGCTGGGGAGATGGAGGAGTGGCCGATCACAGTTACCCAACAGTAGTCGCTCGGACCCTGGCCGTGGGAGCGAGTCAGTGCTTTACTGGTGCCCATGCCTCAGATCGTGTTCAAGATTCTTTCCACCGCCGAACAGCGCGACAGCATCGTCGACGACGTCCGCCACCTGCTGGACCTCAACGCCGAGGTCCTCACGGCCGATCTCGACGTGGCGACCGGGACGGCCGTTGACAGCAGTCTCGAGGAGGTGTGGCGTGACTACGGGTTCGCCGAGGACGCGGAGAACAGCGGGCACACTCCGGAACCGGCGACCATCACCGTGGACGTGACCAGGTATGACGGCAGTATCAGTGCGTTGACCGCCCGGATATCCGATGTCCTGGTCACCCGGGACAAGCAGCCCGCGGAGCAGCTGTTCCAGCAGGTCCTCGACGACCCCGGGACTCCCCGGGTGCCGTGGCACGTCGACATCCGCCCCTGAGAGAGGGGCCGGGGCCGTGGTCAGTCGAGAATACTGGAGAGGAAGGACCGGGTACGGGCCTGTTGGGGGTCGGTGATGATCTGACGGGCCGGGCCGTGCTCGACGATGCGTCCGCCGTCCATGAACGCCACCTCGTCTGCGACCTCCCGGGCGAATCCCATCTCGTGGGTCACCACGAGCATGGTCATGCCGTCGTCCGCGAGACGCCGCATCACGTTGAGGACCTCGCCGACGAGTTCTGGGTCGAGGGCGGAGGTCGGCTCGTCGAAGAGCATCAACTTGGGTTTCATGGCCAGGGCACGGGCGATCGCAACCCGCTGCTGCTGGCCGCCGGAAAGTTGGACGGGCCATGCGTCGGCCTTGTCGTCGAGACCGACCATGGACAGGAGTTCGCGGGCCGTGGCCTCAGCCTCGGCTTTCGGGGTCCCCTTGACCTTCACCGGGGCCTCGATGATGTTGGCGAGCACCGTCCGGTGGGTGAACAGGTTGAACTGCTGGAAGACCATGCCGATATCCGCGCGCTGGCGGGATGCCTCGCGTTCGGAGATCTGGTGGAGTCGACCGTTGCGCTCCTGGTATCCGATGAGGTTTCCGTTGACCTCGATGCGTCCTGCGTCGATGCTCTCCAGGTGGTTCACACAGCGCAACAGGGTGGACTTGCCGGAACCGGAGGGGCCGATGAGGCAGGTAACGCCACCGGCAGGGACCTCCAGGTCGATGCCCTTGAGGACGTCGAGACGTCCATAACGCTTCCACACGTCCTTGACGGCGATCATCGGGGTAGCGGGCTGGGAACTCATCGGCCGTTCTCCTTGTCGTATCCACTGTCGTATCCACTGTCGTATCCACTGTCGTATCCACTGTCGTATCCACTGTCGTATCCACTGTCGTATCCACTGTCGGTCCGGGCGGTACCGGTGCGCGGGTTACCGGGATCTTCCACGGTGATATTCAGCGGGGGCAGTCCCTCCGCGTCGGTGAGGGCGGCAAGCTGTCGGCTGGTCAACGCCCGGGACGATCCGCGGGAGTAGAAACGCTCCAGGTAATGCTGGCCGACCATCAGGATCGAGGTGATCACCAGATACCAGGTCGCCGCGACGAGCAGCATCGGGACCGGCTCGAACATCGCGTAGGCGATGTCCATGGACCGCCCGTAGAGCTCGCCGGCGTAGGGCAGGGCGATCACCAGTGAGGTGGTCTTCAACAGGCTGATCAGCTCGTTGCCGGTCGGGGGGATGATGATCCTCATGGCCTGGGGGAGCACGGTGCGGCGCATGTTCTGCCACCATGTCATGCCCAGGGCCTTCGATGCCTCGGACTGTCCTTCAGGAACGGCCTGGATACCGGCGCGGACGATTTCCGCCATGTACGCGGATTCGTTCAATCCCAGGCCGATCACGGCGAGCCAGAAGAAGTTGGAGAGTACTGACTCCAGTGAGACCTCGGTGAATCCGAGGTTCACCGTCTGGTAGATCGCACCGAGCAACCCCCAGAACACCAGCTGCACATATACCGGGGTGCCGCGGAATATCCAGAGGTAGAGCCAGGCGATGCCACTGGTCACCGGGTTCGGTGACATGCGTAGGACTGCCAGGACCGCACCCAGCACCACACCGACGATCATCGCCAGGACGGTAAGCGCGAGCGTGTGCAGGGCCGCTTCGGCGATGCGTGTGTCGAAGAGATAGGAGGCGTAGACATCCCAGCCGTAGGCGTCGTTATGTGCGGCGTCCCACACGAAGAGGGCGACCACGATCAGCAGGACCACCGAAGCGATGATCCGGCCGGGGTGACGCAGAGGAACGACATCATTGTCGGTTGGACGGGTACGTTGCTGTGCCCGGGGGTGATCGCTCATGAAGTCGCTCCTTCGTCGGCGGATGCTGTGGCAGGAAGGGGATAATCCTGCGTGTTGACGGTGACGGCGTCTACGGCGCCTTCGGTGAGCCCCCAGGGCTCGAGGATCGCCTCATACTGACCGGAGGTGATCAGGAACTCCAGGGCAGCCGCGAACGCGGGGATGAGATCGGAGTCCTTGGCGAACGCCCATCCGAAGGGCGTGGTGTCGAAGGCATCTCCAGCGGGGATGAGTTTCCCGTCAGACAACTGGATGGCGTAGTCGGTGACGGCGGAGTCGGAGCTCATTGCGTCGGCACGCTTCAGCGCCGTGGCGTTCGCCGCGGCATTGGCGGAATCGTAGACCAGCTTGTTGATTGCCGGGCGACCGGCGGCGGCACACTGGTCGGACTTGACCTGGACATCGTCAGTATCGGAGTAGGTCCCTTTCTGGACGGCCACGGTGAGTCCGCATGCATCAGCCGGATCGACCGTCTTACCAGGGGTTGTCGCCCACGTAATACCCGAGGTGTAGAAGTCCACGAAGTCATAGGACTGTCGGCGCTCTTCGGTGTCGGAGAACCCGGATGTGCCGATATCCACGGTACCGGCGTTGATGGATGGCAGGATGAGGTTGAAGTCCTGCTGCTGAAATCCGACATCCACCCCCAGAACGGCACCGGCGGCCCGGACCAGGTCCACCTCGAAGCCGATGATGTTCCCGGACGGGTCCTTGAACTGGTTGGGTGGAAATGTCGGGTTGGTCGAGGCCGAGATGTGTCCGGATTCGCGGTACTCCCGGGGGAGCAGATCCTGGAGAGCAGGAACGGGGTCGGGCAGGGTGTCGACCCAGCCGTCGGGATTACCGGACTCCTCATTGGTGACGCAGGCCGCCAGGGACGCCGAGATCATCAGGGCCCCCAGGACCGAGCCGACCTTACGGGCGGATCTGCCCGGTCGCGGAACGGAGTGGGGTGTCATGGGGGGAAGTATATCGGCGTCGGATTCTGTTAGTCTCGGGCCCCATGGATTCTCTCGTCGAAGACTATCTCAATGACATCCTTGACCGAGTCCGAGACGAGGATGACGGTGCAGTAGCGGACTATATTCCTGAGCTCGCGAAGGCAGACGCCACACCGTTGGCCTTGGCCATGTGCACCAACCAGGGGTGGATCTACAGCGTCGGCGACGACGAGCGGGAGTTCACCATGCAGTCGATCTCGAAGCCTTTCGCCTATGCCGCAGCACTCCAGGACTGCGGGGTGGAGAAAGTGATCGAGACAGTGGGCATGGAGCCGTCCGGCGAGGCCTTCAACGAGCTCTCCCTCGACGGTAAGACCCACCGTCCAGTCAACCCCATGATCAACGCGGGAGCCATCGCGGTCAACCAGCTCATCAACGGGGAAGACTCGTCGGTCGACGACAGGGTGGAGGTCATTGTGGACTATTTCTCCCGGCTGGCGGGACGCCAACTCACCGTGGACGAGAATGTCACCGAGTCCGAGACCGGTACCGCTGACCGTAACCTGGCACTGGCCCACATGCTGCGCAGCTATGACGTGATCGTGGACTCTGCTGAGGACGCCGTGGCCAGCTACACGCGGCAGTGCGCGATTCGAGTCACCGTGAAAGACCTGGCGGTGATGGGCGCGACTCTCGCCCTCGGTGGAGTCCAGCCGCTCACCGGCGAACGGATCCTGGAACCACTGGTGTGCCGCCAGGTGCAGGCTGTGATGGCCTCGGCGGGAATGTACGACGGTGCAGGGAAATGGATGGCCAGCGTAGGGATCCCCGCAAAGTCAGGGGTCGCGGGTGGCCTGATGGGGACCCTGCCGGGACAGTTGGGGATCGCGACCTTCTCACCACGCCTGGACGAATCGGGCAACAGCGTCCGGGGTGCGAAGATCTTCCGGGCGCTGTCCGAGGACATGGGTCTGCACCTGATGTCCGCGGTGACCCGTAAGGGCAGTTCGGTGCGCGGCATCCGCACCCGCGGCAGGACCACGGTGTTCCGGTTGCAGGGTGGCCTCGACTTCTCCGGTGCCGAGGAATTCCTGACTGCCGCAGAGAACCAGGACATCACCACCCCGCGGGTGATCATTGACGCCCGACGCGTCACCGAAAGCAACCCGGTCGGGCGTCGCATGGTGAAAGAAGGGCTGCGCCGCATCCGGGAGAACGGCAAGAAGGTCGCCGTCGTCGATCCGAACAACGTCCTCGGAAAACGAAGGTTCGAGGACGGGACGAGGGTTGCCACCACCGCTGCGGAGATTGACGAGCAGTAGGCTCGTCAGGCCTGCCGCGTATGGAGTGTGCGCAGCGTCGGCGGGTCAGAACCGCGGCAGGAACGAGCTGAGGAAGGACCCCAAATCGCCGAGGAGACCGAACGGCGATGACAGAACGGATCCTGCGATGAACAGCGCGTTGGACGCGTAGGCGCCAGAGGTTTCGACAGCTTCAGCGATGGGAAGGTCCACGGGTTTTCTCCTGAGGGACGTAGCGCGCCGGGTGGCTCCCGACAGTTTGCCCACCCAATGTAGCGCATCGGTGGGGCAAGTACCATGGAATGAATGACGGACTGGTTTACGGCGGACCCGCATTTCGGGCACCTCACTCCGGCCGCGGCGAGAGGATTCGCTACCGCTGCGGACCATGACGCGGTCTTGTTTCAGAATCTGAAGGGTGCTCTGCTGCCCGGTGACCGCCTCTTTGTTCTCGGTGACATCTCCTCGGGAATACCTGATCAGGAGGACCGTGCGTTGCGGCTGTTGGCCGATGTACGCGACGCCACCGGGGCGCGTCTCCATCTGCTGGCGGGTAATCACGACGCCGTCCATCCGATGCATGCGCGGTCACTGGCCGGCCACTCCCGGTTTCTCCGGACGTTCGACACGGTCTCAGCTGCGACGACGCTCAAAATCGAGGGAAAAAGGGCGGTTGTCAACCACTTTCCCTATGACGGAGACCATACAAGCCCGGATCGACACGTCCAGTGGCGGCCGAGGGACTGCGGCGCACCTGTTATTCACGGGCACACCCATTCCACCGACAAGGTCAGCTACTCGAAGTGCGGGACACTACAGCTCTGCGTCAGTCTCGACGCGTGGGAGATGAGACCGGCGAGGAAGGATGACCTGGCGGTACTCGTACGTCAGTGACACCAGGACGAAGGGAGTAGGACAGAAAACCCCACCGGTCTCCATAGAGACCGGTGGGGTTGCGTGGTGCCCTGGGTGGGACTCGAACCCACACGCCCGAAGACACTGCATTTTGAGTGCAGCGCGTCTGCCAATTCCGCCACCAGGGCCGACCCCGGGAATCATACGGCAGAGGTGTCACTCCGGACAACACGGGGTAGGCGGCACCGGGAAAGTGGTCACGATGTGGCGTCCGCGCCATCGAGGACGCACTGGATCAGGCCCCCGTAGTACTCCACGAATGCGTCGACATCGGCGTCATGGAAATACTCCTGGGTGACCAACCGGCGCATCAGCGCAAGGCCGATCACCATCGACATCGCCGCCTCCGCGCGCATCTCCGCGTCGGTGGATGATTGGCCGAGAGACTCTGCTGCGACTCTCTCGAGCACCGGAGCGACGACCTGCTGGCGGAAGACTTTCCCGAGCGCGTCGACGATGTGCCGGTTACCGCCGGCGTCGGCGAGTTTGCGCACCAGCGAATTGGGGCTGTCGTCGGCGGACGTCACCGCCAGCCGCGCCAGGTGGGTCCCCATTTCAGCGAATGCCACGTTGTTGAGCCGCTCTGCAGCCTCGGTGAAATCAAGCTGGGCCTCGTACAGGTTCTCCTTGGTCCCGTAGTACTTGATGATCAGCGGGGCACTGACGCCGACCTCGTTGGCGATGTCCTTGAGTGACACCTCACTGTAGGGACGCTGGTTGAACGCGGTCCTCGCACGTTCGAGGATGCTCACCCGTGTCTCCTCCGCCCGCCGTCGCGCCGAGGTCTGCGGCTCGGGGTCGTGCAGGGACGCCGGTTCGCCCGGGATACTCTCTGTCTGGTCACTCATGGCGACTAGAATAGCCGGGGCATGACTCCAACCGCGGCAGCCACCACGAGAAGTGTGTCCGACACATGACAGACAGGTGTACGGGCATGCAGGAAGGTCACATGACAGACAATTCCGGGGACGGGCGTCCCACCCTCCTGTTACTCGACGGGCATTCACTGGCGTTCCGGGCGTTCTACGCACTGCCGGCCCAGAATTTCTCCACGACCGGGGGGCAGTACACCAATGCTGTGTACGGGTTCCTCGGCATGTTCCTCGGACTAGTCGAAACGGAGAAGCCGACACATATCGCGGCGGCGTTCGATCTTTCGGGACCGACGTTCCGTGAGAAGGACCTGCCTGCCTACAAGGCCCAGCGGCCACCGGCACCGGATGAGTTCCGTGGCCAGGTCGAGTTGATCCAGGAGGCGCTCCAGGCACTGGGCATTCAGACACTGACCAAGGAGTCCTACGAAGCGGACGACATCATCGCCACGCTGTCCTGCCGTGGCACCGACGCGGGCATGCGTACGGTGATCTGCACCGGCGACCGGGACAGCCTCCAGCTCGTCAACGACGACGTCACGGTGCTCTACACTCTTCGTGGAGTCTCGGAGCTCGACCGGTTTACCCCGGCCCGGGTGGAGGAGAAGTACGGTGTCACACCGACGCAGTACCCTGACCTCGCTTCGCTGCGTGGAGACACCTCCGACAACATGCCCGGGGTTCCCGGTGTCGGCCCGAAGACAGCTCAGAAATGGATCAGCAAGTACGGCAGTCTGGATGCCGTCATCGAGCACATCGACGACTTCGGAGGCAAAGTCGGAGAATCACTCCGGGACAACATCGACAATGTGATCCTCGCACGGAAGGTCACGGAGATGGTCCGAGACCTCGAGCTCGGTGACCTCGACGGCGAGGGTGGCCCGCTGTCAGCGCTGCGACCTGCTGCTGTCGATGCCTCCGAGGCGGGCAGCCTCTTCGACTCACTGCAGTTCGGTGCCAACCTGCGTAACCGGACATTCCGGGTGATGGGTATCGAGTTTGAGGATGGCGCAGCAGCTGAACTTGCCGTCGACGATCTTGCCGACGGGAAACTGGCCAAATGGCTGGCCGACCGCGCCGGGTGGAAGGACGGACGGAGCCACGGCGATGCGTCGGTCAACCGGCCACTGGTCGTCGAGGTCAGTGGCGAGGGGGCGCCTTTCGGGGGGCACGCTGAGCATGTCGTCCTGCTTGATCCGGTGGCCGGAGAGGACGGGGTTCTCCACGCCCTGCAGATCGATCTGGCGGACCAGGACCCGAAGGACGAGAAGGCGTTACTGGGGTACCTTGCTGATACCTCTGCGGCGAAATGGCTGCATGATTCCAAGCGGTCCTGGCACATGCTCAACGGGACGGGGATAGAGCTCGACGGCGTCGAGCATGACACCGCTCTTGCCGCCTACCTTCTGCGTCCGGACGTCCGTTCCACCGGTCTCGCCGATGTGCTGCAACGCCACGTCGGGCACGAGCTCGCCGAGGGAGCATCGGCAGTCGCACGGGCCCAGGCCGTGCTTGAACTTGTTACCTCCCTCACCCCGGAACTTACCGGCATCGGGGCGATGGAGCTCTACCTGGATCTCGAAGTCCCTCTGGCGACGATTCTGGCCAGGATGGAGAGCTACGGGATCTCGGTCGACTGCCCTGCGTTGCAGGACCTTTCGGACAACTACGCAGAACGCATCTCCGACGAGGTCACCGCCGCCCGCCAGCTGGCGGGCGACGAGTCGCTCAATCTGTCCAGCCCGAAGCAGTTGCAGAAGGTCCTCTTCGAGGACTTCGGCCTGCCCACCACGAAGAAGACCAAGACCGGCTATTCCACCGCGGCAGGTGAGTTGGAGAAGCTGACGGAGCAGACCGGGCATCCGTTCCTCGGCCATCTCATGGCCCACCGCGAGTATCAGAAGATGAAGACCACTATTGACGGGCTCATCGATGCGACGGCGGATGACGGGCGGATTCATACGACTTTCAACCAGCGCGGTGCGGCGACGGGACGTCTGTCCTCAGCCGAACCCAACCTGCAGAACATTCCGGTCCGCACCGAGGCGGGACGCCATATCCGTGGTGCGTTCCAGGTGGGGTCGGGGTACACCACGTTGTTGACGGCGGACTACTCCCAGATCGAGATGCGTGTGATGGCGCACCTCTCCCAGGACCCCGGGCTCATCGAGGCCTACCGACAGGGCGAGGACCTGCACAATTTCGTCGGCTCGAAGGTCTTCGACGTCCCGGTAGACGACGTCACCCCGGAACTGCGTCGACGGGTCAAGGCGATGAGCTACGGGTTGGTCTATGGTCTGAGTGCTTTCGGCCTGTCCCAGCAGTTGAATATTGCCGCCGGCGAGGCGAAGAAGATCATGGACACCTACTTCGAACGCTTCGGCGGGGTCAAGAAGTATCTCGACGAGGTGGTGGAACAGGCACGGGAGGACGGCTACACCGAGACGCTTTACGGGCGTCGGCGGTACCTTCCCGAGCTCAACTCCACCAACCGGGTCGCCCGGGACAACGCCGAGCGTGCCGCCCTCAATGCTCCGATCCAGGGCACCGCAGCCGACATCATCAAACGCGCGATGGTGCGGGTGGATCGGGAGATGACCAGACGAGGCATGGCGTCGCGGGTACTGCTGCAGGTCCACGACGAACTGGTCGTCGAAGTCGTTGACGGGGAGCTCGAGGAGATGACGGCGTTGCTCCAGGAACAGATGGACGGTGCCGCTGAACTCAGGGTTCCTCTGGATGTGTCGACCGGTACAGGCGCGAACTGGGAGGCCGCCGGGCACTGAGGACGCCTACTCCAGGTCGCCACTGGACAGGATCTCCACCCGTCGTATCCCGTCTATGCCGGACAGTGAGGTCGCCAGAGCGTCGGCCCGGTGGCGCCCCACGAGCTCGAGCGTGACGGCGGCGGGGCGGTCTTCCTCCTCGGGCGGGGCGGTCGTGTGCTGTTGGTGTACCTGACGAATCGTCCAGCCACCCTCCGTGATCGAGGTCAGCACCCCTCTTAACAGACCCCGACCGTCATCGTAGGTGACCTCGATCAGGACGTGGCTGTGGGGGCCTGGAAGCACCCGGGACAGTCGCCTGAGTCCGAAGGTGATCACCATGTGCAGCAGTGTGACCGCGACAGCAAGCGTCCAGAGCCCGGCTCCGGCCGACGCGCCGATCGCGGCGACTTCCCATACAGACGCTGCGGTGGTCAACCCCACCACGGCGCCGCGTCGGGTGAGGATCAGACCTGCACCGAGGAAACCGATTCCCGACACTACTGAGGCTGCCACCCGCGACGGATCGTAACTGGTCTGGTCGGAGACGACATCGGCGAATCCGTACTTGCTCAACATCACGAACAGGGCCGATGACGTGCCGACAATCGCCAGCGTGCCGGGGCCCCCGTTGTGTCCGCGCAGACGTCGTTCCACGCCCACTACCGTGCTCAGCGCGAACGCGAGCAGCAGTAGGCCCACCTGGGGCCAGAACTGGTCGGTGAAAGCGATCATCCCCCCATGCTAAACCTCCACCCCGGGAGGGTCAGGGGAGCTGACCGGAGGACTTGTCGGGACGCGCGGAGCGGTCCCGCGTCCGGCGGCGTTTCGTGACCTGTTCGAAGATGACCATGGCGGCGACGACGGCAGCACCGAGTAGGAACAGGCCCAGCGCGAGCCCAGCCTGGTCACCGGGTGCCTGGATGCCGGCGTCATCGTCCTGCCACGGCCAGAGCGCACGCAGCGATCCCAGCAGCATGCCGGTCATCGTGAACAGGGTCAGGGTCCGGTGCTTCGTCAGCAGGTACTCCATCACCCGCACGAACAGCACCAGCCCGGTCAACGCGCCGAGACCGAAGACCAGGATGTAGGTCACGTCGAGGTCGCTGACAGCAGTCAGCGTCGCCGAGTAGATCCCGATCGCGTAGAGGAAGAAAGACCCTGAGACGCCGGGGAGGATCAGTGCGCACACCGCGATAGCGGCAGCGATGAACACCAACAGAAGGTTCGGGTCAGGATTCGTCGACGAGGAGAATCCTGTCGCGATGAAGGTGAACAGCACACCGACGATGAAGAGGGGCACTGCCACCGGAAGACGACGTTTCAGGTCGGTGGTGTCGATCATCAGCAGCGGGACCACGAGCGAGACCGCGACCATGCCGAGGAACAGGCTCTTGGCGGGAACGGGATGATCCTCCACGAACGAGCCGAGGATGCCCGCGAGGGCGAAAACCATGGCGACCATGCCGACGGCCATGGGAAGCAGCATGGTCCAGTCCACGGCTTTGAACCGCCGAACGCCTTCGGCCCGGTCAGTGGCAAAGGCCTTCACCGCGTCCAGCAGTCGGTTGGCGTTGTAGAGCACTCTCTCGTAGGCGCCGGTAACCAGGGCGACCGTGCCGCCCGAAATGCCGGGGACGAGTTCAGCGGAACCGATCAGGCCACCGCGGACGAGGTTGAAGACCACCGTCCCCGGATTCAGGGGAGTGCGTCCGAACGTCGGTGGGTGGACGTCTGTCTGGTCTGGGCTGGGGGAGTTGTCTTTCACGGGCGTCATCGTATCCGGATTGTCCGGGGGAGAGTGAAACCTGCGCCCGGGGCGCGTGTCCGGTCACCTAGGATGGTGCGTTGTGACTATGACGACTGAAAGTTCCCGGAGAAGTTCCCGGAAAAGTTCCCGGACGGCCGCGCTGACGTTGGGGTACTGGCCCGGTGAGGGCGTCGGTCCGGAGATCGTCGAGCCCACGGTCATTGCCACGACCACCGCTCTCCACCACTACGGCGGGTATACGGTGCGGTGGGTGCCGCTCCTGCTCGGGCGGGAAGCTTTCGCGAAGACCGGGCAGATCCTCCCCGATGAGACCTGGTCCGCTGTCACCGGGCTGGACGGCTGGGTCCTCGGCCCCCATGACAATGCCTCTTATCCTCCGGAGGCCCGGAGCCAGCAGAACCCGTCAGCGGCACTGCGAGTCCGTGGCGACCTGTGGGCGAACATCCGACCGGTCCGTGGTCTGCCCGGTGCTGTCGCCCCCGAGATGGACCTGGTGGTCGTGCGGGAGAACACCGAGGGACTGTACGCCGACCGCAACATGTACGCCGGAACAGGCGATGTGATGGTCACGCCGGACGTCGCACTGGCGATCGGCACGTTCACCAGACACGGGGTTCGCAGGATCGTCCGACGTGCCGGCCGTGTTGCCGCGGAGAGAGGGGGACCGCTCACCGTCGCGCACAAGGCCAATGTCCTGGCGCGGACGTCCGGGATGTACGTGGAAGAAGCGGAGGCCATGGCGGCCGAAACTGGGGTGGACCTGCTGCCGGTGCATATCGATGCCCTGTGCGCGGATCTGGTCGTCCGCCCGGAACGGCATCGGACGATCGTGGCGGAGAACATGTTCGGAGATATCCTCTCGGACCTGACCGCGGCACTGGGTGGATCGCTGGGGGCCGCAGGCAGTATCAATGCCGGGGACCGGACGGTGATGGCCCAGGCGGCTCACGGGTCGGCACCCGATATCGCTGGTCGTGGAATTGCCAATCCGGCTGGCGTCATGAACTCCGCCGCCATGATGCTCGGGCACCTCGGCTACCGCGAGGCAGGGGACGCCCTCGCAGCCGCGGTCCGGCACGCCCTGATCCACTGTCCGACACCGGATCTCGCCGGCCCCGGGGCAGCGGGGACGGAGGAGTTCTCCCAGACGGTATTTGCACAGCTCGGAGGGGTCGTGTAGCCTACAGTCCGTTAACCGTCTGTCCGCAGGCGCGCGACGGTGCCGTCACACTGAACGCTGGTGGAACGGTGCCCCCTGTCCATCACTAAGAACAATCCGTCTCGGAGCAACTTCACATATGCCCACCAACAACGTTCCTCAGGTAGCCGTCAACGACATCGGCTCCGCTGAGGATTTCCTCGCCGCCGTCGACGCCACCATCAAGTACTTCAACGATGGGGACATCGTCGAAGGAACCGTCGTCAAGGTCGACCACGACGAGGTCCTGCTTGACATCGGCTACAAGACCGAGGGTGTCATCCCCTCCCGTGAGCTGTCCATCAAGCACGATGTCGATCCCGGCGAGGTCGTCGAGGTCGGCGATGAGGTCGACGCCCTGGTCCTCACCAAGGAGGACAAGGAAGGCCGCCTGATCCTGTCCAAGAAGCGCGCACAGTACGAGCGCGCCTGGGGCACCATCGAGGAGCTCAAGGAGAAGGACGAGCCGGTCACCGGTACCGTCATCGAGGTCGTCAAGGGCGGTCTCATCCTGGACATCGGCCTGCGCGGCTTCCTTCCCGCCTCCCTCGTCGAGATGCGTCGCGTCCGAGACCTCCAGCCGTACATCGGTCAGGAGATCGAGGCGAAGATCATCGAGCTCGACAAGCAGCGCAACAATGTCGTTCTGTCCCGCCGCGCATGGCTCGAGCAGACCCAGTCCGAGGTCCGTTCCGAGTTCCTGCACCAGCTGCAGAAGGGCCAGGTCCGCAAGGGCGTCGTGTCCTCGATCGTCAACTTCGGCGCCTTCGTCGATCTCGGCGGTGTCGACGGCCTGGTGCACGTCTCCGAGCTGTCCTGGAAGCACATCGACCACCCGTCCGAGGTCGTCACCGTCGGTGACGAGGTCACCGTCGAGGTTCTCGACGTCGATCTGGACCGTGAGCGTGTCTCCCTGTCGCTGAAGGCCACCCAGGAGGATCCGTGGCGCGTCTTCGCCCGGACCCACGCGATCGGTCAGATCGTCCCGGGCAAGGTCACCAAGCTGGTTCCGTTCGGCGCCTTCGTCCGTGTCGAGGAGGGCATCGAGGGCCTGGTCCACATCTCCGAGCTGGCCGAGCGCCACGTGGATGTCCCGGACCAGATCGTCACCGTCGGCCAGGAGCTCATGGTCAAGGTCATCGACATCGACCTCGAGCGTCGTCGCATCTCCCTGTCGCTGAAGCAGGCCGACGAGGACTTCGCCGAGGAGTTCGACCCGTCCAAGTACGGTATGGCCGACTCCTACGACGAGCAGGGCAATTACATCTTCCCGGAGGGCTTCGACTCGGAGACCAACGAGTGGATGGAAGGCTTCGACGAGCAGCGTGAGGCTTGGGAGGCCCGCTACGCCGAGTCTGAGCGTCGTCACAAGATGCACGCCGCGCAGATCGAGCGCCACCGTGCCCAGGCTGCCGAAGCTGATGAGGCTGCCGACAACGGCTCCTACTCCAGCAATTCGGACAAGCCGGCCGCCGCTGTCGAGGAGACCACCTCCGACGCCGGTTCCCTGGCTTCCGATGAGCAGCTCGCCGCTCTGCGCGAGAAGCTCGCCGGTTCCGGTGAGTAATACCGTAGTCTGAGCTGCGGTACCGACCCGGCCCACCCCGATCTCGGGGTGGGCCGGGTTTCTGTCGTGTCCGGGAGCCCTTATCTTTTTCACGGTGAAGTTCTATGATGTGGGAGATGCCACCCGATCAGGGTGGCGCACACCCATTTCACCTCACCAAGGCGGAAACACACATGGCCTCTGCGACCACAGACACCTCCCGTCACATTCTCCGGGAGATCGGAGGGGCGGACAACGTCTCCTCACTGACCTACTGCGCGACCCGGCTCCGCTTCGACCTCGTAGACCGCTCAAAAGTGGACAAGGACGCGCTGGACAGCGACCCTGCCGTCCTCGGCGTCGTCGAGCAAGGCAGTACGGGCCTTCAGGTGGTGATGGGTGGCGGGGTCGCCGACTACTACAACGCCATCGTCAAGGAACCCGGCATGGGAGATGCCGATGCAGAGGGCCGTGCGTCCTCGAAGAAGGAGTACGGCGGAGTCCGCGGCCGCTACGACTGGGTCAACTACTGCTTCGAGTTCCTGTCCGACACCTTCCGCCCGGTGCTGTGGGCGTTGCTCGGCGCGTCACTGATCATCACGATGCTGGTCCTGGCGGACACCTTCGGCTGGCAGGATTTCCGTGCCGACATGGCGGACCAGCCGGACGGCTATGTTCTCCTGCACGCCATGTGGCGTTCGGTCTTCTACTTCCTCCCGATCATGATCGGTGCGACGGCCGCCCGGAAACTGGGCGCCAACGAGTGGGTGGGGGCCGCAATACCGGCAGCACTATTGACACCGGAGTTCCTTTCCCTCGGAGACGCGGGGGAGACCGTCCATATCTTCGGCATCCCACTGGTGCTCAACGACTACTCGTCGCAGGTCTTTCCCCCGTTGATCGCAGCGATCGGGCTGTTCTGGGTCGAGAAGGGACTGAAGCGGATCATCCCGGCCTCTGTCCAGATGGTCTTTGTACCGTTCTTCTCCCTGTTGATCATGATCCCGGCAACGGCGTTCCTCCTGGGACCGTTCGGTATCGGCATCGGTAACGGGATCTCGGACTTCCTGCTCTGGTTGAACGGCGTCTCCCCCTTCATCCTCGCGGTTATCATCCCGCTGCTGTACCCGTTCCTGGTGCCGTTGGGACTGCACTGGCCGCTCAATGCGATCATGATCCAGAACATCGCCACGCTCGGCTACGATTTCATCCAGGGGCCGATGGGTGCCTGGAATTTCGCCTGCTTCGGTGTCGTGGCTGGTGTTCTTTACATCTCGTTCCGCGAGAAGAACAAGGGCATGCGCCAGGTGTCGCTGGGTGGGCTGATGGCAGGTCTCTTCGGTGGCATCTCCGAACCCTCTCTCTATGGTGTTCTGCTGCGGTTCAAGAAGACCTACGTCCGGTTGCTCCCGGGATGTCTGGTCGGCGGAATCATTATCGGGTTCTTCGACGTCAAGGCGAGTGCCTTCGTGTTCACCTCTCTGCTGACCTTCCCGGCCATGGACCCGTGGGGTGGATATCTGATCGGTATCGCCGCAGCCTTCTTCACCTCGATGCTGCTGGTCGTCTTCTTCGACTACCGGGGCAAAGACGAGAAGGCGGAGATCCTCGCAGGCCTCGCCGTAGAGCGAGAGGAGGAGGAAGACGCCGACAGTGTGGAGGCCTCGCCATCGGAGTCAGGCATCGGTGCAGGAACCGGAAAGCCCGCCCTGCAGCCGGGAGCAGTCACCGTAATCACGGCCCCGGTCGAGGGCAGAGCCACCCCGTTGTCTGACGTGGACGACCCCGCCTTCTCCTCTGGGGCGCTCGGGCAGGGGATCGCTATCGAACCGTCCGGCGACACCGTCGTGGCCCCCGCCGACGGGAAAATTCTGACGGTCCAGAAGTCCGGTCACGCCGTCGGGTTACGGTTGGACAACGGAATCGACCTGCTGATCCATATCGGCATCGACACGGTGAAGATGGGCGGGGAGGGGTTCGAGGTCCTTGTCGAGAAGAAGCAGAAGGTGACGGCCGGCACCCCGCTGATCCGATTCGACGCCCAGCGGATCCGTGATGCCGGGTACTCGGCCGTGACCCCTGTCATCGTCGTCAACACAAAGAGTTTTTCGACGGTGGAAGGGCTGCCGGCTCCGATCGCCGCGTTCGGCGATGACATCATCACGGTCACGGCGAAAGCAGCGGAGGCCGTGACCGCACCGTAGCCCTGACGCCCGACGCGCAGCCTGATGAACGTTACGTTGTTGACGGCTTCGGGAGCCTCATGGCCGCGGTTGACCGGGCCACGGTGGGATCACCGGTTCAGGTCCAGTCGGCGCAGCAGCTGGGCGTTCAACGCGACCACCACCGTGGACGCCGACATCAGGATAGCCCCCACACTCATCGGCAGGACAAAACCGACCGGCGCAAGCACCCCGGCGGCCAACGGCACAGAGACAAGGTTGTAGCCTGCCGCCCACCAGAGGTTCTGGGTCATCTTACGGTAGGTGGCCCGGGAGAGGTCGATGACGGACAAGACCGACCGGGGGTCAGAGCTGGCCAGGATGACACCGGCTGACCCGATCGCGACATCAGTACCTGCACCGATCGCGATGCCGACGTCGGAGGCCGCCAGAGCTGGGGCATCATTGACACCGTCGCCGACCATGGCGACCCGGCGTCCCTGATCCTGGAGCTCGGAGACCTTCGCGGCCTTGTCTTCGGGCCGCACCCCGGCGAAGACCCGGTCTATCCCGAGTTCTGTGGCCACGGAATCGGCCACTGCCTGGGCATCACCGGTGATCATCATGACCTGTGCACCCCGGGTGTGCAGTTCCTTGACGGCCTCCCATGATTCGGTCCGTATCTCGTCTGCCAACCGTAGTGCGCCCGCCACCGTACCGTCGACAAGGACATGGAGGATGATCGCACCTTCGTCGCGCCAGCGGTCTACGTCGGCCAGTTCGGACGCTCCGTGCTGCTGGAGGAGGTGAGGGCCACCGACTTCGACGGTGGTCCCGTCCACCGTCGCCTTCACCCCGACGGCCGGTGACGACGAGAAGTCCGTGGCACGGGGGACAGTCAGTTCACGGCGCTGTGCCGCACCCGTGATCGCCCGGGCAAGTGGATGCTCGCTGTCGGCCTCCGCGGCCGCGGCCGCGCAGAGGACCCCGTCCGCGTCCAGTTCGGTGCGGCCCACGGCGATTCCGGTGACGGCGGGTTCACCACGAGTGAGTGTGCCGGTCTTGTCGAAGAGGACGGCGTCCACCGACCGCATGGACTCCAGGGCGAGCCGGTCCTTGATCAGGATGCCCGCGCGGGCCGCGCGTTCCGTGGCGATCGAGACCACCAGAGGGATAGCCAGACCGAGAGCATGCGGGCAGGCGATGACCAGGACGGTGATCGTACGGACCACGGCGTCCTCCGGCCGTCCGGCGGCTGACCAGACCACTGCGGTGACGACAGCGGCCCCGAGAGCGAACCAGAAGAGCCAGCCTGCGGCAGTGTCGGCGAGTCGTTGCGCCCGCGACGAGGAGTTCTGGGCTTCGGAGACAAGCGCCCGGATCCCGGCCAGGGCGGTGTCGTCCCCGACGGCACTGATCTCCACGCGGAGACCGGAATCGGTGGCGACGGTGCCGGCGACAACGCTGTCGCCGGTTCCACGGTGCACGGTCGCTGACTCACCGGTCACCATGGATTCGTCCATGGATGCCGACCCCTCGACAATCGTGCCGTCGGCGGGGACGGAGGCTCCCGGCCGCACGATCACGACATCGTGCAACTGGAGTTCGTCCGGAGAGACCGTGGAGACGGTGCCGTCCTGCGCGACCTTCTCGGCTTCGTCGGGCAGTAGTGCGGCAAGTGAGTCCAGCGCAGAGGAGGTCTGGGCGAGAGAACGCATCTCGATCCAGTGGCCCAGAAGCATGATGACCACAAGCAACGCCAGCTCCCACCAGAAGTCGAGCTCGTGGCTCAGGAGGTGGAGGCTCGCTCCCCAGGAAGCGATGAAAGCGACGGTGATGGCTAGCGCGATCAGCAGCATCATTCCCGGCTGCCGGGTCCTGATCTCGTCCCAGCCGCCGGTCAGGAACGGCCGTCCTCCCCAGACGTACATGACGGTTCCGAGTGCAGGGGATATCCAGTCGACACCCCCGACCTCCGGCAGGGTGTAGCCGATCAGGCTGGCGAACATGTCGTTAAAGCCCACCACGGGAATGGCGAGGACGAGCATGATCCAGAACAGGCGTCGGAACTGGGCCGCGTGATCGCCGTGGCCCGCATGACCACCGTGTCCGGAGTGTCCGGAGCGTTCATGGTCCGTGTGCACATCGTCGTCTGAGTGTGCGTCGTGGTGAGTGTGGTGGTCGTGCATCTGACGGTCCTCCTCCATGGGGCGCAGCGAAATAACTCTGCTCTACTCTGCCGGGCGGATCTCGCTTTCGGTGACCCACTTGTGGTTCGTCATGGTCATGCCGTCTGCTTCGTAGTCGACCATGTAGACCGTCTCATCGGTGGAACTGTCGACCGTCGCCTCCGCACCGTCCATCCCCGGCATGTGCTCGGCGCCGAGGGTGACGGTCTCGCCGTCCGCGACCCGCTCGTCGCCGACATCGGCGAGTTCCTCCTGGACGACCCACTTGTGGTCGGAGACCGGCTCGCCTCCGTCGGTAGGGGTGTAGGAGACGGAGTAGGTGTAGGTGTCGAAGGCCCCCGAGACGGTCGCGGTGGCACCGTCCATCCCCGCCATGTGATCGGCGGTGAGCAGGACTTCCGTGCCCACAGGGTAGTCGGGATCTTCGGCCTCGGTGATGCCCTCAGGGGCGGGGCCTCCGTCAGCAGGATGGTCCATGTGGCCCATATGCGCATCACTGCCGGATGTGTCGGTCGCTGTGCTGTCATCCTGGTCGGAGCTGCATGCCGTCAGTGACAGCGCGCCGCCGAGAAGGGCAACTGCGGCCAGGGTTACCAGTCGTCTGGTCATGTGAGGTCCCGCCTTCCGTTTGAAGTTCCGTATACCCCTAGGGAGTATACGTACTTCAGCTGTGGGCACCCCCGTCTGAGCGGGGCTGCGCAGCAAAAGCCCCGCACACCGGCGGTGTGCGGGGCCCGGCAATGGTGCTGTCCGGCAGCGAGGTGACTACGCCGGGCTCACCTCTGCGATCGCGTGGAGCGTCTCCAGCTTGGAGGCCTTCCGCAACTGGATGTTCCAGTTCTCGCCGTCCTTCTCCGTGAAGAACGCGACCTTCGTCGGGAGGACGATCGGTTTGGCGAACTCCACCGAGTACTTCCCGGCGGCCGGCAACAGGCCTTCCAGCCCACTGAGGATCCGGGCCGCCGACCACATGCCGTGGGCGATCGTCGCGGGGAAACCGAAGGCCTTCGCACCCAGTGAGGACACGTGGATCGGGTTCTTGTCGCCGGAGGCGTCCGCGTAGATCTTGATGCCGGCCTGGTCAACCGACCAGGTCGCCGTCGGCGTGGGGTCCTCCGGGACCTCGGGACGTTCGAAGAGGGAACCGGTGTCCTCGTCGCGGCCCGCCACGGCGGCGTCGGCGGACGACGACAACTTGGCGCCCTTGGCGAGGAAGCCGGACGTCTGCTTCCACACCGGGGTGTCGCTGTCCTCTCCTTCGACGAAGACCTCGGTGACCATGTCGATCAGCAGTCCCTTGCGGTGCTTACGCAGATTCTCGGCGTGGGTACGGATGCGCAGCACATCGTCAACGGTCAGCGGGCGGGACTGCTCGATCACGTTGGTGAGGTGTACGCCGCCGACGGCGTTGAAGGGGAAGTCGTCCGTCGACATCACCTTCATCACCAGTGCGAAGGAGATGACATAGGGGTAGGTGTACGGCAGCTCGTTGCCGAGGCGGAGGCCGGTGGCATCCGCGTAGGCGGCGAGGTGGGGGATGTCGATGGTGACTCCCTTGACCTCGAAACCCGTCGACGGGTCCTTCGTGGCTGACCGCTTTGCGCCGACCACAGGAACCATGTTCTTGGCGGCACCCTTGTACTCCGCCATGAGGTCGGGGATGGCGGGGAGTTCCTTGTAAGTGACAGTCACGGTGGGATTCCTTCCTAGGCGCCGAGCAGGTTCTGACCGCAGACGCGCACGGTGTTGCCGGTGACGGCGTTGGAGGCGTTACCGGCGAAGTAGGCAATGGTCTCGGCGACATCGACGGTGCGGCCACCCTGCGCCAGCGAGTTGAGACGACGTCCGACTTCACGGGTACCGAAAGGCATCGCGTCGGTCATGGCCGTCTCGATGAAGCCCGGAGCCACGGCGTTGACTGTGATCCCCTTGTCGGCGAGCTCCTCGGAGAAGGAGTCGACGAGACCGACGACGCCGGCCTTGGTGGTGGCATAGTTGGTCTGACCGCGGTTACCGGAGATGCCGGCCATCGAAGACACACCCACGACACGTCCGCCGTCGGCGAGACCGCCGTTCTGCAGGAGTCCCTCGGTGATACGTACCGGTGCAACCAGGTTGATGTTCTGCACCATGTTCCAGCGGCCCTCGTCCATGTTGGCGAGCAGTTTGTCGCGGGTGACCCCGGCATTGTGGACGATGATGTCGACCTTGCCGCCGTGGCGCTCCTCGGCGTGGGCCTTGATCTTCTCTGCCGCGTCAGGTGCGGTCACGTCCAGGGGCAGCGACGAGCCCTTGACCTCGTTGGCGGTCTCTGCGAGACCTTCGCCGGCGGCGGGGATGTCAACGCAGATCACCTTGGCACCGTCGCGACCGAGAACCTTGGCGATATCAGCGCCGATGCCGCGGGCGGCACCGGTGACCACGGCAATCTTGCCGGCGAGCGGAGCGTCCCAGGACTCCGGGGCAGCGGAGGCGTCAGCGGAGACCCGGATGACCTGGCCGTCGACAAAAGCGGACTTGCCGGACAGCAGGAAGCGCAGGGTGGACTCGAGGCCGGTCAGATCGGACGAGGTTTCCGGTGCGACGTAGACCAGCTGTGCGGTCGCCCCGCGGCGTAGTTCCTTGGCCACGGACCGGGTGAATCCTTCGAGGGACCGCTGGACGATGTGCTCGTCACGGTCCTTTACCAGTTCGGGAGTGGTTCCGATGACGACAAGCCGGGCACAGGGGAGCAGCTTGCGCATCTGCGGGTTGAAGAAGTCGAAGAGTTGGTGGAGATCCTCCGGCTTGGTGATGCCGGTGGCATCGAAGACGAGAGCAGCACGCTTGGCATCGGTGCCGCCGTCGATGAACTGGTAGTCGTTGCTCAGGAGCGGCTTGATACCTGCTGCGACGCGGCCTTCGCCGCCGATGACCACCGGACCGTCCAGGGCGGGCTCGCCCTTCTTGTAGCGACGCAGCGGCTCGCCCTGGGGGACTCCGAGCTTTCCTGCGAGACCGGAATTGACGACCTGATCGAGCAGGCCCTTGTTCGAGGAAGACAACGTTCGTAACTCCTTGGTAGTGGATCCGTTATTCGAAAGCGTACCTACGGACGCCCGAACAATGTATGTTCACATTTGTACCCTAGTGTGTGACCCCGAACCACGTCTCAAGATTCCGTGACGGGGGTTACATAAAAGTTCAGGGACCGGTCCAGACGGAACCGCACCGGTAGACTTCCCGGCAACGTCTGGCCGGCACCACGACCCACGACGACACGACAACACACGATGGAGAGACATCCAGATGACTACTTCGCCTCGTAAGGTCGCCATCCTTGGCGGCAACCGCACCCCCTTCGCCCGCTCCAACAAGGAGTTCGCGAATGCTTCCAACCAGGACATGCTGACAGCGGCCATCAACGGTCTGGTCGCCCGTTACGGGCTGCAGGACGAGCAGTTGGGCATGGTCGTCGCCGGAGCAGTGCTCAAGCACGCCCGTGACTTCAACATGACCCGTGAAGTCGTGCTGGGCTCGGCACTGGACTCCCAGACCCCTGCATTCGACCTTCAGCAGGCCTGCGGAACCGGCCTGGCGGCCGCCATCCAGGTCGCTGACGCCATTGCGTTGGGACGTATCGACGCCGGCATTGCCGGTGGCACCGACACGACCTCCGACGCGCCGCTGGCTGTCAACGACGAGCTGCGCAAGACCCTGATCAAGGTGAACAACGCCAAGACCACCGGTGAGATGGTCAAGCTGCTGGGCACCGTCCGTCCCTCGCAGATCGCTCCGGAGCAGCCACAGAACGGTGAGCCGCGCACCGGCCTGTCCATGGGTGACCACGCCGCCATTACGGCCCGCGAACTTCAGGTCTCTCGTGAAGATCAGGACAAGCTGGCCGTCGAGTCACATCAGAAGCTCGCTGCCGCCTACGACGAGGGCTTCTTTGACGATCTCGTGACCCCGTTCCTCGGCGTCCAGCGGGACACCAACCTGCGTCCGGACTCCTCGCTGGAGAAGCTGGCGAAGCTCAAGCCGGTCTTCGGTAAGAAGGATGCCGCTGCCCACGGCACCCAGGCGACCATGACGGCCGCCAATTCCACCCCGCTGACGGACGGTGCCTCTGCAGTGCTGCTCGCGTCCGAGGAGTGGGCGGAAGCCCACAACCTGCCGGTCCAGGCGTACCTGGTGGACTCGGAGACCGCCTCGGTCGACTTCCTGCACGGTCGCGACGGGTTGACCCCGGACGGATTGCTGATGTCCCCGACCTACGCCGTGCCGCGTCTGCTGGAGCGCAACGGCCTGACCCTCCAGGACTTCGACTTCTACGAGATCCACGAGGCCTTCGCATCCCAGACTCTGGCCACCCTGCAGGCGTGGGAGTCCGAGGATTACTGCCGCGACCGTCTCGGCCTGGATGCCCCGCTGGGCTCCATCGACCGTTCGAAGCTGAACGTCAAGGGCTCGTCGTTGGCCGCAGGCCACCCCTTCGCCGCGACCGGCGGCCGCATCATCGCCACTGCTGCGAAGACCCTCGAGCAGAACGGCGGTGGACGGACCCTCGTCTCCATCTGCGCTGCCGGCGGACAGGGCGTCACCGCGATTATCGAGCGCTAGGTGTACCCCAGAGGGTAACCCCGCAGACAGCAACCCCGGAGGTCGGTCACACCGACCTCCGGGGTTGCTGTCTGCTTTGGGGGCGGTCAGCCCAACACACGGTCCAGGTCGGTGCGCATCATGGCTGTGTTGTACCCCGACCAGGTGGTCATCACGAAGTACAGCGTGGAGGGGTCGGCGGGATCCTGCGTCGGCAGCATGAAGGAGCCGTAGGCGTCCGGTACCTGCAGGCGTGACACCACGGTCTTCCTCGACGACCACGGCCCGGTGGGGGACGTCGCCTCGCGCAGGACGATGCCCTCGGTGGACTCGTACATTGCCAGCCATCTCCCGCGGTCCTCGTTGAACTGCACGGAGAGCTCGGACACCCGGCCGTCCAGGACGATGGCGGCGTCGGAGAACCGGTCGGACCAGCCCTCACCGTCCCAGTAGTCCGCCGCCGACCAGTCGGGGAAGTCGTTCTCGGCGATCCGGGCGAGGCGAGCTGAGCCGTCCCGTCCGCTGGGGGTGCCATAGGCGTAGATGTACTCTGTCCCGTCCTCCGTATGCTTCGTCAGGGCGGTCATCTGGAAATTGTCGACCACAGCACTGTCACCGGTGACACCGGCGATCCTGTCGTCTCCGGATGCCCTGGAGGATGCCCTGGTCGAGACGTCCACGGGCCGGAATTCCTTTCCTCCGTCGGTGGATTTCACCGTCTGTGCGTAGTTGGTGGTCCACTGGCCGGCGTTCCCCCAGGACTTCACCGACATGAAGTCGACGTACTGGTCGCCGTTGACCTCAATCCCGGAGGTCGGGATCTTCGTGTGTTCGACGCCGGGCTCTTTCAGGGACACCGGGAGGAATTCCCCTGACCGTTCACCGTTGACGGTGCCGTCGAGGTACAGCCCGTCCGAGGGGTCGGTGTCGTGGGAGGAGAACAGTGCATTGGAGTGCCACCCACTGAGGCCGGAGTCGCATCCGAAGCTGTCGCCGAAAGCCAGGAGGGTCCGGCCCTCGCCGGCATCCCACATGAAACCGAGGTCGGTGGACGCCAACCCCAGCCGCTGTGTTTCGTCTGGGCTGTTTGGTCCGGTCACCATGTACATCGCCTCGGTCGGGCCCGACACATTGGGCAGATCCCACGGCGTGTCGCCGGCCCAGGACGTCAGAGATCCTGAGGCGCTCGAGCTACCGGAGCTGCCGGAGCTGCCGGAACCCGAGCTGAGTAGTGCCGACGCCCGGTCGATGAGGTTGGGGGAGTACGTGTCGCACGGAGCGGCACCGGCAGAGCCGGTGCCGAGGACGGTCACCGTGGCCGCCGTCACGGCTGCGGTGAGGGTTACCGTCGTGACCCGTCGGAGAGAGGAAGAATACATGGGGCTCCTGTGAAGAAACAACATTAAAGTTATGCAAGGGAATAAATGCGACTATAGTCCAGTGGTATGAAGCGCACTTCTTTCCGGCGGTTGGCTGCAGGCGCCACGGTTCTCCTTGCCGTGGGTATCGTGTTCGCTCCTGCCGCCACCGCTGACACGACCGAGATGATTCCAGACCTGCCCGACCTCCAGGAGGTCGACGGTTCGGCGGGGAGCCTGCTTAACCGCAATCTCGGCACGGGAGATCAGGCATTCTGTGCCGACATCGGTGGGCGGCTCTCGGATCTCGCCGAACAGTGGGCCGAGGCGAATGAGGCCGCGGCTCGAGAGACCGCCAATCAACTTCGCTATCTCTTCGCCAATGCCAACGCCGCGAACGCCCAGTGTCTCACGGCCGCGGGGGCGGCACTGACGTCGTCCGGTGACGGGTCAGTGACCGGCTCACTTACCTTGCCGCTGCCCGGTTCCTGATCGGGCTGCGCCTCGACCGGTGCCTCGACCGGTGCCGTGGCCGGCCGACAGCGCTATCCTTGACGGCATGCGCATTATCGGCCTGACAGGTGGTATCGGTTCCGGAAAGACGACGGTGGCCGAACGGCTCCGGCAGAAAGGCGCGTTCGTCGTGGACGCCGACAAAGTGGCCCGCGAGATCGTCGAACCGGGGCAGCCGGCCCTCGCCGAACTCGCCGACGCCTTTGATGGGATCCTTACCCCTGAGGGAGGGCTCGACCGGGCAGAACTCGCCCGTCAGGCGTTCGCCTCGACCACCGCCACAGACAAGCTCAACGCCATCACCCACCCACGCATACGCGCCCGTACCGCTGAACTCTTCGACACCGCGGCCGAGGAGGGCAGGGAGGTGGTCGTCTATGACATGCCGCTGCTCATTGAGAACGGGGAGACCGAGACTGTCGACACGGTCCTCGTCGTTGACGCCCCCGATGACGTGCGTATCGCGCGTCTCGTGGGGTCCCGGGGTCTGGACGAGGACGACGCCCGCCGTCGACTCGCCGCTCAGGTGGACCGGCAGACGCGGCTGGCGGCCGCGGATGTTGTACTGGACAACAGCGGGGACATCGAAACACTGGTGGCCCAGGTCGACGCATTCTGGGACGAGGTGTAGCACTCATGGCTTTCGCCGCAGAACATCCCGTCCTCTCCGAGTCCGAGTTTCGGCCTGTCGGGGACGTGGAGCGCAGTGACTCCCGGTTCGAGGTCATCAGCGACTACGAACCCGCCGGTGACCAGCCGGCCGCGATCAAGGAACTCGATGAGCGGCTGACTCGGGGGGAACGCGACATCGTCCTCATGGGTGCCACCGGCACCGGCAAGTCGGCGACCGCAGCCTGGCTCATCGAACAGCAGCAACGCCCTACGCTGGTGATGGCGCCGAACAAGACGCTCGCGGCACAGCTGGCGAATGAACTTCGCAGTCTGCTCCCCAACAACGCCGTCGAATACTTCGTCAGCTACTACGACTACTATCAGCCCGAGGCGTACATCGCGCAGACGGACACGTACATCGAGAAGGACTCGTCGATCAACGACGACGTCGAACGTCTCCGGCACTCTGCGACGTCGAACCTGCTGTCACGCCGTGACGTCGTCGTCGTCTCCTCGGTGTCCTGCATCTACGGGCTGGGAACACCGCAGTCCTACCTCGACAGGTCCGTGGTCCTCAAGGTCGGGGAAGAGGTGGAGCGGGACCGTTTCCTCCGCCTCCTCGTCGACATCCAGTACGACCGCAATGACGTCTCCTTCACGCGCGGGGCATTCCGGGTGAAGGGCGATGTCGTGGACATCATCCCCGCCTACGAGGAACTGGCGGTGCGCGTCGAGTTCTTCGGTGACGAGATCGACAGCCTCTTCTACATCCACCCCCTCACCGGGGACGTCATCCGGGAGGTCGAGGACATCCGGATATTCCCGGCCACACACTATGTGGCAGGACCGGACCGCATGGAGAAGGCGATGGAGGACATCCGGGCAGAACTCGAGGACCGTGTCGCGGAACTCGAAGGCCGGGGCAAGCTGCTCGAGGCGCAGCGTCTCCGGATGCGCACCGAATACGACCTCGAGATGATTCAGCAGGTCGGTTACTGCTCGGGTATCGAGAACTATTCGCGTCACGTGGACCAGCGTGAGGCGGGGTCCGCCCCGGCGACGTTGATCGACTATTTTCCGGAGGACTATCTCACCATCATCGACGAGTCCCACGTCACGGTGCCTCAGATCGGGGGCATGTTCGAAGGCGACATGTCACGTAAACGCAACCTCGTGGACTTCGGTTTCCGTCTGCCCAGTGCGCTGGACAACCGGCCGCTGACCTGGGAGGAGTTTGATGACCGCAAAGGACAGTGCGTCTACATGTCAGCGACGCCGGGCGACTACGAGATGGCGGCGACCGGCGGTGAATTCGTCGAGCAGGTCATCCGTCCGACGGGGCTGGTCGACCCGAAGGTCGAAGTCCGGCCCACGGAAGGGCAGATCGACGATCTCATTGAGCAGATCCGTCAGCGCACCGACAAGCAGGAACGCGTTCTGGTGACCACGCTGACCAAACGTATGGCGGAGGACCTCACCGACTATCTTCTCGAACACGGCGTGCGCGTGCGGTACATGCACTCGGACATCGACACGCTCAAGCGTGTCGAGTTGCTGCGGCAACTCCGGCTGGGGGAGTACGACGTCCTCGTCGGTATCAACCTACTGCGCGAGGGGCTCGACCTGCCGGAAGTGTCGTTGGTGGCCATCCTCGACGCGGACAAGGAAGGTTTCCTCCGGTCGGAACGCTCCCTGGTGCAGACCATCGGACGTGCTGCCCGAAACGTCTCGGGTGAGGTCATCATGTACGCCGACAAGATCACCGACTCGATGCAGTACGCCATGGACGAGACTGAACGTCGGCGCGCCAAGCAGATCGCCTACAACGAAGAGCACGGGATCGACCCGCAGCCCCTGCGTAAAGCCATCGCCGACATCCTCGACCAGGTGTACGAGAACCGCAGTGAGGAGGGTGACGGGGCGTCGACAGGTTTCGGTGCGGACGTCAACGTCGCCTCGGGTGATTCCGGGGCAGCCGGGGCTCAGGACACGGGTTCCATGGCGCGGCCCGAACTCGAGAAGCTCATCAGCGATCTCACGACGCAGATGCAGGATGCCGCGCGGGAGTTGAAGTTCGAGCTTGCCGGGCGCCTGAGAGACGAGATCGCCGACCTTAAGAAGGAACTGCGCGGCATGGTCGAAGCAGGAATCTGACTGGGGTAGGCTTTCGTGTGGAAACCATCCACGATCACAAAGGGCTGGCAGTGAGCGATAGCACCACCTATGAGACCATCGTCGTCGGAACCGACGGATCATCGTCATCCGTCCTGGCGGTGAAACGGGCAGCAGCACTGGCCGCGGCATTCGATGCCCGGCTTGTCATCGGCTGCGCCTACTACAAGAACGCCGAGTCGGCGGTGAAAGCTATCCGGATGGACTCGAAGACGGTGGTCGGAGGGGACCCGGCGCAGGAGAACCTGGCAGCGGCAGTGGCTGCGGCCGAAGAGGTGGGCGCCACGAAGGTCTCCACAGCAGTGAAGGAGGGGGCGCCGGTGGACGCCCTCATGGCCATCGTCACCGACGAGTCGGCGGATCTGCTGGTCGTCGGCAACCGCGGCATCAACTCATTGACGGGACGGCTGCTCGGATCCGTGCCGGCGGACGTTGCACGTCAGTCCGACTGCGACGTGATGATCGTCCACACGGTGTAGTTCACGACGGCCGGTGCAGTTCCCGGACGTCCCGGGACAGGTCAGGGTCGGGGCCGTCGACGACGACTCCGGGGACGACGTCCTGGATCCGTAGCGAGGTGACCGGCCCGGTGTGCTGCCCGTCTTCTGTGGCCCACTTCTTGAACTGCGCTGCTGACGACGCATAGACGATACGCCCGAGGCCGGCCCAGCCGTGTGCTGCCGCGCACATCGGACAGTGCTCACCAGAGGTGTAGACCGTACTCCTCGACCGCTCGAGGGGGTCGAGATTCGTCACAGCCCACTGGGCAGCGGCGAACTCCGGGTGTCGCAGCGGGCTGGAGCCGGAGACCACCCGGTTGCGGTCAGAAAAGAGGACGTCACCGTTCTGCCCGACCAGTACCGTTCCAAAAGCATCATCACCTGCCTGGCGGGCCTCACGGGCAAGGCCAACGGAGAGGCGAAGGAAGTCACGGTCACGCTCAGAGATGGTCATAGTTCCATTCCTACCAGGGCAGCGGCAGGTCATGAACAAGACTCAACCCCTGCGTTGCGCGGGTGATTGCTACGTAGAGGTCGTTGAGCCCCTGCGGGGAGCCAGACACGATCTCCTCCGGTTCCACGAGTACAACCTCGTCGAACTCCAGACCTTTGGCCCCGCTGACATCCGAGACGAGCACGGTACCCGTCCCGAACTCCTGTTCAAGACCGGTGACACGCTGCGCAGCGGCGATGATACCTACCAGCCCCTCACCCGCACTGACCGTGGCACGGGATACAGCGTCGGACATCTCGGACATCAGGAATTCCCGGACGCCGGTCCCTGTCTCACGGAGACAGACGGGGCTATCCTGACCAGGTGCGACCTCGGCGAGGACGCGGGTAGCGATCTCGGCGATGTCCGACGGGGTCCGGTAGTTCACGGTCAGCTCGTGGAGTTTCCAGCGTTCCTTGACGAACGGTTCCAGCGCAGTGGCCCAGTCCTCGACACCTGCCGGGCTGCCGGTCTGGGCGGGGTCACCGACCAGCGTCATCCAGCGGTTGGGTGAACGGCGGAAGATCATTCGCCACGCCATGGCAGACAGTTCCTGGGCTTCGTCGACGATGACATGGCCGAACGCCCAGGTGCGGTCAGCGGCGGCGCGTTCTGCCGTGGACATCGACGACCGGACCCGCTGTCGCTCGGCGAGTTGTTCGGCATCGATGACGTCATACGCCATGAGAATTTCGGCGTCGGTACCGTCATCGAGATCCTGATAGGCCGAACCACTGAGGATGTCGAGCGCTTCCTGAGCTTCATCCACCTGAGTTTTCCACCGGCGACGCTCCTCTGCCTCGGCCTCTTCGGCTCCTGCAATACCAAGGATCTCCGCCAGTTCGTCCAACAGCGGGGCGTCTGCCTCTGTCCAGTCATCCGGAGCATCCTCACGGAGCAGGGACGCCCGGGTCAGGTCGTCGTAGTCGGTGGCTGCCGAGTCGATGGCGTCTCGCGATCCGTAGAGCCCGGAGAGCACCTCCTCAGCGGTGAGCTCCGGCCACAAGTCGTCGACGGTTTCGGCGATGGCGGGTTCCTCAGCCAGATCCTCACGCAGTTGTTCACGATCGGCGGCGGTCAGGAGGTTTTCGCCGCCGAGCGGGTCGGCACCGATGGAGTCCGCCATGGCATCGCGCATGAGATCAAGCACGGCATCCCGGAAACGGCTGCGAGCCAGGTTGTGCGGGCGGTGGGTCCGGCGGGCGCGTGCCCGCGCCTGTCGGGCGATCTGCGGAGTCAGTGACACGGTGACACCGTCGATGAGAAAGTCCACGGGCTGCTCGGGAACGGTCTGCAGGTCGCGCACGGCACGCGTCAGGATCTCGAGCATCTCCAATGAACCCTTGACTTCCTGGGTACTCAGTGACTCCGAACTCAGCGGGCGTGCGGTGACGCCGGGCAGCAACGAGCCTGGCGTGGCCAGAACGACACCGGTCTCACCCAGGCTGGGCAGCACCTGCGAGATGTAGTCCAGGAAACGTCGGTTGGGGCCGATGATCAATACGCCGGTATTCGAGAGTTGCTCTCGCCAGGTGTACAGCAGGTAGGCCGTCCGGTGCAGCGCCACAGCGGTCTTGCCGGTGCCCGGCCCACCCTGCACCACTGTCACACCGCGGTGGTCTTCGCGGATGATGTGGTCTTGTTCGGCGACGATGGTGTCGACGATGTCGTGCATGTGCCGATCCCGGGCACGATTCACCGCGTGCAGGAGCGCCCCCTCCTGCGCGACAGAGCCGTCTCTGTCTCCGTCGCCGGCGCCGCCTGAAAGCCGCTCATCGGCGACGTCGGTCACCGTACGGCCACGCGTCCGGATGTGCCTGCGGACGTGGACCCCTTCGGGATGGAGTGTGGTTGCCAGGTAGAACGGCCGGGCGAGGGGAGCGCGCCAGTCCATCAACAGGGTCCGCATCTCGTCATCAGAGGTGTGTAGACCGATGCGACCGATGTACCGACGGTCAAGAGCTGGCTCTCCGGGAACATCCATGACAGGGTTTTCCGGTTCATCGTCATCGACATCGATACGGCCGAAGAACAGTCCGATCTCTGCCGCGGAGAACTCGTCCAGGCGCCCAGCGACCTCATAGGTCTCGTGGTCGCGTTCCAGGAGCGTCTGCGGTTGATCGATATCGGCGCGACGACGCTGCGCTTTGCGCATCCGGTCGGTGAGGCGCTCACGGGACTCGTCGACGACAGCGAGCAGTGCGTCGAGATGTTCCTGTTCGGCGGAGATGTCGGGGTGCTCGGAAGGGGTGGCGCTCATGGTCTCCTGAATCTCTTGAAGGATGTCCGTCGCTCGCGCAACAGGACGACCATTCTACGCTGTCGGCGCAGCGATGAGTCCGCGCTCACCACCCTCGTGCACGCCACTCCTCCAGGTGCGGACGTTCTGTGCCAATGGTCGTGCTGTCCCCGTGCCCCGGGTGTACCCGGGCGGTGTCGGGAAGGCTGAAGCAGCGGCGTGAGACGTCGGTGAGCAGCGACGTGAAGTCCTCCGTCGTCTCTGTCTTGCCCACGCCTCCGGGGAACAGGCTGTCCCCGGAGAAGAGGTCGTCGGGGCCGTCGGGTCGCGGAAGAATGACGCCCAGTCCTCCGGCGGTGTGGCCACGAAGCAGAATCAACTGCATTCCGAGCGCGTTGAGGGCAGGGGAGGAGGTGGTGAAGATCTCAGGGGTGTCGCTGTCCGGATCATGGCCCCAGGTTCTGTCCACGGTGGCTGGGATTTCCGGGGCGTCCTGCGCCGAGGCATGATGGCGCGCCCCGGTGGCGGCGAGGACCTCGGCGAGTGCCTGGACATGGTCGTGGTGCCGGTGTGTGGTCAGCACATCGGTGATCTGTACGTCGGCATCGGCGGCGACTGCCAGAAGACGCTGGGCGTCGTCCGCGGCATCAATGAGTAGCGCATCGCCTCCGGCGCTGACCAGGTAGCAGTTGTTGCCCATCGGGCCTACTGTCGTCGTGGTGATCTGTGCGGATTCCATGGTCCCCACCATAGCTGTGCCGCTGCCGTGGCGGCACCGTTGTTTTCGACTATCCGTTCGACTGTGTGGGGGCCTTCACGTACGATGGCGACGCAGTGACGAACTTCCATGAAGGAGAACCGGGTGGCTGAGATCCTCACCGTGCGCGGAGCGCGGGAACATAATCTGCAGGGCGTGGACATTGACCTGCCGCGTGAGCGGATGATCGTCTTTACCGGGCTGTCCGGCTCGGGAAAGTCATCGCTGGCTTTCGACACCATCTTCGCAGAAGGCCAGCGCCGCTATGTGGAGTCGTTGTCCTCCTACGCGCGCCAGTTCCTCGGTCAGATGGACAAACCGGATGTCGACCTCATCGAAGGGCTGTCCCCGGCAGTCTCCATCGACCAGAAGTCGACGAACCGGAACCCACGGTCGACCGTGGGAACAATCACCGAGATCCATGACTACCTCCGTCTGCTGTTCGCCCGGACAGGTGTGGCCCACTGCCCGGAATGTGGAGAGCGTATCCAGGCACAGACGCCCCAGCAGATCGTCGACCAGATCCTGGATATGGAGGACGGGCTGAAGTTCCAGGTGCTCGCCCCGGTCGTGCGCACCAGGAAGGGGGAGTTCGTCGACCTCTTCGAGGACCTGGCTTCGGACGGCTACTCACGTGTGCTGGTCGACGGCGAGACGTACCGGCTCTCCGACCCCCCGACCCTGGAAAAGCAGGTAAAACACGACATTGACGTGATTGTGGATCGCCTCCAGGTCAAATCATCCCAGAAGCAACGACTCACCGATTCGGTGGAAACGGCGCTGCGGCTCGCGGACGGTCGCGTCGTCATCGACTTCGTCAGTCTCGAAGACACCGATGACAACCGATACCGTCGATTCTCGGAACACATGGCGTGCCCGAACGGCCACCCGCTCGCCATCGACGAACTGGAACCCCGGAGCTTCTCGTTCAACAGCCCGTACGGTGCGTGCCCGGTGTGTGACGGCCTCGGTACGCGCCTGGAGGTCGACGAGAAGCTGATCATCCCGGATGACGACGCGCCGATGCTGTCCGCCATCGCCCCGTGGGCGTCCAGCCCGAACCACAAGTATTTCGACAAGCTTCTCGCGGCCTTGGCGGAGAATATCGGCATTGACCCGCAGACGCGGTGGTCGGATCTCACGAAGAAAGAACGGAAAGCGGTTCTCCACGGCCATCCCGAGGAAATCACGGTACGCTACCGCAACCGCTACGGTCGTTCGCGTCAGTACTCGGCACCCTTCGAGGGCGTCATGCCCTATCTGCACCGCAAGATCGACCAGGCGGAAAGCGAGCACCAGAAGGAGCGCTATCTCGGATACATGCGGGAAGTTCCGTGTGCGACCTGTGAGGGGACCCGCCTTCGGCCAGAGATCCGCATGGTCACCATCAGCTCGGAACTCGGTGAGAAGTCGATCGCCGATGTCTCCGACCTGAGTATCGAAGCGGCGAGCGACTTCCTGAACCGGTTGAGTCTGTCGAAGCGTGACGAGATGATCGCCGGACGGGTACTGAAGGAGATTCAGGCAAGGTTGACGTTCCTCCTCGACGTGGGCCTGAACTACCTCAACCTGTCCCGAGCAGCGGCGACCCTGTCCGGTGGCGAGGCACAGCGTATCCGGTTGGCGACCCAGATCGGTTCCGGTCTTGCCGGGGTACTTTACGTCCTTGACGAACCCTCGATCGGTCTGCACCAGAGGGACAACAAGCGTCTCATCAGTACGCTTCAGCACCTTCGGGACATCGGAAACACCCTGATCGTGGTCGAACATGACGAAGAGACCATCAGGACAGCGGACTGGCTGGTCGACATCGGGCCACGTGCAGGGGAGTACGGCGGGAAGATCGTCTACGAAGGAGATCCGGACGGTATCGTCGATGCCGATGAATCGCTTACCGGACAGTACCTGTCGGGACGACGGGTACTCGCTGTCCCTGACAAGCGACGGCCCGTGGAGTCGACGCGGTCGATCACGGTGCATGGGGCGACCGAGAACAACCTCAAGGATGTCACCGTCAGCTTTCCTCTGGGGGTCCTGACGTGTGTCACCGGTGTGTCCGGTTCGGGAAAGTCCAGCCTTGTCAACGGCATCCTGGCGCAGGTTCTGGCCAATGAGCTGAACGGGGCGCGCCAAGTCCCGGGGCACCACAAGAAAGTCACCGGTCTCGATCAACTCGACAAGCTTGTCCGGGTGGACCAGAGCCCGATCGGCCGTACCCCCCGGTCCAACCCAGCAACCTACACCGGTGTCTTTGACAAGATCCGGACCCTGTTCGCGGAGACGACCGAGGCGAAAGTCCGCGGTTACAAGGCAGGACGCTTCAGTTTCAACGTCAAGGGTGGCCGGTGTGAGGCCTGTCGCGGCGACGGGACGCTGAAGATCGAAATGAACTTCCTGCCGGACGTTTACGTCCCGTGTGAGGTGTGTAACGGCGCGAGGTACAACCGGGAGACACTCGAAGTCCATTACAAGGGTAAGACGATCTCCGAAGTTCTGGACATGCCGATCAACGAGGCCGCGGAGTTCTTCGCCCCGATCACGTCGATTGCCCGGTACCTCGACACGCTCGTGGACGTCGGACTCGGATATCTGCGCCTCGGCCAGGCGGCGACAACGCTGTCCGGTGGTGAAGCACAGCGGGTGAAGCTGGCAAGTGAGCTGCAGAAGCGGTCCAACGGCCGAACCGTCTACATTCTGGACGAGCCGACGACGGGCCTGCATTTTGAGGACATCCGAAAGCTGATGTTGGTCATCCAGGGACTGGTGGACAAAGGCAACACGGTTCTGGTGATCGAGCACAATCTTGATGTGATCAAAGCCGCGGACTGGGTTGTCGACATGGGCCCCGAGGGCGGGTCGGGCGGCGGAACAGTTGTGGCGGAGGGGACGCCGGAGGACATTGCCTCGGTGGAGGCGTCCCACACCGGATTGTTCCTCAAAGAACTACTCTGACGGCGCCGTGGGGAGATCCCGCCGACGCTCGCGCAGAATGGCGGCACCCAGGAGAATTGCTCCACAGATGATGAAAACGGCAACCTGGATCAGGCCTGACAGGGCCGACAGGTCATAGAACACGAGTTTCGCCGAAGCCAACAGTGCCAGGGCGAGACCTGTGGCTCCGTTGTCTCGGGCGAGCATCGTGACTCCGAGTCCCATCCAGGTCACCGACATCACCAGGTGGCCCGCCATGAATGCGATGTCGCTGCCGCTTGCCGTCAGAAAGATCAACGGAATGGCCGAGGTGGCGACCACGAGCACCACCGCAGCAAGGACCAGTGAGATCTCTCTCGAGGCACCCAATCGCCTCGAGTACATCAGTGCCAGTGCACCGGGGGCAGCCATCAGCACGAGAGTCGGCCACATCAGCACAGGGGAGACATCTGTGTCCACCCAGGCCGGTAGTGCCCTGGGGATGGCGTAGGCGAGGGTGATGACAAAGACGATCCACACCAGAGGGACCGGTAGCCGGTCGGACAAGAGCAGCAGGGCCGTGGCTACTCCGATGAGTGCGATCATCCACCACAGTGATGCTGTGGCGTACGGATCATCCTGGCGGATCATCAGCACGGCGACAATGCCGGCGATGCCGCAGCACAGTGCCGCACGGAGCGCGGCAGCGGGGGAGTCGCCGTCCTCGTCGCCGTCCGGACGAAGCGATATCTTCGACATGACGGATCGGACGGAAGCGTATATGAGTGGAGTGCCGGCGATGAACAGACATGCGACCGTGGTGACGGTGACGGACAGACGGCCCGACTCGTCGGAGAGCAGGAGGAGAACAGGGACGGTGGACACCGGAATCCACCGGGACAGGGCGGATAGTCCTGCTGTCTGTCCTGACGTGGACCACGCCAGGCAGGACATCACGATGACACCGACGAGCGCACTGACCGCAAGAGTGCCCTGTTGTCCGTCGCTGTATAGGACGACTGACCCGAGCACGAAGACGACGGCGGATGACAGTGCGACTGCTTTCCACTCCCGGTGCCAGGTGGTCGCCGCTCCGAGGAGGGCAAGTGCAAGGAGCGACAGGGCGTCGAAGCGAGTCGACGCTGCGACCTGCAACAGGTGTACCACCGCCGGCGTGAGGAATCCTGTTCCGGCCAGAAGCAGGATCACCGCGAGGGGCTGATGTGACCAGGCCCAGGCTGTCAGCAGTCCGGCAGAAGCGATCCCCGCGACCAGAATGACGCCGAGTGCCGGGCTGACCCATTCGAGGCCGAATACCAGCACCCAGAGGTCAGTGAACATGCCGAGGATACCGACACTGATCAAGGCCGGTGCAGTGGGGCCGTGGGGACTGCGGCGGTGTATTACGAAGCTGCCGAGGATGAGCAGAAGGCAGAGCACGGCAGCGCCGGATACCGCGCTCGCCGGGCCGAGCCACCCGCGGCTGAACGCCTGAACCGCGAGAAAGACCAGTCCTATGACAGTGATGACACCGCCCAGCACAGACACCCCGATGGTGACCTTGTCCTTGTCCTCCAGAAAACGGGAGACCGGTCCCGGCGGTGTAGTCCCCGCCCTGTCCGCGGATCTCTGTGACCCTGGACGGGACGTCGGTGGCACGGGGAACGGCCCCGGTTCCTCCGGGGTAGAGGATCGAACCGTAGGCCATGATGTGGGTCGTGTGACGTCATGTTCTTCGTCGGGTGCGGCGGGTGCTGTAGGCGCTGTATCCAGTCGGGCCAGCAGTTCCGTGGTGAGCTCTGCCGTCTCGCGGTGCGCTGCTTCGGAGCGTAGGAGGGACGCCTCGAGTTGACGGCGCAGCATGTCGATGTCATGAGGTTGCCCCTGGGGCCACTCGGACGTGTACATCCTGTTCATGAGGTAAAACTACCAGGCGTGCACCATGGGAGCCGGAGTTTGTGTGTCCGGCAGTGTGGTGCTAGTGTCTTGGTTACTACCGCCTGTCAACGATGTCAGGCTGCAAGTGGAGTTACTCCCACCTGAGACCGCCTCTCCGGCAGGGCTCGGGTCACTGGAACGGTCGCTCATTACCACCTTGTGGGAATACGGCGACCGTCCGAGGTGCGGTACCGATGTACCGTCCGGGGGGATAACACTCGCAGTACGCGGTACACGTTTCTACCACTGCTACTGAGGAGTTCTCATCAGCGCACAAGCTCGCATAAACGACCGGATTCGAGTTCCCGAGGTCCGACTCGTCGGTCCGGGTGGCGAACAGGTCGGTATCGTCCGTATCGACGATGCACGCAAGCTGGCCTATGACGCAGACCTCGACCTGGTCGAGGTTGCACCGAACGCCAAGCCGCCCGTGTGCAAGATCATGGATTTCGGCAAGTTCAAGTACGAACAGGACCAGAAGGCTCGCGAGGCTCGGAAGAACCAGCAGCAGACCGTGGTCAAGGAGCAGAAGTTCCGCCCCAAGATCAGTGACAACGACTACGAGACCAAGAAGTCCAATGTGGTCCGGTTCCTGGAGAAGGGGTCCAAGGTCAAGGTCACCATCATGTTCCGCGGACGCGAGCAGTCCCGTCCTGAGCTGGGCTTCAGGCTGCTCGAGCGGCTGGCTGAGGACGTGCGCGAGTTCGGCGTTGTTGAGACCCGTGCAAAGCAGGACGGTCGCAATATGACGATGGTGCTGGGACCTGTCCGCAAGGGCAAGAAATAGTTCCCCGACCCCGGTCGGCACCTATCCACGAAGAAGTGAAGGATCCACGATGAAGCAGAAGACCCACAAGGGCACCGCCAAGCGCATCAAGGTCACCGGTTCCGGCAAGCTGCGCCGTGAGCAGGCCAACCGTCGCCACCTCCTGGAGGGCAAGCCCTCCAAGCGCACCCGTCGCCTCAAGGGCACCGAGGACGTTGCGCCGGCGGACGTCAAGCGCATCAAGCGTCTGCTGGGCAAGGCCTGAGCGCCTTCTCTCGTCTCGACTCGTAACCCGTAATTCCAGGAGCAGCCGGGGAGACCGGTAGTTCCCGAAGATCAAGAAGCTAGAAGATAAGGACGTCCCACCATGGCACGTGTCAAGCGCTCAGTGAACGCGAAGAAGAAGCGCCGCGAGATTCTCAACGAAGCCTCCGGCTACCGTGGCCAGCGGTCCCGCCTGTACCGCAAGGCCAAGGAGCAGGTCCTCCACTCCAAGACCTACGCGTTCCGCGACCGTCGTGCTCGCAAGGGTGAGTTCCGCAAGCTGTGGATCCAGCGCATCAACGCCGCAGCCCGCGCGAACGACATCACCTACAACCGCCTGATCCAGGGTCTGCGTCTCGCCGACATCGAGGTCGACCGGAAGAACCTGGCCGAGATCGCCGTCTCGGACCCGCAGGCATTCACCGCTCTGGTTGAAGCTGCCAAGGCCGCCCTCCCGGCGGACGTCAACGCACCGCTGTCCAACTAAGGGCACCGACGTTCTACCGCGTCACTGCTCCGTGCAATCCACGGGCGGTCGGCGCGGTTTTTGCGTATCCGCCCGTTGGAACAGGCTCCTCGGCAGGGGAGTTCCTCCTCCACGGTAGAATCGTCGACCATGACTGAATTCCCGTCCGTATCATCCTCCGCACGGCCGCTGGCATCCGACTGGCGGACCTGGATGGGTGACGAACCCTTTACCGAACGGACACCGCGCATCGTCAACGCAGCGAAGCTGCACCGTGCCGCGGCACGAAAGAAGGCGGGGCGCTTCCTCGCCGAAGGAGCCAACGCTGTCTCGGCGGCGCTGCGCTACGGCGACGTGGTCGAGGTCTACCTCACTGAACAGGGCCTGGAGAGCATCGGGGCCCGATTCGATCAGCTGACCGGTGACGACGTCCGCGGAGTCCGTGTCCACCTGATCACCGACCGCGCATCGTCCGCCCTGTCCGAGTCGGTGTCTCCCACCGGTATCTTCGCGTTGTGTCTAAGTCAGCTCGTTGACCTCTCCGAGGCGGTTCAGGGCGACCTCGTCGCGGTACCGGTGGAGACGTCAGAGCCCGGGAACGCGGGCGCACTGGTCCGTGTCGCCGACGCCAGCGGCGCGGCCTCTGTCGTCTTCGCCGGGTCGACAGTGGACCCTCAGGGCGGTAAGGCGGTGCGGTCCTCGGCCGGATCCCTGTTTCATCTCCCGGTCGCACGTCACACCGGCGTCGCCGATGTCGTTGACCTACTCCACGAACGCGGCTACACCGTACTGGCGACCGCTGGTGACGGGGATATCTCCCTTGACGCGGCAGCCGCGGCGCAGGACGGTGATGTCCCGCTGCTCGGCCAGAAGATCGCGTGGCTGTTCGGTAACGAAGCTCATGGTCTCGGTGACTGGCAGGACCTGGCGGATGTCAGAGTGTCGATTCCCATGGGGGGGAAAGCAGAGAGTCTGAACCTCGTGACTGCGGCAGCGATCTGCCTGTACGAGACAGCACGAGTGGCCAGAGGAGCATGACTGTGTGATGCACGTCGTGCCCGGCATCCCGTGGTGCGGGTGACATTGGTATCATCTTGAATCGACTCCAAAAGGGGATCGACCGGGACAACAATGAGTGCGAGGTGCGCTAGGTGGCTGACGACATCGACATGAGTGAGGCCGGGCTGGAGGCTGCGGCTGACGCCGCCGTACAGGCGTTTTCCGCTGCCGACGACCTGGATTCCCTGGCCGAACTGCGGCGCGCCCACCTCGGTGATGATGCACCTGTGCCCTCCGCGCGCCGGAACCTCGGTTCACTGCCGAAGGACCAGCGCAAGGACGCTGGTCGCCTCGTCAACCAGGCTCGCGGGCGGATCGAGAAAGCGTATGCCTCGGCGAAATCCGCTCTCGAGGAGAAGCGTAACGCGGAAGTCCTGGCAGCGGAGCGTATCGACGTCACCCAGCCGACGGCACGCGGCCAGCGGGGCGCTCAGCATCCGATCACGATCCTGTCCGAGCAGATCGCGGACATCTTCGTCGGCATGGGATGGGAGATCGCCGAAGGGCCGGAAGTTGAGGCAGAGTACTTCAACTTTGACGCACTCAACTTCCTGCCGGACCACCCTGCGCGGACCCTCCAGGACACATTCCATGTCGGCCCCGAAGGCTCACGGCAGGTCCTGCGGACGCACACCTCGCCCGTACAGGTACGGACGCTGCTCGAACGTGATGTGCCGGTCTACATCGCGTGCCCGGGTCGGGTATTCCGTACCGATGAGTTGGACGCGACCCACACCCCGGTCTTCCACCAGGTCGAGGGGCTGGCCGTCGACAAGGGCCTGACGATGGCACACCTCAAAGGCACGCTGGATCACCTGGCGCGCACGCTCTTCGGAGAGGATGCGGTGACACGGATCCGGCCGAATTTCTTCCCCTTCACCGAGCCCTCGGCAGAAGTGGATGTCTGGTTCCCCAATAAGAAGGGCGGCGCCGGCTGGATCGAATGGGGCGGTTGCGGCATGGTCAACCCGAATGTGCTGACGGCCGTGGGCGTTGACCCGGAGGAGTACTCCGGCTTCGCTTTCGGTATGGGGATCGAGCGGACACTGCAGTTCCGCAACGGACTCCCCGACATGCGCGACATGGTGGAGGGCGACGTCCGCTTCACCGAACCTTTCGGTATCCGCGGCTGAGACCGTGGCTGCGCCCTGTCAGACCCGGCCCGCGTCCCACTGCGGCACCACCCGGAACAACCCCGTAACAATCTAGAGGAACCGAGCACCCGTCAATGCTGATCTCACAGTCCTGGCTCACCCGCCTTCTCAAGACCTCCACCGCACCATTCACTGTTCCTGCCGAAGAGCTGGACGCCGGTTTCGTGCGTGTCGGATTTGAAACCGAAGGGTACGAGCAGATCGAGGCGACCACCGGTCCGCTGGTATTCGGACGCGTCGAGCACATCGAGGAACTCGAAGGGTTCAAAAAACCCATCCGTTACTGCGACGTGAACGTGGCGAAAGCCAACGGGTCCGGCGAACTCCAGCACATCATCTGCGGTGCCCGGAACTTCCGCGAGGGTGATATCGTCATCGTCTCCCTCCCCGGAGCCGTCCTGCCTGGTGGTTTCGAGATCAGTGCCCGGGAGACGTACGGCCGGACATCCGAAGGCATGATGTGTTCTGCCGCGGAGTTGGGGCTGGCGAAGGTTCAGACCGCCGGCATCATCGCCATCCGTGGTAGCGAGGCAGAAGACCCACGTATCGTCCTCGGCGCGGATGCACGCGATTTCCTCGGCCTCGACGACACCGTCTTCGACGTGAACATCACGCCGGACCGGGGATATGCGCTGTCGGCCCGCGGTCTGGCACGTGAGTTGGCCAGTTCCTTCTCTCTGACATTCCGTGACCCGGCCGACGATCCCGCAGCAGCGGCCCTGCCGACGGACCTGCTCGCCGGGCTCCCCCACGGGACCGACCGTGGCGACCTGCCGGAGATCACGGTTGACGAGGACACGAAGTGTGCGCGTTTCGGTATCCGTAAGGTCACCGGAATCACCGCAGATGCCGAGTCCCCGTACTGGCTCCAGCGGGAACTTCTGTTGTGCGGTCAGCGTCCAGTGAACGCGGCGACGGACATCACGAACTACATCATGTTCCTGCTCGGGCAGCCGATGCATGCCTTCGACGCCGACCGGATCACCGGAGACCTGCACATCCACCGCGCCCCCGAAGGCCAGAAGATCACCACCCTCGACGGTGTCGAGCGGACCCTGTCGGGGGAGGATGTGGTCATCTCCGATGCGACCGGGATCCAGTCGATGGCCGGGGTCATGGGCGGATCCACATCCGAGATCTCCGCCGCGACGACCAGCGTCTACTTCGAAGCAGCCCATTTCGACCAGATCACCGTCGCGCGGACATCCCGACGCCACCGTCTGTCCTCCGAGTCGTCCCGTCGTTTCGAGCGGGGCACCGATCCCGCGGTGATCGAGGCAGCTCTGGACTTTGCGGTCGCACTGCTCACCCGCATCGCCGGCGGCGAGGTGGAGAAGGGTGTGAGCCTCGTGGGATCGGTGCCGGACATGCCGGTCATCGACATGCATACCTCCCGTCCCGGTAAGACAGCGGGAATGATCTATCCGACCGGTACGACTGTCTCCCGGTTGACTGAGGTGGGGTGTTCAGTACGGGAAACCGGAGAGCGTGACGCCAACGGAGCCAAAGCGATCGAAGTGACACCGCCGACCTGGCGGCCGGATCTCACCATGCCGGCCGACCTCGTCGAGGAGGTGCTGCGTCTGGAGGGGCTCGACAAGATTCCGTCCACCGTTCCGACGGCTCCGGCAGGGCGTGGTCTCTCACCGCGCCAGCGTATGCGACGTTCAGTCGGGCATGCACTGGCCTGGAGCGGTTACGTGGAGGTGCTCCCCAGCCCCTTCGTGCCGAACGACGTCTTCGACGTGTGGGGACTCGATCCCGATGATCCTCGACGGCGGGCCGTGCGGGTTCTCAATCCTCTGGAGAGTGACGTCGCGACGATCGGTACCAGCCTGCTGCCGTCGATGATCGATTCACTGCGCCGCAACATCGCCAGGGGGCAGCATGACGTCGCACTTTATGGAGTAGAGCAGGTTACCCGCCCTACCGGAGAGTCGGGGACGTCGCCGATGCCGTCGGTCACCGCCAGGCCGTCCGAGGACGAGGTCTCTGCGCTTCTGTCCTCGCTGCCGGAGCAGCCCCTGAGCGTGTCCGTCATCGCGGCGGGTAACCGGGTCCTGCAAGGCACCTGGGGCGATGCAGTACCTTTCGAAGCGAGTGACGTGCTGGACGCGGCACAGACCATCGCCCGCGCTGTCGGTGTCGACATCACCCTGCGTAACACCGAGTACCTCCCCTGGCATCCTGGGCGTTGCGCGGAGATCCTCGTTGACGGTGCCGTCGTCGGCCACGCCGGTGAACTGCACCCCCAGGTCTGCGAGCGTGCGGACCTCCCGAAGCGGACCGTGGCCCTCGAGATGAATCTTGATGCGTTGCCGCTGGCAGAGTCATTCCCCCGGCCCGTGATCTCGCCATTCCCCGCTGTCAACCAGGACGTGGCGGTCGTCGTCGATGAGACGACCCCGGTCGCCGAGGTTCAGGCGGCGCTGGAAGACGGTGCCGGTGACCTGCTCGAGCATATACGTCTCTTCGACGTCTACCACTCGGATGCTCTGGGGGAGGCGAAGCGGTCGCTGACCTTCACCCTGAGGTTCCGTGCGACTGACCGTACGCTCACCGAGGACGAGGCCTCCGTCGCCCGCGAGGCGGCGGTGGCCTCCGCGGCAGATAAGGTTGGCGCCACGCTGAGGGGGTAACGGACGGGACATGGCTACCGGTCGGGGACAGTGACCGGCGATGCATAAAAATCGAGAAGATGCATAACTTGCGCCGAGTCCTTTCTCGGTGCATACTTGCACAATGATTTCCATTGCAGTCGCAGGCGCCAGCGGATACGCGGGAGGGGAAGCGCTCCGTCTCCTCCTGAACCACCCCGGTTACGGTCAGGACTTCGAGATCGGCGCCTTGACCGGTGCCTCCAACGCCGGCCAGCGATTCGGTAGCCTCGTCCCCGGCCTCCCGCAACTGGCGGACCGGATTGTCGAGGCGACCACCGAGGATGTCCTGGCGAACCATGATGTCGCCATTCTCGCGCTGCCGCACGGGGTGTCATCGTCGCTGGATCTCGGTGGGACCGTCGTGCTGGACTGCGGTGCCGACCGGCGTCTGTCCTCCGAGGCCGACTGGGACGCCTATTACGGGGGGAGCTATCCCGGTAGCTGGCCCTACGGCATTCCCGAGTTACCGGGAAACCGGCCGACGATCGCCGCAGCGTCCGGCGTCGCCGTCCCCGGGTGCTTCCCGACTGGTGCCACACTTGCACTGCTGCCTGGGATGGCCGCCGGGCTGATAAGCCCAGAGGTCTCCGTGGTCTCGGTCACCGGGGTCACAGGCGCTGGAAAAAAGCCCGCTGTCGAGCTCCTCGGTGGCGAGACGATGGGCAACCTCCGCGCCTACAAGGTCGGGACCCACCGGCACACTCCGGAGATCGCCCAGAACATCCGGAGGGTTCTTCCTTCTGGCGGCGAGGTACGCGTGACCTTCACTCCCGTCCTCGCACCGCTGGGGCGAGGCATACTCACCACCGTTACCGCACAGGCCCAGGGAAGCGCTGCCGAGCTCCGGTCCGCATACGAGGACTTCTGCGCTGGCGAGCCGTTCCTGCACCTCCTTCCCGAGGGCGAGCAGCCCGAAGTCAAGAGTGTGGTGGGAACGAACATGGCGCACATCCAGGTCACTGTGGCCGACGGGGTCGTGGTGGCCACCAGCGCGATCGACAACCTGACCAAAGGGACCGCCGGCGCAGCCGTGCAGTGCCTGAACCTGATCCAGGGCTGGAACGAGACCGCAGGTCTCCCGATGGCCGGACTCTGACAGAACAAGGACAACACCACCATGAGTGAAGAATTCGACCCGAACGATTCCGCTACTTTCCCGGACCACCTCACGGACGGGAGGGACACCGAGGACGACAATGCGGTCGAGAACACCATCCGGGCCCTCGGTGTGACTGCAGCGGCCGGATTCCGGGCAGCGGCGACCACCGCGGGTATCAAGCCGTCGGGTAATCCGGACATGGCCCTCGTCGTCAACGACGGCCCCGAATACACCGCTGCCGCCGTCTTCACCCGCAATCGGGTCGTAGCCTCCCCGGTGAAACTCACCCGCGCCAACAACGACGGGACGTTCCACGCGGTGATTCTGAATGCAGGGAACGCCAACGCCTGCAACGGCGAGCAGGGTGACCGGGATGCAGCGTCGACGGTACGTGCCGTCGCCGACAAACTCGGGGTCGCCCCCTCCGAGGTGGCGGTGTGCTCGACCGGCCTGATCGGGGACACCCTGCCGATGGACAAGATCCTCAGCGGAGTTGACACTCTTACGACAGAGATTCGTCGTGCCGACGCGGTATCCCCGGAGTCCGGCACCGCGGCTGCCGAAGCCATCATGACTACTGATCTGGTCAGTAAGCAGGCCGTCTACCATGGCGACGGTTGGTCTCTCGGCGGTATGGGCAAGGGCGTGGGCATGATGGCTCCGTCCCTCGCCACGATGCTGATCGTTCTGACGACCGACGCTCACGTCGAAGATCCCGCACCAGCTCTCACGGCATCCACGGAGGTCACCTTCGACTGTGTCGACATCGACGGTTCCACCTCCACCAATGACACCGTCATCCTCATGGCCAACGGTGCCTCGGGCGTGACCCCGTCGGAGGAGGAGTTCCGCACCGCGGTGCACGCTGTCTGCCTGGATCTCGCCAAGCAGCTCCAGGCGGATGCGGAAGGTGTGACCAAGCGGGTATCCATCACCGTGACCGGTACGGACTCCGATGAGGAGGCGAAGGTCGCGGCCCGTGTCCTCGGTCGTGACAGTTTGTTCAAGTGTGCGATGTTCGGTTCTGACCCCAACTGGGGGCGGACGCTCGCAGCGGTGGGTATGGCGCCAGTAGCCATGGAGCCTGACCGGATTTCGGTCAGCTTCAACGGTCAGCCTGTCTGCATTAACGCCACCGGCGCGCCCGGGGCCCGCGACGTCGATCTCACTGGCCCCGACATCGATGTGCTGGTGGATCTCGGAACCGGGGGAGAAGGCACGGCTACGGTCTGGACCACTGACCTCTCGCACGACTACGTGCACATCAATTCCGCCTACAGCTCATAGAGGAGTAGTCATGACAGAGCCCGACCCCGAGAAGGTCGTCTACCGCGGCGCTACCGACCTGGACCCGGCCACCCGGGCGAACGTCCTCGCCGAGGCATTGCCGTGGCTGCTGCATTACCGCGACAAGATCGTTGTCGTGAAGTACGGCGGCAACGCCATGATCGATGAGGAACTCAAAGCGGCCTTCGCAGCCGACATGGCTTTCCTGCGGACTGTGGGAGCGCATCCGATCGTTGTCCACGGCGGTGGACCTCAGATCACCGAGATGCTCAACAAGGTCAACCTGCCGGGTGAGTTCGTCGGTGGATTCCGGGTCACGACTCCGGAGACCATGGAATACGTGCGCATGGTTCTGTTCGGAAAGGTCGGACGGGAACTGGTGAACCTCATCAACCAGCACGGGCCCTTTGCCGTCGGCACCTCGGGTGAGGACGCCGGACTGTTCACCGCGGTCAAGCGCACGGCGACGGTGGACGGCGTGGAGGTCGATCTCGGCCGCGTCGGTGACATTGCGCACGTCAATGCCAGCGTCCTCATGGACCTCATCGATGCCGGGCGGATTCCGGTCGTGGCACCGTTCGCGCCCGACGAAGACGGCAACGTCTACAACATCAACGCCGACACCGCTGCAGGCGCCCTGGCCGCGGCGGTCGGTGCGGAACGTCTGGTGGTGTTGACCAACGTCGAGGGCCTCTACACCGACTGGCCGGACAAGAGCTCGCTGGTCTCCAGGATCGCACCGGACGAACTGGACAAGATCCTTCCCGACCTGGACGCCGGAATGATTCCGAAGATGGAGGCGTGCCTGAGCGCGGTCCGGACCGGAGTCTCGGCGGCCCACGTCATCGACGGCCGCGAACGACACTCCGTGATCCTCGAGCTCATGACCGAGGGCGGCATCGGGACGATGATCGCCCGTGACGACTGGGAGTCTCCTCATGCATGACACTGACTGGCAGAGGCGGTGGGAATCTACCGTCATGCCGACCTACGGCACACCTGTCGTGGAACTGGTCTCCGGTTCCGGCGCACGCGTCACCGACTCGGAGGGTCGTGAGTACATCGACCTGCTGGCAGGGATCGCCGTCAACGCGCTCGGCCATGGCCATCCGGCCCTCGTTGACGCTGTGTCACAGCAGGTGGCCACGCTCGGACACACTTCGAACATCCACGCGCACCCGCGGGTCATCGAACTGGCCGGCAAGCTCCAGGACCTGACCGGACCTGACGCGCAGGTATTCTTCGCCAATTCGGGTGCCGAGGCTAATGAGGCGGCATTCAAGATCACCCGCCTGACGGGACGGGGCCGCGTCCTGGCCGCGGAGCACGGCTTCCACGGCCGTACCATGGGTTCGCTCGCACTGACCGGTCAACCGGACAAGCGGGCACCGTTCGAACCTCTCCCGGACGGGGTGGAGTTCTACCCCTACGGGGATATCGACGCCCTGCGTGCACTCGTCGAGAAGAACGGTTGCGCCGGTGACACCGCTGCGATCTTCCTCGAGTCGATCCAGGGCGAGACGGGGGTCGTCCCCGCACCTGAGGGATTCCTCACTGACGTCCGTGCCCTGTGTGACGAGTACGGGATCCTCATGGTCGTCGATGAGGTCCAGGCCGGTATGGGGCGCACCGGGCGGTGGTTCGGCTACGAGGTAGAGGACGTCGTTCCGGACGTGGTCACCCTGGCCAAGGGTCTCGGCGGTGGCCTGCCGATCGGCGCCTGTGTCGCTGTCACTCCTGCTGCACAACTCCTGTCGAAGGGGCAGCACGGATCGACGTTCGGTGGCAATCCCGTCGCCTGTGCTGCAGGCTGTGCCGTCATCGACACCATCCGTGCGGAGAACCTGCTCGGTCACGTCTCCGCCATGGAGAAAGTGATCCGTGATGAACTGGAGCCGGTGGCGGCTGTCTCACACATCCGTGGACGGGGTCTGATGCTCGGCGTCGTGCTGGAAGAACCACGCCCTGGTCTCGCCGACAGGGCATGTACCGCAGGTCTGCTCGTCAATCAACCCTCGCCGGACGTCCTGCGTCTCGTCCCTCCGCTGACCATCACGGAGACAGACATCCGTGAATCCCTCGCGATGCTCAAGGAGCTGCTGTCATGACCCGTCACTTCCTCGCCGACGATGCCGTGTCCGTCGCCGAACAGGCCGAGATTCTCGACCTCGGCATGGAGATGGTCAAGGATCCTTACCGAAACAGCCTGATGAACAAGTCCGTCGCGGTCCTGTTCGACAAGACCTCCACCCGTACCCGGTTCTCCTTCGACGTCGGGATCAACCAACTCGGTGGGCACCCGATCGTCGTGGACTCCGGCAAGTCCCAGATGGGGAAGAAGGAGTCCTACCAGGACACCGGCGCCGTGTTGTCTCGCTTCGTCGACGCAGTCGTCTGGCGGACCGGGGCGCATCAGAATCTCCATGACATGGCGGAAACCGCCACCGTGCCGATCATCAACGCACTGTGCGACGACTTCCACCCGTGCCAGATCCTCGCCGACCTGCTCACGATCCGACAGCACAAGGGTGAGCTGAAGGGCCTCAAAGCCGTGTACCTCGGCGACGGAGCCAACAACATGGCCAATTCCTACATGCTCGGATTTGCGACCGCGGGAGTGGACATGACCATCGCTGCGCCGGCAGGGTTCCAGCCCGAACAACGGTTCATCGACCGTGCCCGGCTCCGCGCGGACGAGACAGGCGCGACCTTGACGGTCACCGACGTCGCGGACGTGACCGGTGCCGACGTCGTCATCACCGACACCTGGGTCTCAATGGGCATGGACGCCGGGCGGGACACTACGGCGCTGGTGCCCTTCCAGGTCAATGAGGAACTCATGGACACTGCGGACAAGGATGCGGTGTTCATGCACTGCCTTCCCGCCTACCGCGGCTACGAAGTCACCGCAGGCGTTATCGACGGACCCCAGTCGATCGTCTTCGATGAAGCGGAGAACCGTCTCCACGCACAGAAGGCCCTGATGGAATGGCTGCTGCGATAAATCATCCGTCACCCCTGACACGATCGGCCAGGCAGGGGTTGATTTCCCGCTTGGTCGACACGCGCAGGGTCGCCAGCCAACGTCAGCTCCAGGACCTGCTCGCCGCCGAAGGCGTGGACATCACCCAGGCCACCCTGTCCCGCGATCTTGTTGATCTCGGGGCAAGGAAGGTGCGGGCCGACGGGCAGTCGTTCTACAGCCTGGGAGCCACGGACACCGATCTCTCGGCGGACGGGCCGGCCCGGTTGCGCCGCATCCTCGTCGAGCTGCTCGTGGGGACGGACCACTCGGGTAACACGGCCGTCCTGCGGACCCCGCCAGGAGCCGCGCAGTACATGGCCAGCGTCATCGACAGGTCCGACCTCCCCGAGGTTGTCGCGACCATCGCGGGTGACGACACAGTGTTCGTCCTCGCCCGCGATCCCGTCGACGGGCGAGCGCTGGCCGAGCACCTGCACGAGATTTCAGTGTCGCCGGCACCGTCGGTGCCGTCACTGCCGTCCGTGCACGGTGATCCTGTTCCACCAGATACACTCAGCTGAGAAGCTGGGACACAATTCCACTGTTACACCCGCTTATTTCCCCTCTATCCGAAAGGACTGACGAACACCATGACTGATCGCGTCGTACTCGCCTACTCCGGAGGCCTCGACACCACCGTCGCCATCCCGTACCTCAAGCAGATGACCGGCGGCGACGTCGTCGCGGTGTCCATCGACCTCGGGCAGGGCGGCGAGGACATGGAGTCCGTCCGCCAGCGCGCCATCGGAGCCGGTGCCGTCGAGTCGATCATCGTCGACGCACGTGACGAGTTCGCCGAGGAGTACTGCCTGCCGACCATCAAAGCCAATGCGATGTACATGAAGCAGTACCCGATGGTCTCCGCGATCTCGCGTCCGCTCATCGTCAAGCACCTGGTCGAAGCTGCCCAGCAGCACGGAGGCACTCATGTGGCCCACGGCTGCACCGGCAAGGGCAATGACCAGGTTCGTTTTGAGGTCGGTTTCATGGATACGGACCCGTCTCTGAAGATCATCGCTCCGGCTCGTGACTTCGCATGGACCCGCGACAAAGCGATCGCCTTCGCCGAGGAGAATAACGTTCCGATCGAGCAGTCGGCATCGTCCCCGTTCTCGATCGACCAGAACGTGTGGGGCCGCGCGGTTGAAACCGGGTTCCTCGAAGACCTGTGGAACCCGCCGACGAAGGACCTCTACGCCTACACCGAAGAGCCCTCGCTGGGCCAGGCCCCTGACGAGGTGATCATCTCCTTCAAGTCGGGGAAGCCTGTCGCCATCGACGGACGCGAGGTGACCGTGCTTGAGGCGATCGAGGAACTGAACCGCCGCGCCGGAGCCCAGGGCGTGGGCCGTCTCGACATGGTCGAGGACCGTCTGATCGGCATCAAGTCGCGTGAGGTGTACGAGGCTCCCGGTGCGCTGACCCTGATCCGCGCCCATGAAGCCCTCGAGGACGTGACCATCGAGCGTGAACTCGCCCGCTACAAGCGCGGAATCGACGCCGAATGGTCTAACCAGGTGTACGACGGACTGTGGTTCTCCCCGCTGAAGCGGTCCCTGGACGCGTTCATCGAGTCCACCCAGGAACACGTCACCGGTGACATCCGCCTGGTGCTGCACAACGGGAACATCGTGGTCAACGGCCGCCGCTCCGAGGAGTCGCTCTACGACTTCAACCTTGCGACCTACGACACCGGCGACACCTTCGATCAGACGATGTCCAAGGGCTTCGTGGAACTCCACGGACTGTCCTCGAAGATCGCCAACAAGCGCGACCGCGGCGGAAAGTAGTCCCGTATGACGACCGACAACCCTGCACAGAACCCGATCGAGCAACACGGCACCAATGAAGGTGCGCTGTGGGGCGGGCGTTTCGCCGGCGGTCCGACCGAGGCCATGGCTGCGCTCAGCAAGTCGACCCATTTTGACTGGGTACTCGCCCCGTATGACGTCCTGGCGTCGAAAGCACATGCCAAGGTCCTGCACCGCGCAGGACTCCTCTCCGACGACGACCTGTCGGCGATGCTCGACGGACTGACCCGGCTGGGGGAGGATGTCGCGTCTGGAGCGTTCGGCCCGGATGCCGGTGACGAGGATGTCCACGGTGCGATGGAACGCGGGTTGATCGATCGCGTCGGCCCGGAGGTCGGCGGACGACTGCGGGCCGGACGTTCCCGGAATGACCAGGTCGCCACGCTGTTCCGGATGTGGGTCCGTGACGCTGTCCGCGAGACGACCGAGGGAGTGCTCGACGTCGTCGATGCCCTCGTGGCGCAGTCGGAGGCGCATCCGGATGTCATCATGCCGGGGAAGACCCACTTCCAGGCTGCTCAACCCGTTCTGTTGGGTCATCAGCTGCTCGCACACGCGCAGCCGTTGTTGAGGGATGTGGCCCGGTTCCGCGACCTCGACAAGCGCCTGGCGGTGTCCCCGTACGGTTCAGGGGCGTTGGCGGGTTCCTCGCTGTCGTTGGACCCCGAGGCAATTGCTGCAGAACTCGGTTTCGACGCTGCCGCAGACAACTCGATCGACGCGACGAGCTCGCGGGACTTCGCCTCAGAGACGTCTTTCGTTCTCGCGCAGGTCGCTGTGGATCTCTCGCGGCTCGCCGAGGAGATCATCGCATGGTCGACGCCGGAGTTCGGCTATGTGACTCTCGCCGACGAGTGGTCGACGGGATCGTCGATTATGCCGCAGAAGAAGAATCCGGATGTCGCCGAGCTCATGCGTGGCAAGACCGGTCGACTCATCGGTAATCACACCGGCCTGTTGGCGACGCTCAAGGCACTGCCGTTGGCTTACAACCGGGATCTGCAGGAAGACAAGGAGCCCATCGTCGATTCTGTCGCACAGCTGCGGCTACTGTTGCCGGCGATGGCGGGGCTGGTCGGTACGTTGACCTTCCACCCAGAACGGTTACGTGAACTGGCTCCAGCCGGGTTCACGCTGGCCACCGACCTGGCGGAGTGGATGGTCCGCCAGGGCGTCCCGTTCCGCGACGCGCATGAGGCGTCGGGGCAGTGTGTGAGGATCGCCGAGAGCAGGGGAGTGGACCTGGTCTCGCTGACGGAGGACGAACTCGCCGAGGTGCATCCGGTGTTGACCGCCGACGTGCGCGAGGTACTCACGGTCGACGGTGCTGTCGCCTCACGGTCGACACGAGGCGGCACCGCCGGTGTGCGCGTGGCAGAACAGCTCAATCGTGTTTCCGACGCCGTCGCTGACGCGAGAGCCTGGACTGCCGCACCCGTGCGCTGAGGCCGGGCCGAGCCCTGTCACCGGCCTTGGTGCAGCGCACCCGCAAGGTCGGTGTTACGGACCCTCTGCCGACGACGAGGTCGACATGGGGATAGACTAACCCGCATGATCGATCCCCGACTTCTCGAGATCCTCGTCTGCCCCCAGGACAAGCAACCCCTGGAGGTCCACGGGGAATATCTGGTCAATCCGCGGCTGGACATCGCTTATCCGGTGCAGGACGGCGTTCCCGTCCTGCTGGCTGAAGAAGCCGTTAGCTGGCCGCTGACCGCGAACTGACCCACTCGAGAAGTACAGAAGGACCATCAAGAATGACCGAGCAGACCAATATCCTCGACGACCTGCAATGGCGTGGTCTCATCGCGCAGTCCACTGATCTGGACGCACTGCGCGAGGAACTGTCCACCCCGACGACGGCGTACGTCGGATTCGACCCGACGGGCCCGTCGCTTCACGCGGGTCACCTCGTCCCCCTCCTCATGCTGGCACGGCTTCAGCGCGCGGGGCACACCCCCATCGTCATGGCAGGTGGCGCCACCGGCATGATCGGTGATCCCCGTGACGTGGGAGAACGCACGATGCTCACCGTCGAGGAAGTGGAGGCGAACGTCGGGCGCATCAAGAAGCAACTCGCACGTTTCGTATCCTTCGAGGGGAAGAACGCTGCGATTCCAGCGAACAACATCGACTGGACCGCGAAGATGACGGCCATCGACTTCCTGCGGGACATCGGAAAGAACTTCGGGTTGAACACAATGCTTGCCCGCGACACCGTGAAGCGTCGCCTGGAGACTGACGGAATGTCCTACACGGAGTTCTCGTACATGCTTCTTCAGGCCAACGACTTCGTCGAGCTCCGCCGGACGCACGACTGCAGGCTGCAGATCGGTGGATCGGATCAGTGGGGCAATATCGTCTCGGGAGTGGATCTGAACCGACGGGTCGACGGTGAGACTGTCCATGGATTGACTGTGCCCCTGGTGACGGACTCCGAGGGACGGAAGTTCGGTAAGTCGACCGGTGGCGGCAAGCTCTGGCTCGATCCGGAGATGACAAGCCCGTACAGCTGGTACCAGTACTTCCTCAATGCTGCCGATGCCGACGTCATCCGCTACCTGCGGTGGTTCACGTTCCTGGGTCAGGACGAACTCGACAGGCTGGCTGTCGAAGTCGACGAGCGCCCGTTCAAGCGAGAAGCACAGCGCACCCTTGCACGGGAGATGACGGAACTCGTGCACGGCGCCGAGGCGGTTGAGAAGGTAGAGAAGGCGGCAGAGGCATTTTTCGGTAAAGCCGAGCTGGCGGAACTGGACGAGACGACGTTGTCCGGTGCACTGTCGGAGACAGATTGCGCCGAGGTTTCCTCCGGCACGAGTGTCGTCGACCTGTTCATCGCCACCGGTCTGGAGAAGTCGAAGGGCGCAGTGCGTCGCACGATCGGTGAGGGCGGCGCGTACGTCAACAACGTCCGTGTCACTGACATGGAATGGGTGCCAGGGAAAGACGACCTCCTTGCCGGTGACTGGCTGGTCCTGCGGAAAGGCAAGAAGCGGTTCGCAGGCATCAAGCTCACCGATCCCCAGTGACTGGATGAGCTGACTGTCAGATGAAGGACGGCTGCGCCGCCACCTGGAACCAGGTGGCGGCGCAGCCGTTGTGTCCTTTGTGACCATCCGACGAACATCATGACGGACCCTGTGAGGTCATGTCACTGCGGGCGCAGTGATTGTATGGCCGTGACCTGTGGGTTTGTGGGTGTGGTGGGGGTGTGTGTAGATTGATGCGAGTCAGCGAGACGCCGGGATGTTGTCCGGGTGGTAGCGACGGCAAGGATGGCCGTGATCGGTTGTTAACCTTTGGGTTGCTTTCCGGTAATGTGGTGGTGTACCTTGTGAATCAGCCGCAGCGGCTTCCTACTGTTTTTGGTGGGGATTGTTGTGTGCGTGTGTTGTTTGAGAACTCAATAGCGTAACAAACCAAGTATTTTTTTGTCGCACTGGTTGTGTGGCGCGGTGGTTTGGGATGATACCGGCAAGCGTGATTGCTTGTTAAATATTGTTCTTTTCTTATTGTGCTGCTGATTGGTGTTGATGTTTGTCGGCTCGTGCCACCTCCCCGGTGGTGTGGGTTGATGTGATTGACATTTTTTGTCAGTAGTTCAGTATTTTTTTGTTTGCCAGTATGTTCAGGCTTTTTGTAGGGCTGATATGCTTTTATGGAGAGTTTGATCCTGGCTCAGGACGAACGCTGGCGGCGTGCTTAACACATGCAAGTCGAACGGAAAGGCCCTGCTTGCAGGGTACTCGAGTGGCGAACGGGTGAGTAACACGTGGGTGATCTGCCCTGCACTTCGGGATAAGCCTGGGAAACTGGGTCTAATACCGGATAGGACCATCGTTTAGTGTCGGTGGTGGAAAGTTTTTCGGTGCAGGATGAGCCCGCGGCCTATCAGCTTGTTGGTGGGGTAATGGCCTACCAAGGCGTCGACGGGTAGCCGGCCTGAGAGGGTGGACGGCCACATTGGGACTGAGACACGGCCCAGACTCCTACGGGAGGCAGCAGTGGGGAATATTGCACAATGGGCGCAAGCCTGATGCAGCGACGCCGCGTGGGGGATGAAGGCCTTCGGGTTGTAAACTCCTTTCAGCCATGACGAAGCTGGCCTTGTTGGGTCAGTGACGGTAGTGGTAGAAGAAGCACCGGCTAACTACGTGCCAGCAGCCGCGGTAATACGTAGGGTGCGAGCGTTGTCCGGAATTACTGGGCGTAAAGAGCTCGTAGGTGGTTTGTCACGTCGTCTGTGAAATTCCGGGGCTTAACTCCGGGCGTGCAGGCGATACGGGCATAACTTGAGTACTGTAGGGGAGACTGGAATTCCTGGTGTAGCGGTGAAATGCGCAGATATCAGGAGGAACACCGATGGCGAAGGCAGGTCTCTGGGCAGTTACTGACGCTGAGGAGCGAAAGCATGGGTAGCGAACAGGATTAGATACCCTGGTAGTCCATGCCGTAAACGGTGGGCGCTAGGTGTGGGGGTCTTCCACGACTTCCGTGCCGTAGCTAACGCATTAAGCGCCCCGCCTGGGGAGTACGGCCGCAAGGCTAAAACTCAAAGGAATTGACGGGGGCCCGCACAAGCGGCGGAGCATGTGGATTAATTCGATGCAACGCGAAGAACCTTACCTGGGCTTGACATATGCAGGATCGGCACAGAGATGTGTTTTCCCTTGTGGTCTGTATACAGGTGGTGCATGGTTGTCGTCAGCTCGTGTCGTGAGATGTTGGGTTAAGTCCCGCAACGAGCGCAACCCTTGTCTTGTGTTGCCAGCACGTTATGGTGGGGACTCGCGAGAGACTGCCGGGGTTAACTCGGAGGAAGGTGGGGATGACGTCAAATCATCATGCCCCTTATGTCCAGGGCTTCACACATGCTACAATGGTCGGTACAGTGGGTTGCGATACCGTGAGGTGGAGCTAATCCCTTAAAGCCGGTCTCAGTTCGGATTGGAGTCTGCAACTCGACTCCATGAAGTCGGAGTCGCTAGTAATCGCAGATCAGCAACGCTGCGGTGAATACGTTCCCGGGCCTTGTACACACCGCCCGTCACGTCATGAAAGTTGGTAACACCCGAAGCCAGTGGCCCAAACTCGTTAGGGAGCTGTCGAAGGTGGGATCGGCGATTGGGACGAAGTCGTAACAAGGTAGCCGTACCGGAAGGTGCGGCTGGATCACCTCCTTTCTAAGGAGCTTTTTGGTTACAGGCCTTACTTGCCTTGCCCGCGTTGAGTGTGGGTGGGGGGTTTGCGTAGTCTGTTTTGTTGAATCCGGGTGGAGATCGTTGTCTGGATCATCGTTTGTTTGTCGCATGGCTTTATGTGGTGTCGGCGAAAAAGTGTTGCTTGGTGTGTTGCGGTGTTGGGTGTCTGGGGCAGCATGCTCCTTTTTGTTGGGCATCTTCTTGATTGTGCGTGCAGTGGTGTGCGTGTGGTTGTGGGTGTCGTGTTGTTTGAGAACTGTATAGTGGACGCGAGTATCTTCTTTATTTTATGCAATTTTTGTAGAGTCATCTTTGTTTGTTTTAGTGTTGTCTGTGAAGGGCGCACGGTGGATGCCTTGGCACAATGAGCCGATGAAGGACGTGAGAGGCTGCGAAATGCCTCGGGGAGTTGCCAACTGAGCGTTGATCCGAGGATGTCCGAATGGGGAAACCCGGCCGTGGTTATGCGCGGTCACCCACTGGTGAATGTATAGCTGGTGTGGAGGGAACGCGGGGAAGTGAAACATCTCAGTACCCGTAGGAGAAGAAAACAATAGTGATTCCGTGAGTAGCGGCGAGCGAAATCGGATGTTTGGCTAAACCTTATGTGTGTGATACCTGGCAGGGGTTGCATGTGGGGTGTTGTGGGGTCTTGTGTGGTGGGTCTGTCAGCCTGCCGCCTGTGTGTGTGGTGTTAGCGGAAGTGGTTTGGAATGGCCTGCCGTAGACGGTGAGAGTCCGGTACGTGAAAGCATCATGCATGTGGGTTGCAAGTGTCCCCGAGTAGCAGCGGGCTCGTGGAATCTGCTGTGAATCTGCCGGGACCACCCGGTAAGCCTGAATACTTGTTGTGACCGATAGCGGATAGTACCGTGAGGGAATGGTGAAAAGTACCCCGGGAGGGGAGTGAAATAGTACCTGAAACCGTGTGCCTACAATCCGTCAGAGCCTCCTTGTGGGGTGATGGCGTGCCTTTTGAAGAATGAGCCTGCGAGTCAGCGGCACGTCGCGAGGTTAACCCGTGTGGGGTAGCCGTAGCGAAAGCGAATACTAACTAGTGTGTTGTTAGTGGCGTGTCCTGGACCCGAAGCGGGGTGATCTACCCATGGCCAGTGTGAAGCGACGGTAAGACGTCGTGGAGGCGCGAACCCACTTAGGTTGAAAACTGAGGGGATGAGTTGTGGGTAGGGGTGAAAGGCCAATCAAACTCCGTGATAGCTGGTTCTCCCCGAAATGCATTTAGGTGCAGCGTCGTGTGTTTCTTGCCGGAGGTAGAGCTACTGGTTGGTTTAGCGGGACTACCATCTTAGCGACATCAGCCAAACTCCGAATGCCGGTAAGTGAGAGCGCGGCAGTGAGACTGCGGGGGATAAGCTTCGTAGTCGAGAGGGAAACAGCCCAGATCGCCGGCTAAGGCCCCTAAGGGTGTACTAAGTGGAAAAGGATGTGGGATCGCGAAGACAGCCAGGAGGTTGGCTTAGAAGCAGCCATCCTTGAAAGAGTGCGTAATAGCTCACTGGTCGAGTGGTTCTGCGCCGACAATGTAGTGGGGCTCAAGTACACCGCCGAAGCCGCGGAACTTGCACCTTTGGGTGTGGGTTGGTAGGGGAGCGTCGTGTAGCGAGTGAAGGTGCGGGGTGACCCAGTGCTGGACGCTATGCGAGTGAGAATGCAGGCATGAGTAGCGAATGATGAGTGAGAACCTCATCCGCCGGATGACCAAGGGTTCCTGGGTCAAGTTAATCTTCCCAGGGTGAGTCGGGGCCTAAGGCGAGGCCGACAGGCGTAGTCGATGGATAACGGGTTGATATTCCCGTACCCGTGTGTGTGCGACCATGGTGAATCAGTGATACTAACCGCCCTGAAGCGTGTGCTGGGTCTACTTTGTGGGCTTGGTGTGTGTGGATGCGCGGGACCTGAATTGGTAGTAGCCAAGTGATGGGGTGACGCAGGAAGGTAGCCGAGCCACTTATTGGATTGTGGTGTAAGCGTGTGGCCCGAGCCCTAGGTAAATCCGGGGTTCATGATGGGTGAGGCGTGATGCGTACCCGTTTGCGGGGATGTCGGTGATCCTATGCTGTCGAGAAAAGCCTCTAGCGATGTGCACATTCGGCCCGTACCCCAAACCGACACAGGTGGTCAGGTAGAGAATACTAAGGCGATCGGGTGAACTGTGGTTAAGGAACTCGGCAAAATGCCCCCGTAACTTCGGGAGAAGGGGGGCCCGTGCTGGTGAAGGCTTTTTCGGCTGGAGCTGGTGTGGGTCGCAGAGGATAGAGGGAAGCGACTGTTTACTAAAAACACAGGTCCGTGCGAAGACGGTAAGTCGATGTATACGGACTGACGCCTGCCCGGTGCTGGAAGGTTAAGAGGACCTGTTAGGTGGTAACACCGAAGCGGAGAATTTAAGCCCCAGTAAACGGCGGTGGTAACTATAACCATCCTAAGGTAGCGAAATTCCTTGTCGGGTAAGTTCCGACCTGCACGAATGGCGTAACGACTTCCCTGCTGTCTCAACCACAGGCCCGGCGAAATTGCAGTACGAGTAAAGATGCTCGTTACGCGCGGCAGGACGAAAAGACCCCGGGACCTTCACTATAGCTTGGTATTGGTGTTCGGTTCGGTTTGTGTAGGATAGGTGGGAGACTGTGAAGCGGCCACGCTAGTGGTTGTGGAGTCGTTGTTGAAATACCACTCTGATCGTGCTGGATATCTGAACCTCGGCCCATGATCTGGGTTAGGGACAGTGCCTGGTGGGTAGTTTAACTGGGGCGGTTGCCTCCCAAAGAGTAACGGAGGCGCCCAAAGGTTCCCTCAGCCTGGTTGGTAATCAGGTGTTGAGTGTAAGTGCACAAGGGAGCTTGACTGTGAGACTGACAGGTCGAGCAGGTACGAAAGTAGGGACTAGTGATCCGGCACCGGCTTGTGGAAGCGGTGTCGCTCAACGGATAAAAGGTACCCCGGGGATAACAGGCTGATCTTCCCCAAGAGTCCATATCGACGGGATGGTTTGGCACCTCGATGTCGGCTCGTCGCATCCTGGGGCTGGAGTTGGTCCCAAGGGTTGGGCTGTTCGCCCATTAAAGCGGCACGCGAGCTGGGTTTAGAACGTCGTGAGACAGTTCGGTCTCTATCCGCCGTGCGCGTTGAAACTTGAGAAAGGCTGACCCTAGTACGAGAGGACCGGGTTGGACATACCTCTGGTGGGCCAGTTGTCACGCCCGTGGCATGGCTGGTTGGCTACGTATGGGAGGGATAACCGCTGAAAGCATCTAAGCGGGAAGCCTGTTTCGAGATGAGGTTTCGTTTGAGGTTCCCTGTAGACGACGGGGTTGATAGGCCGGATCTGGACAGCATGTGAGTGTTGGAGGTGACCGGTACTAATTGACCGAGGATGACATTAACGTTGTAACGAGTGGTTCTGTTGTGTAGTAGTGTGAAGGTATTTTCGCGTTCATTGTGCAGTGTCTGGAACGGCACAGTGCACCAGTCTGTTGGCTTCTCTTTTGTGGGGTTTTGTCCCTGGGGAGGGGTTGTTGGCGGGGTTGGGTGTGTGTTTGTTTCGTGTGTGTTTGTCGGTGGTTTTAGCGGTGGGGTCACGCCCGGTCCCTTTCCGAACCCGGAAGCTAAGCCTGCCTGCGCCGATGGTACTGCACCCGGGAGGGTGTGGGAGAGTAGGACGCCGCCGGCATCAAAATTTAGGTGATGGTGTGTGGTTGGAGCAGTCGATGGTGGCTGCTCCGACCACACACTTTTTTTATGCGTTTTTACAGTCGCAGCAACTGCCCGGGCATTCCTCCCGGTTGGTCTCTGTGCACACCTGACCTAGAATCGGTCGGGAATAACAACACCAGGAAGAGGTAGTCAGATGAGCGAGTCCTCCGGCGGCAGCGGTTCCCGCGGCCACCATCGTGGCGGAAGCCAGTCCTCCAACGCCGGACGACGCGGCCCCGGTGGCCATGGCGGTCAGGGAGGTCGAGGGGGGCAACGCAGCTACGGCAATCGCGACAGTAGCCGCGGCGGCGAGCGCGGCGGCTACCGGGGGCGCGGCGGTGACGATAACAGGGATGGTCGTCGCAACAACCGCGACGACCGCCGTGACAACCGTGCGGGACAGGGCAATCGGGATCGGGACAGAGGGGCACGACCCAACCGCGGCGGACAGGGCCAGGGTGACGATCGCCGTCGCGACCGTCACAACGGTCCCCACCGCTCGGGCTACCGCGAGGAACGGATCAGCCAGCGGCTGCAGGAACCGGAGATCCCCTCTGACGTCAGCCCCAAGGAACTCGACCCCGGCATCCGCCAGGAGCTCCGGAGCCTGTCTAAAGACAACGCAGACAAGGTCGCCGGTCATCTCGTCATGGCTGCCGCCCTGATGGACAAGGATCCGGAGAAGGCCCTCGCACATGCACGGGCAGCGAAAGACCGTGGCGGACGTGTGCCCATCACCCGTGAAACGCTGGGGATCGCCGCGTACCACGCGGGTCAGTGGAAGGAAGCGCTGACGGAGCTCCGCGCTGCCCGCCGTATGGCAGGCGGGCCCGGTCTCCTCGCCGTGATGGCCGACTGTGAGCGGGGTCTCGGGCACCCCGGTAAGGCCGTGGAGCTCGGACGCTCTCCTGAAGCTGAAGAACTGGACCCCGAAGGACGGGCAGAACTCGCCATCGTCGTCGCTGGTGCGCAGCATGATCTCGGCGACAATGAGGCGGCCCTCACAGCGCTGCAACCGGAGTCGGAGTCGACCGATTTGCCCGCCGTCACCGCTCTGCGCGTGACCTATGCCTATGCGGATGCTCTGCTGGCCGTCGGTGACGTCCCCGGTGCCCGGCAGTGGTTCGAACGGGCCATCGAGATGGACACGGAGAACGTGCTGGATTCCGAGGCACGGCTGCGCGAGCTCAAGGACGCCTGACAGATGACGGGCCTGCGCGTTCTGGATGACTATGATGTTCTCCTCGCTGATCTTGACGGTACCGTCTTCAAGGGAGATGTTGCGGTGGACGGCGCCCACGAGGCGTTGATGGGACGCGAGGTCGTCTACATCACGAACAACGCCTCACGTTCGCCCAGGCAGGTCGCGGACCACCTGCGTCGCCTGTCCTTCACGGTTGGGGACACACAGGTTCTGACCTCCGCGCAGGCGGCGTGCACTCTGGCCAACGAGATTCTCACGGAGAAGTCAGTCCAGGCGTCAGGACGGCGCGCCTACGTCGTCGGAGCCAGGTCTTTCCGTGACCTCGCCACAGAGGCAGGTTTCGATGTCGTCGACAGCGCTGACGGGCAGCCCCACGTCGTGCTGCACGGTCACAGCCCGGAGAACGGTTGGCCGCAGTTGTCGGAAGCGGCGTTGAGTATCCGCGCGGGTGCTGAATATGTGGCGTCGAACCTCGACACCACGCTCCCGTCGGAGCGGGGGTTCCTCGTCGGCAACGGTTCCCTGGTAGCCGCTGTCGTCAGCGCCACGGGTGTAACGCCGCGTAGCGCAGGAAAGCCGCTGCCCGAGATGTTCCGTCGTGCGGTGACGGCATCGCGCGCCCGGCGTCCGTTGGCCGTCGGCGACCGTCTGGATACCGACATCGCCGGCGGCAACGCCGCCGGTATTGATACTCTCTGCGTGCTGACGGGCGTGGCGACCCATTCGGAGCTGTTGCACACGGAGTTCCGTCCCACGTTCATCGCCGCGAACCTCCGGGACCACCTGGACGGGTGGTCTGCCCGTCCCGAACGGGGCCGAGTGGTCGTGTCCTCGGGCGATACCGGTACAGCGGAGGTGATGTCTGCGGAAGCAGTCGCTGCGGCGGCACCGGTCGTCTGGCAGGAGATCGACGATGGCCGTGACCCCGAGGTTGTCGCTGCCGCTGGTGACGACGCGGCAGCTGCGGCTCTGAGGGGGTGGCGGTGAACCCCGGTGACCTCGCCGCGAAGACGGCGGCTCATGGTGCCACTGAAGGTGCCGGAGCGAATGGAGAGGCCGTCTTCGACGCGGACTCTCTCATCGCCCAGGTGGATGCGCTGTTGTCCTCGGATACTGAAGGCAACGATGAAGCAGAGCTTCTTGAGAGGGCGCACCGCCTGATCAATGACGCGATGGAGGGCCGTTGATCATGCCGAAGCAGAACAGGAACCGCCGTCTCCAACGACTCGACGCCGAGCTTGTCCGGCGCAAGGATGCCCGGTCACGTGAACACGCCCGTGAGATGATTGTCGCGGGACGGGTCAGTGTGAACGGGATGGTGGCGACGAAGCCGGCGACAGGTGTCGACGGGGAGGTCTCGATCCGCGTAGCGGTCAGCGATGACGACCGTTGGGCGTCACGCGGAGCGCACAAACTTTTGGGGGCGCTCGCCGCATTTGAGCCCTCGGGTCTGAGCCTCTCGGGGCGCCGCGTCCTCGACGCAGGTGCTTCGACTGGTGGATTCACGGATGTTTGTCTCGACCGGGGTGCAGCAGAGGTCTTGGCCGTGGATGTCGGCTATGGGCAGCTGATCTGGCGCTTGCAGAACGACGACCGCGTGACCGTGTTGGACCGCACCAATGTGCGCACGCTGACTGTTGAGCAACTCGGCGGCCCCGCAGATGCCATGGTGGGCGACCTCTCATTCATCTCCATAGACCTAGTGCTTCCCGCCCTCGCCGCGTGTACTGCCGAGGGGGGTGATCTGCTACCGATGGTCAAGCCGCAGTTTGAGGTCGGCAAGCACCGGCTTGGGCACGGGGGAGTTGTCCGCGATCCCGCTTTGCGTGCGGAGGTCACCCTCGATGTCGCGCGTGCAGCACAGCGGCACGGGCTGTCCACCCGGGCGGTCGTTGCATCGCCTTTGCCCGGGCCCAGCGGAAACGTGGAATACTTTCTGTGGTTGGTCAATGACGGTGGTGTTAGTGCCCCCGGTGAGGAAAACCTGACCGCCATGGTCGACAAGGCAGTGAAGGAGGGTCCCCAGTGACTGAAGAAGCCCCCCGGGTCCGCGAGGTGCTCCTCGTCGCACACACCGGCGCGTCGGACAAGCTCAACATGGCTGCGGCCGCAGCACAGAGACTGTCCGACGGTGGTCTCACCGTGCGCGTGATGTCCACCGGTGACCCCGCTCCGGTGGCCCGCCACGAGATCCTCGGCCGGTTCCCCCGTTACGGGCACACCACTGAAGCAGCCAAGGGCGTGGACCTCGTCCTCGTCCTGGGCGGGGACGGGACATTCCTGCGTGCTGCGGATATCGCCCACGCCCAGGACGTCCCGGTGTTGGGCGTGAACATGGGCCACATCGGCTTCCTCGCTGAATGGGAGCAGGAGTCGCTGGAGGAAGCACTCGACCGGGTCATTGCGGGGGACTACCGGATCGAGAACCGGATGACGCTCTCCATTACCGCCCGCGACAATGACGGACGTGTCCTGGGCACCGGCTGGGCACTGAACGAGTGTTCCGTGGAGAACCTGAACCGTCAGGGCGTCCTGGATACGATCCTCGAGGTCGACCAACGGCCGGTGAGTTCATTCGGTTGCGACGGGGTACTGGTCTCGACGCCCACAGGATCGACAGCGTACGCCTTCTCTGCAGGGGGGCCGATCCTCTGGCCGGAGCTGGCGTCCATTCTGGTCGTGCCCTCCAATGCGCACACGTTGTTCGCCCGCCCACTGGTCGTCAGCCCTGATTCGACGGTCGCTGTCGAGACGAACCCGCAGACGTCCCCGGCGACAGCGGTGATGGACGGTTTCCGGCAGATCCACATGCCCCCCGGCGCCCGGGTCGAGATCCGCCGTGGCCCGCAGGACGTGCGGTGGGTACGCCTGGACACCGAACCTTTCACGGACCGACTCGTCCAGAAGTTCCGCCTCCCGGTGACCGGGTGGCGCGGACCGCGAAGGTGACGGGAATGCTGAGGGAACTGCAGATCCAGAACCTCGGAGTCATCGAGGAGGCCGTCGCCGAGTTCACCGACGGATTCACGGTGGTGACCGGTGAGACGGGTGCCGGCAAGACCATGGTGGTGACCGGTCTGAAACTGCTGTCGGGCGCCCGTGCCGACAGCCAGAGGGTCCGTTCAGGAACTGAACGGGCAACGGTCGACGGCATTTTCCACACTGACGGGGATTCCGCGGCAGCCAGGCTCGTCGACGATGTCGGCGGGTATCTGGACGACGGTGAGGTGGTCGTCTCACGGTCGGTGAGTTCCTCCGGGCGGTCCCGGGCTCATCTGGCCGGGCGCACCGTGGCAGCCGGCGTGTTGGGCGACTTCTCCTCGCGACTGCTGACGATCCACGGCCAGTCCGACCAACTCCAGCTGCTCGACCCGACCCGCCAGCTCCGCAACCTCGACAGGTTCGCCGGACTCGACGGAGACCGTCGGAACTACCGGCGTCTGCGCCGTGCATGGGCGGCCCTGGCACGTGACCTCAATGAACGGACCGAAAAACGGCGCGACCTGGCTCTTGAGGCGGAGACGCTGCGTCGGTCCCTCGAGGAGATCGACACCCTCGACCCCCAGCCGGGTGAGGACGAGGATCTGAAAGTGACCATCAGCCGGCTGCAGGACGCCGACGAGGTCCGGGATGCTGCGCTGGCCGCTCTGGCTGCGATCGATGGAGGGGATCCCGATGCTGCGGTCGAGGAGGCTGCCGCCGTCGAGTCGCTGTCCGCAGCGGCGTCCGCTCTGTCGGAACGGGCGGGGGCTGAGCCTCGGTTTGGTGATCTGGCGGCCCGTATCAATGCCGTCGTGACGGACCTGGCGGATATCTCCGGGGAGATCGGTGCAGCGCTGTCGGATGTTCCGTCACCGGAGAGCCTCGAGGGGCTGCTGGCGCGCCAGCAGGACCTCCGTGAACTGCGAAAGTACGCCTCCGACATCGACGGTGTGCTGGCCTGGCGGGACCAGGCCCGTGAGAGGCTGAGTTCGATCGATGTCTCGGGCGACGCGCTGGAGGAACTGCGGGGACGGGTCGAGGAGGCTGCGGCGGCCATGGTCGACGCCGCGCGGGAACTGTCATCCTCACGGACCGCGGCAGCTGGCCGGTTCGCTACGGCGGTGAGCACCGAGATCGAGGGGTTGCAGATGTCGTCCTCGCTCAGGGTGGATGTGCGCAGCGCAGGAGGTCGCGGGGCCGCAGCCGCCGAATCTGCTGACTGCCTCGCCGACGGTATCGACGAGGTCGAGTTTCTGCTTGTCCAGGGTGGAACCCCGAACTCGCTCGCGGCCACCGCTTCCGGTGGTGAGCTTTCCAGGGTGATGCTCGCCCTCGAGGTGGTCCTGGCAGGGCGTGGGAGAACGATGGTCTTCGATGAGGTCGACTCCGGAGTAGGCGGACGTGCTGCCGTCGAGATCGGACGGAGGCTGGCGCGGCTTGCCGTGGACAACCAGGTGATCGTCGTGACTCACCTGCCGCAGGTGGCGGCGTTCGCCGATGCCCACGTGCACGTGGCGAAGGCAGCGTCGGAGGAGTCGGTGCGCTCCAGCGTCCGCACGCTGGACAGTACCGAACGGGTGGAGGAACTCTCCCGGATGCTCGCAGGGCTTGAATCGGACACCGGGCGTGCCCACGCAGAGGAGCTTCTGGAAACCGCCCGCCGGGCGAAGGCCGAGCTCGACGCCGGGTAGTATTCAGCCCCGGCGTGCGGCGCATTTGCCCGGGGCTGCATCGGCGCGCCTACCTCGTCCCGGCGGGACCAACCGCCACAATGGTCTCCATGATCTTCTCCCGTACTGACACCCCCGGCATCCACGGCCACACCCGGGACTGCACCGGGACGAACGGCACCGGTCGCTTGTCCGAGGGCGATATCGTCGTCATCGACCAGCCGGACATCGGCCGTGCGCTCGCCCAGAAGTTCATCGACGCCAAGGTGGCTGCCGTGGTCAACACGGCGACATTCTCCACCGGTAACGTCCCGAACTTCGGGCCGCAGATGATGCTGGACGCTGGCATCGTCCTGATCGACAACGCGGATCCGACGCTGACGGAGCGGTTGAAGAACGGGCGGAAGGGGCGCCTGCACGAGGGCAAGATATTCTACGGTGACCGCTCCATCGGCAAGGGCGTGGTCCTCGACGAGGACACCGCTGTCACCAGGTTCGACGAGGCACGTGAAACCTTGGCCGACCATATGGAGGCGTTTACCGGGAACACCGCCGAGTTTGTTCGTACGGAAGCTCCGTTGTTCATCGACGGACTCGGGATTCCCGAGGTCGGCGTGGACATGGACGACCGCAAGGTCCTGGTGGTCAGTCCGGATCCTGCCATCGACGACAAGATCAAGTCGTTGCGCTACTTCATCCGGGAGTATGAGCCGGTCATCATTGCCGTGGACGGTGCCGCGGACACGGTATTGAAACACGGCTACCGTCCCCGCGTGATCGTCGGTGACCCCGAGGTGATCAGCAATGACGCGCTGAACTCCGGTGCCACCATCGTCCTGCCTGCAGAGCCGGACGGTCACGCGGCTGGTCTGGAACGCATCCAGGACCTGGGTGTCGGCGCGATGACGTTCCCGGCTGCCACGTCCGACTCCACTGATCTGGCACTCCTGCTGGCCGACTACAAGGGTGCGTCGATGGTGGTGAACCTCGGGCCGATCCTGGACCTGGACCGTATCTTCGACACGGCACAGTCACCGGACACGCCCTCTGCAATGCTCTCCCGCCTACGGGTCGGTGGGCGCCTGGTCGATTCCACGGCCGTCGCGGAACTCTACCGGGTCTCCCGTAGCGGGGGCGGATGGTGGTGGGCCCTGGTCGGCGTGCTGTTGGCCGTCGTGGTGATCGTCCTGATCGCCGGATTCAGCGGTTCGGGCAGCTTTGCGGACAACCTGGTCGACACCTGGAACAACATTGCTCTCCGATTCCAGGACCTGTTCTGATGGGGGCGGGTAAGACGACCGGGGTTGTCTCCCTCGGCATCGCTGTCGGTACCGCACTGGGCTTCTATGTTCTGGCGCCGAATGTGGAAGGTGGACCCACTGCCGTGGATTCGGAGGCTCAGTCCCGTCTCACGGCGGAAACCGACCGCGCCGACCTGGAGACCGCCGAGGGGGAGGCATCAGATGCCGTACTCTCCGAGTTGGCGACCGATGCCGTGGGCGATGATCTGGCGGACCGTTCCGTGCTGGTCATGGCCACCTCTGACGCGGATGACGAGGCGGTGAACGCGGTGCGCGCGCTGATCGGCGATGCAGGTGGTGAAGACGCCGGGACCTTACGGTTCGATCCGTCGTTCACCTCGCCGGATTCCGGTGATGAGCTCAAGTCACTTGCGGCTGGAAGCTTGCCGACCGGAGCCTCCTTGTCTGAAGACCGGCTCGACCCTGGTTACCATGTCGGTGAACTGCTCGGTCAGTCGCTGAGTGGTGGTCGTGGTGCCGCCAGCGCCTCCGACCGGGCGGTGGTGCTCGGAGCACTGGGCAATGCCGGCTTCTTCGCCGACGGTCAGGATGACCTGTCTCCGGCGGACGCAGTTGTGGTCGTGACCGGAGGAGCATCCGACGGCGACGGCGACGGGAACTACTCCACCCGATTTGTTGCTGATCTGGTCTCTGCCCTGGATGCCACGACGGGTGGCGTCGTGCTCGCCGGTGAGCATGGCTCTGCGGAGCGCGACGGTGCCGTGGGCCTCGTCAGAGGTGACGCGGACGCCACTGAGAATGTCAGCACCGTGGACAACGTGACCACCGTCGCCGGACGTATCACCGTCGTCCGCGCGGTTGCGGAACAGCTCGACGGCGACGCGGGCGCCTACGGTTCTGCGTCGAATGCCGCCGCGCCGACAGTGGAGTAGCTACCGACGTCTGTTAGACTGAAGCCCCGTAGGTTTTAACAGTTCCAACCACGGGAGTCGATGTGTCTCAGGGCCGTAGCGAGCAGCACACCAAGTTTATTTTCGTCACCGGCGGCGTCGTCTCGTCGCTCGGCAAGGGGCTGACTGCCGCCAGCCTGGGCCAGCTGCTCGTTGCACGGGGGCTGACGGTCACCATGCAGAAGCTGGATCCGTACCTCAACGTTGATCCTGGCACCATGAACCCGTTCGAGCACGGCGAGGTTTTCGTCACCGACGACGGTGCCGAGACCGACCTTGATCTCGGTCACTACGAGCGCTTCCTGGACCGCAACCTCACCCAGAACGCCAACGTCACCACCGGCAAGGTGTACTCCACCGTCATCGCCAAGGAACGACGAGGTGAGTTCCTGGGGAAGACTGTCCAGGTCATCCCGCACATCACCGATGAGATCAAGTCCCGCATCCTGGCACAGGCACTGCCGGACGCCAACGGGGTCAAGCCTGATGTGGTCATCTCTGAGATCGGTGGCACTGTCGGAGACATCGAGTCGCAGCCTTTCCTCGAGGCGGCACGCCAGGTTCGTCATGAGGTGGGGCGTGAGAACATCTTCTTCATCCACGTCTCACTGGTGCCGTACCTGGCTCCGTCGGGTGAACTGAAGACCAAACCCACCCAGCATTCGGTGGCTGAACTGCGCAGTATCGGTATAATCCCGGACGCCATCGTGCTGCGGTGCGACCGTGAGGTGCCTGAGGGGCTGAAGTCGAAGATCGCGATGATGACCGACGTCGACGAAGAAGGCGTGGTCTCCTGCGCTGATGCCGCCTCGATCTACGACATCCCGCGCGTGCTCTACCGAGAGCACCTGGATTCGTTCCTGATTCGTAAGCTCAATCTTCCGTTCCGTGACGTGGACTGGACAGTCTGGGGCGGGCTGCTCGACCGTGTTCATGCCCCGACGGGGGAAGTCACCGTGGGACTGGTGGGCAAGTACATTGATCTGCCCGACGCCTACCTGTCTGTCGCCGAGGCTATTCGGGCGGGTGCATTCGGTGAACAGGTCAAAGCGAAGGTGCGGTGGGTCGCCGCTGATGACTGTGCCACCCCGGAGGGTGCGGCCACAGCACTCAGCGGTGTCGACGCCGTCGTTGTTCCTGGCGGTTTCGGTATCCGCGGTATCGAGGGCAAGATCGGCGCGGTGACCCACTGCCGCGAGAACCTCATCCCCATGCTCGGCATTTGCCTGGGCCTGCAGTGCACGGTGATCGAAGCAGCACGGCACGCCGGGATTTCCGATGCATCGTCCACCGAATTCGACGAGAACACCCCGTCGCCGGTCATCTCGACGATGGCGGAGCAGAAGGCGGCGGTGTCCGGAGAAGCCGATCTCGGCGGCACCATGCGTTTGGGCGCGTACCCGGCTGTCCTGTCCGAGGGCAGTGTGGTCGCTGATGCATACGGCGAGACCGAGGTGTCGGAACGGCACCGTCACCGTTACGAGGTCAACAACGCCTACCGGGACGACATCGCGGCCAACTCCGACCTTGTTTTTTCGGGGACGTCACCGGACGGAACCCTCGTCGAGTTCGTCGAGTACCCGGTGTCGGTGCATCCCTACCTGGTGGCCACCCAGGCTCACCCGGAGTACAAGTCGCGTCCGACGCGCCCGCATCCGTTGTTCAGCGGACTGATCCGTGCGGCAGTACAACGCCAGGGCAAGTAGGGGAGAGCAGGCCGCCGTGGAGTACCGCACACTGTCCAGTGAACTCCTGGTGGATGCGCCGGTCCTGGCGGTCCGCCGCGACCGGATAACCACGGCGACGGGCGAGGCAGTGCGCGAAGTCGTCGAGCACTTCAGCGCGGTGGCGATCGTGGCCGTCCGTGCGTCGGCACAGGGCGGAAGTCCCGAGGTGATGCTCGTCCGACAGTACCGGCGCCCTGTGGACCGCTACCTCTGGGAACTGCCCGCCGGCCTGCTCGATGTGACGGGCGAGACGCCCCTCGACGCGGCGCGGCGCGAACTGGCTGAAGAGACAGGCCTGGCAGCCGATCAGTGGCATTTGCTCGGCGATGTGTGTTCGTCACCGGGGGTCAGCGAGGAGATGTGCCGCATTTTCCTTGCTGAGAACGTCCGGCCCGCCACCTCGGAAGACCCGGGGACGGGGGAGAAGGCGGTCGGTGAAGAAGCGGATATGACCAACCGCTGGCTCCCGGTCGACGAGGCGGTGGCGTGGGTCAGGGACGGCCGTATCGAGAATGCGACGGCGGTGGCAGGTCTGCTCCACCTCAATGCCGGAACACGCCGGGATATCTCCGAACCGTTCTCCTACCGGTCCGGTCTTGCGGCGCGGCGCGCGGCGGGCCGTCTATCGGGGACGGACATGAAGCATGTCCGGTGACGGGCCCGCGGAGATTCCGGAGGCCGATCGGCGCCGTGCCCGAGCGTGGATGCGCCACCTTCGTGCCGAGCGGGGTCGCAGCGCCAATACGCTGAGCAACTATGCCAGGGACATCGAGCGTTACCTGACATGGCTGTCCGGGGAGGGACGGGACATGACCACCGTGGAGACCGCGGACGTCGAACGCTTCATCATCGACCTGCGTCGCGGATGCCCGGTGACCGGCGGACGCCCCCTGGCCCAGTCCTCGGTCGCCCGGGTTCTCAGCGCGGTCCGCGGTCTCCACAAATTCAGCGCCACGGAGTACGATCTGCCCGATGTCGTTGCCGAGGTCCCCTTGTCGCCGGGGCGGCGAGACCTGCCGAAAGCATTGACCACCGACGAGGTCCTGCGTCTCATCGAGGCCTGTCCGTCCGGTGAAGGAGCTGGAGCGCTGGAGCTGCGTGACCGCGCGCTGGTGGAACTGCTGTATTCCACGGGTGCCCGGATCAGTGAAGCCACTGACCTTGACCGGGATGACATTGACCGAAACAGTGGTCTGCTCCGGGTGCGGGGTAAAGGAGGCAAGGAACGTATCTTGCCTGTCGGCGCCCCGGCGTTGGATGCGCTCGACGCCTACCTCACGAGGTCACGACCGGCACTGGCTCAGCGCAGTCGCCACGGAACGGACGCTGCAGCCTTACTGCTCACGTCGCGGGGAGGCCGGTTGTCCCGGCAGGCCGGCTACAAGATCGTGTCATCCGCCGCCGAACGTGCCGGGATCGGAGAAATCTCACCCCACAGCCTGCGGCACAGTTTTGCCACCCACCTCCTCACCGGTGGCGCCGACGTCCGTGTCGTCCAGGAACTGCTCGGCCACTCCAGCGTGTCTACCACGCAGATCTACACGAAAGTCACGCCCGACCTCCTTCGGGAAACCTGGGCGGAGTCACACCCCCGTGCGTGATAATCTGAACCATGTGATTTGTTCATCGCAGTGGCGTCACGCACTGTCTCCGGGAGAACCGGGGAAGCACGCCAATCAATCAAGGAAGGGAGCTTGACGGAGATGGCTCGTTCATCGGAAGGCCTGTTCGACAAGCCCCAGCTGGGCCTCACCGGCCGCCCGCTGCGTGAGATCCCCCGTCCCGCCGCGCTCGACCGGCACGGTCCGGCGACGGTGATCGCGATGTGCAACCAGAAGGGTGGCGTCGGTAAGACGACCTCGACCATCAACATGGGAGCCGCCCTGGCCTCCTACGGCCGTCGGGTCCTCCTTGTGGACCTGGATCCCCAGGGTGCACTGTCCGCCGGGCTCGGTATAGACCACGAGCAACTCGATGTGACGATCTACAACCTGCTCGTCGACAACTCGTCGACGATCCATGAGGCGCTCCACCACAGTCCTGTCGAAGGGCTCGACGTCGTCCCCGCCAACATCGACCTCTCGGCTGCAGAGATCCAGCTCGTCAACGAAGTCGGCCGGGAGCAGGCGTTGGCCCGTGCGATCCACCCGGTGATGAACGACTACGACTATGTCATCGTCGACTGTCAGCCGTCCCTCGGTCTGCTCACCGTCAACGCGTTGAGCTGTGCCGACAGTGTGATCATCCCCATGGAGTGCGAGTACTTCTCCCTGCGGGGGCTGGCGTTGCTCACCGACACCGTCGAGAAGGTGCGCGACCGTCTGAATTTCCGACTGGAGGTCACCGGTATCCTGGTGACGATGTTCGACCGGCGCACCAACCATTCCCGCGAAGTGATGGAACGGGTGGTCGAGGTATTCGGTGACAAGGTCTTCGACACCGTGATCACCCGCACCGTCCGGTTCCCGGAGACCTCGGTGGCAGGTGAGCCGATCACCTCGTGGGCGCCAAGTTCTGACGGGGCCAAGCAGTATCTTGACCTCGCGGCCGAGGTCGTCGAGAGGACCTGACCGTGACCACTGCCGTGGACGAGGTCGCTCCGGCGTCGGTCGAGCAACCTGAACTCACCGGGTTCCGGGTCGCCCTGGCCAATTTCGACGGCCCCTTCGATCTCCTGCTGCAGCTGATCCATTCGCACAAGATGGATGTCACCGAGGTCGCGCTGGCGACCGTGACGGATGAGTTCATTTCCTACACCCGCACCCTCACCGGCAGTGTCGACGACCTTGACGAGGTGACCGAGTTCCTCGTCGTCGCGGCGACGCTGCTGGACCTCAAAGCGGCACGTCTCGTTCCTCGGGGAGAAGTGGAGAACGAGGAGGACCTTGCCTTGCTGGAGTCCCGCGACCTCCTGTTCGCCCGCCTGCTGCAGTACCGGGCCTACAAGTCCGTGGCGGGGCTCTTCGCCGAATGGCAGCGGGACGCGGACCGCAGCTATCCGGTCCAGCTGTCCCCGGAGGAGCAGTTCACCGCACTGATGCCGCCGGTGGAACTTGGAATGACCGCCGACCAGTTTGCTGAACGCGCGGCCGCTGTCTTTCGCCCCACACCCTCTGAGGTGTCGACGACACATCTGCATGCCCAACAGGTGTCTGTTCCGGAGCAGGCGGGGCACATTCTGTCGACGTTACGCGTCGCTGGCGCCGAGACCTGGGTCAGTTTCAGCACACTGATCTCCGACTGCGACGTGTCGATGAAAGTCGTGGGGCGTTTCCTGGCATTATTGGAGCTCTACAAGGCCCGCGCCGTGGGAATAGAACAACCTGTCCCTCTGGAAGATATGACCGTGGCATGGACCGGCCTCGACGTTGACCCGGCTGTGGTCGCCGCAAGTAACTGGGACTGAAAACAACACAGGGAGGATGGACGCGGTGGAACCGGTCAGTATCCTACGGAGCCGCCTGGAGTCTCTTCTCCTGGTGGCCGACGAAGCAACCTCACCCGCGGATTTCGCTCGGGTGCTGGAGACGTCGGAGACGCAGGTCGCCGAGGTGCTCGTAGAGATCGCCACCGAGTTCTCAGACCGTGGTATGGGTTTCGAACTGCGCGAACGGGGTGGGCTGTGGCGGCTGTATACCCGGCGTGAGAACTCGGCCACCGTCGAAGCGAAGATTCTCGACGGTACACAGCAGCGGTTGTCGCGCGCCGCCCTGGAGACCCTGGCCGTCGTGGCCTACCGGCAACCGGTCACCAGGTCCCAGGTGGCAGGTGTGCGTGGAGTGAACTGTGACGGCGTTATGCGCACGCTCACCTTACGCGGACTGATTGCCGAGGTCGGGGTGACCGGTGACGTCGGCGGGGCTCACCTGTACGCCACCACCGATCTTTTTCTCGAACAACTCGGCATCGACTCTCTGGAGGCGTTGCCGAATCTGGCGCCACTGTTGCCCGACGTCGACAGTATCGACGCCGCGGACCAGACCGACTAACTGTTGTCCGGCAGAGCGGTTACACTGGTCAACTGACATAACTGAACACCCTCGACTGATTGATGAGGACCTTCGTGAACACCCCCGCTCGCCGAGACGGCACACCGGAACAGGATCCAGGTAAGACCCCTGCCGACCTGTACGTGTCCAATGCACGACCTGCACGTCGCCAACATGTGCCCGACCGTAAACCTCCGGAGTCCGGCGCCTCCGGACAACCGTCCAAGGGCGGTAAGAAAGACAGTGGCCAGGGCGACAAGTCCGTGCGACTGCAGAAAGTACTCGCCGCCGCAGGTGTGGCGTCCCGGCGGATGAGCGAGAAGCTCATCGAGGCCGGGCGTGTCGACGTCAACGGTCAGACCGTGACTCAGCAGGGGATCCGCGTCGACCCTGACCAGGACGTGATCCGTGTCGACGGTACCCGGGTCATCGTCGATGAGAATCTCGTGACCTACGCGCTGAACAAGCCGCGTGGATTCCAGTCCACGATGAGCGATGACATGGGTCGACCGTGTATCGGCGACCTCGTCGGCGAACGTGTCGCCGCAGGACAGCGACTCTTCCATGTCGGTCGGCTCGACGCCGCCACCGAAGGACTGCTCCTGGTCACCAATGACGGTGAACTCGCCAACCGTCTGATGCACCCGCGCTACGAGGTGTCGAAGACTTACCTGGCCACAGTGCTCGGTGAGGCGGACCGACGGTTGATCCACCAGCTCAAGAATGGCATCGACCTGGACGACGGTATCGCCCGTGCGGACTATGTGCAGATCATCGATGTCTGGCAGGGGAAGTCCCTGATCAAGCTGGAGATCCACGAAGGCCGCAAGCACATTGTGCGCCGCATGCTCAAGGAAGCCGGCTTCCCCGTCCAGGCTCTTGTTCGGACCAAGGTTCACACGGTGCAGCTCGGCGAGCAGAAGCCCGGTACCTTGCGTGCCTTGAATCGTTCCGAGCTGACCAGTCTCTACAACGCGGTGCAGCTCTGATGACCAACGAAAGGAACGACGTGACTGACGTGACCGACCTCAGCGGGGTCGACAACATTGCCGGCGGCGGCTTCATCGTCGCTGTGGACGGGCCCTCCGGCACCGGAAAGTCCACGGTCAGCCGCCTTCTCGCCCGTGCCGCGGACGCGACGTACCTCGACACCGGCGCAATGTACCGGGTCGCGACCCTGCATGTCCTGCGTGCCGGAATTGACCCGGACAACACCGAGGCAGTGGTGGCGGCCACCGCTGACCTTCCGTTGCTCGTCAACGAGGATCCGGCGTCGACGGAGGTCCTGCTCGACGGAGAGGACGTGTCCGCAGAGATTCGGGGTCCGGAGGTTACCGCCCATGTCTCCGCGGTGTCCGCGATTCCGGAGGTCCGGGAAAACCTGGTGGCACTGCAGCGGTCACTGGCCCTGCGCGCGGGACGGTGCGTCGTCGAAGGGCGTGACATCGGTACCGTCGTATTCCCCGAGGTGCCGTGCAAGGTGTTCATGACCGCCAGCGCCGAGGTCCGCGCCCGTCGCCGCTACGTTCAGGATGTGGCTGCGGGACGGGATGCCGACTTCGACGCGGTATTGGCGGACGTCGAGCGCCGCGACGCCGCCGATTCGTCCCGTGCCGTGTCACCGCTGCGTCCTGCGGAGGACGCGACGGTACTCGACACCGGCGACCTGGACGTCGAGCAGGTCCTTGCCGAGCTGACCCGCTTGGCGGCGGAATCCGCAGCCCGTCCGGCGCAGCTGGAGGATGCCGACAACGGTACCGCGGGCGGAGAGACCCTGGTTTTCCGGACGAATGAAGGCGAGACGCTCGACGGTGCCGAGGCCACTGACGACTCCGCGATCGACGACGGTCCGGAGTCGGAGGAAGACTTCTTCGAGGAGTACGACGAGAGCGACTTCGGCGACGTCGTCGACGACTCCGAGTTCGCCGACTTCGACCTGTTGAGCGCGGATGCGGATGACACCGACTGGGATGCGGTGGAGGAGGCCTTCGGAGTTCTCGGCGATGACCGTGCAGAACAGGAGGCCCTGTGCACCGTCGCCGTCGTGGGACGTCCGAATGTCGGAAAGTCGACGCTGGTCAACCGCTTCATCGGCCGTCGCGAGGCCGTTGTCGAGGATTTCCCCGGCGTTACCCGTGACCGTATCTCCTACCTTGGTGACTGGAACGGTCGTCGCTACTGGGTCCAGGACACCGGTGGGTGGGATCCGGATGCCAAGGGAATCCACGGGGCCATCGCCCGGCAGGCGGAGACTGCGATGGCCACTGCGGACGTCATCGTCTTCGTCGTCGACACCAAGGTCGGCATTACGTCCACAGACGAGCTCATCGCCCGCAGACTGCAGCGTTCCGAGATTCCTGTGGTGCTGGTGTCGAACAAATTCGACTCCGATTCCCAGTACGGTGACATGGCGGAATTCTGGTCGCTCGGTTTGGGGAACCCGTTCCCGGTGTCCGCCCAGCACGGTCGTGGCGCAGCTGATGTCCTTGACGAAGTTCTGGCGAATTTCCCGGAGACTCCTCGGCAGACATCGGTGATCTCCGGCCCACGCCGCGTGGCGCTGGTCGGGCGTCCCAACGTCGGCAAGTCCTCCCTGCTGAACAAGATCACCGGTGAAGAGCGGTCCGTGGTGGACAACGTCGCCGGAACGACCGTCGACCCCGTGGATTCCGTGGTCGAACTCAATGAGCGCAGCTGGCGCTTCGTCGACACGGCGGGTATCCGGAAGAAGACCAAGACTGCACGCGGCCATGAGTTCTACGCTTCCCTGCGGACCCGGGCGGCAATCGACTCCTCAGAGGTGGCGATCTTCCTCGTCGACGCATCCGAACCGATCGCGGAGCAGGATCAGCGGGTACTGCGCATGATCCTGGATTCGGGCCGGGCGCTGGTCGTTGCCTACAACAAGTGGGACATGGTCGATGAAGAACGGCGTGACGAGCTCGAGCGTGAGATCGACCAGCAGTTGGCCCACGTGCCGTGGGCACGCCGGGTGAACATCTCCGCCAAGACTGGCCGGGCACTGCAGAAGCTGGAGCCGGCGATGATCGAGGCACTGGAGAGCTGGGATCTGCGCATCCCGACCGGTCAGTTGAACACCTGGCTGCGGGCGGTGATCGCGCAAACCCCACCGCCGATGCGTGGTGGACGACTGCCCCGCGTACTGTTCGCAACCCAAGCTTCATCGGAGCCGCCGGTGATCGTGCTGTTCACCACCGGTTTCCTGGAGCACGGCTACCGACGCTTCCTGGAACGTCGTCTGCGTGAGTCCTTCGGCTTCGAAGGCTCGCCGGTCCGTATCGCCGTACGGGTGAGGGAGAAGCGGGGCCGCAAGAAGTAAGCGGGTCTGGGTGCTTCTCTCCAGGCCTGTTGCAGGGTGAACGGAACCGTGGTGTTCAGCAGACTGCGGGAGTAACTTCGCGGAGTTATGAGCGACAATGCAGCAGGTACACCACCAGGCCGGTTCAGCGAACGGATCGCGGAACTGGGAAGGGAGCATCCTGCGTTTATCGCGGGGAAGGCCAGACCGGGACCGTCGACGGTTCCGCCGACCGGGCCCAGCGCCTTGTGGTGGTTTCCGCCTGTGGTGAATGACCGGGCTGCGCGGACCACGGCGATGCTGGTGGTCGCCCTGGCTGCGGTCACGGTGGTGCTCTCATGGATGGGGTTGGCCGTACCGGCGATGGTGACGGCAACGTTGCTGTTCGGCGGCTTCATTTTACGGGTTCTTGCCGGCCCCCGTTTCGACCCGTTCGGACAGTTGTCGGTCAGGTGGCTGGCACAGTGGGTGTTCGGGGAGCCGGTTCTTGTCGGAGGAGCACCGAAGCGGTTCGCCCAGATGATCGGCCTGGTGTTTTCGGGGGCAGCATTGGGACTGCGGGCGGCGGACCTCACAGGGGCGTCGGACATCGTCCTGATTCTGCTCATCGTAGCGGCGTCGCTGGAGGGATTCATGGGTGTCTGTCTGGGGTGCCTGCTCTTCGGCCGTCTGCAGCAGTGGAGAGTGATTCCCGGCGACATACGCTCCGACTGCGCGGTCCGGCCCGCACACTCCACGTCTGGATCCCCGTCGACACCCACGTGAGGTGTGGTCACCTCCGTCAAGGAGGTTCTACCGCGACATTCTGTGACGTAGGATGTCGCTGTGGATAATGACACCCAACAGAGGCGACACGACCAGCCCCTGGAGACTGATAAACGGGCCGGCACAACGGTTCTGCGTTCGGTGATTAGGGAGGAGAAAGGGCCGATCCTGGGTGCTGCCGCGTTGCTGACCTGCTGGTCAGTGGGGGAGGCATTGGTACCGGCGGTGATCGGCGCCGCAGTGGACGAGGCGATCGGGCCGTCGGACCTGTCTGCGCTGATCCTGTGGCTGCTCGTCCTCGCGGCCTGTTTCTCCCTGCTGAGCTTCGGATTCATGTGGGGTTCCCGGGTCGGTGCCTACGCCATGAACCGTCAGAAGCACCTGCTACGTGGCAGAATTACCGCCACGGCGCTGCAGCCCGACCGTCCCGGCACCAGCCGGCGTCTGCCAGGGGAGATCGCCGCACTCTCGGCGGCAGACAGCGATAACGCCAGTAATGTCATCATGCAGATCGCCATGGGTGGCTCTGCACTTCTGGGAGTGGCGGTCTCGGTCGGGTATCTCCTGTGGGTGGACCTCTGGGTGGGATCCGCTGTCATTCTGTTGTCCCCGCTGTCGCTTTTCGCGTTGCGATGGTTGCGGCCGAAACTTTCGTCGACCACGCACGGGCAACAGCAGGGGATCGCCGCCGCAGGTGCGTCGGCCGCCGACATCCTGCGTGGAGTCGAGGTCCTCCGGGGGATCGGCGGAGAGCGGGCCGCGGCAGGTTGGTACACCGAACGCAGCAGTGCCGTTACGACCGCAGGCATTGCTTCGGCAGGGGCATCGGGACGTATCGCTGGTGCACACATCCTGATCACAGGTCTGGTCCTGGTCAGTGCAGCGATTCTGAGCGCCTACCGAGTGGTAGACGGTTCGATGACGGTGGGCGCGATGGTCGGTGTACTGGGGGTCACCTCGTTCCTGGCCACGCCGCTGGGGACCATAGTGGGAGTCGTCGAGACCTACACTGTCTCTGCCGCCTCAGCAGCGCGGCTTGCGGAGTTCGTGGACGGTCACGGCCCTATCGGCATCAGATACTCCGGTACCGACCTTGCCCGTGCCGACGCGGCGCTCACCATCCTTCCGGAGGATTGTGATCCCCTTGACTGCACAGCTGGGCGGCTGACTGTGATCGCCTGCGCCGACCCGGATATCCGCCGACGAATCCAGGATGCTGTAGGTGCCGGCCGGCTCCTGGTCGACGGCGTAGAGACTGAGTCAATGGATCCCGACCTGCTCCCCACAGTGCTGCGCGCCGCCCCGCACGAGGCCCACCTGTTCGAAGGTACGGTGCGACGGAACATCACGGGCAGCGACGACGGGGTTGTTCCGCAGACCGTTCTCCGGGCGAGCGGCGTCGACGAGTTGGTCGATTTCTTCGATGAGGGGCTAGATCATAAGGTCGACGGCGGTGGCCGCAACCTTTCTGGTGGCCAGTGTCAGCGCATCGCACTGGCACGCGCGCTGGCAGGCGGCCCGCTCACCCGGATACTCACGGATCCGACGACAGCTGTTGATTCGGTGACCGAAGCTCGCATCGCTGCCGGGCTCCGGGCTCTGCGGATTGTCGGTGACCAGGGCACCATGGTGATCATCTCCAATTCCCCAAACCTCCTCGCTGCCGCCGACGACGTCATCTTCGTCCGCGATGAAACGACCGTGACGGTGGGGACGCACCATGGACTCAGCGGCGACGCTGGCTACGGAAAGGTCGTGTCCCGATGACCGGAAAGAACGCCACCCCCGTGACCCTGCCCACCGCCGACGGCCGGACCGCCTGGTGTTTTTTGTGGGAACGTCTGCGTACCCGCCGGTGGATGATCGTCATCGCGTTACTTGTCGCGCTCGGCGCCAGCGGTTGTGCAGCCCTTCCTCCACTGATGGTCGGACGGATGGTCGACCGACTGTCGGCACCGGCTGCCGACATCACCGCCGTCGGCTTCCCTCTGGGGGTGATGACGCTGTCTATCGTCCTCAACGCGGCATTGGTCTGGCTCGGTCGCATTCTGTTCGCACAGATTGCCGAACCTACGGTCAGTGAACTTCGTGAGGAGGTCGTCCAACATGCTCTCTCACTGGACGCAGGTGTGCTTGAGGAGGTGGGACCGGGTGAACTTGTGTCCCGGGTCAGCGATGACTCCCGACTGATCTCCACGGCCGTCTCCGACATCCTGCCCACCGTGTTGTCGGCCGGGACCCTTCTGCTGATATCGCTTCCGGGGTTGTTCGGTCTGCACTGGGCACTCGGGTTCGCAGGACTGGTGGGCATCCCCATGTACGTCATGGCGTTGCGGTGGTATCTGCCCCGTAGCGGCCCGCTCTACCGGGAGGAACGGGAGATTCTCGGACGACGTACCTCCGAATTCCTCGATGCGGCCAATGGTCGTGAAACTCTCGTCGTGCAGGGGTGGAGCAGTGAGGAGAACCGACGGCTGGAAGCGGCGTCGGATAAGTCGCGGCAGGTGGAGAACAGGGTGTGGCGCATGCTCACCCGTTTTTTCGCCCGCAACAACCGTGCTGAGTTCGTCGCCACGGCCACCATCCTTGCGGTCGGATTCGTCATCGTCGACGCGGGGTGGACGACCGTCGGCGCAGTCACGGCTGCAGCTCTGCTCTACCACCGTCTCTTCGACCCGGTAGCCACAGTCTTCCAGACCTTCGACACCGTCCAGGAGGCCGGCATCGCGCTCCGGCGCCTGGCAGGGGTGACGCAGACTCCACTACGCGCCACAGCCCGGATGAACCGTCCGGGAGTGCGGGTGGCCGGCTCCGTAGTTGCCTCCGGACTCAGTCTTCAGGGGGCCCGGCATTCATTCGACGGAACCCGACAGGTACTGACCGACGTCGATCTCACGGTCGCGCCAGGGGAATCGGTGGCGCTCGTGGGCAGTACCGGTGCCGGGAAAACCACGGCGGCCCGGCTGCTCGCCGGCGTCCTGCCCGTCCAACACGGTCGGGCTGTCCTGGACGGCGACGACCTCAGCACACTGGTACCTGCAGAACTACGGCCGACGGTTTGTATGACGTCCCAACACACCCACGTCTTCGCCGGAACTCTCCTTCAGAACATCACGCTGGGCACACCTGGGAAGACGTCACGTACCAGCGTCGATGAGGCAATCTGTGAGATGGGGGCGCAGTGGATCCACGACTTGCCAGATGGTGTCGACACCTACGTCGGTGACGACGGACACCAGCTCAGCGCGCACCAGCAACAACACCTCGCACTAGTGCGGCTACACCTTCTCAACCCGTCTTACGTGATTCTCGACGAAGCCACCGCCGAAGCGGGGTCCAGCAACTCGCGGGAGCTCGAGGATGCCTGTGCCGTCGTCATCAAGGGGCGCGGCGCGCTGGTCATCGCTCATCGGTTGTCCCAGGCCCGACTGGCGGACCGGATCATGGTGATGGAAAACGGTCGCGTCGTTGAGGACGGGCCGCACGAAGAACTCCTCTCCTCTCGTGGCATGTACGCCGGACTATGGGAGGCATGGACCGGAAGAGAGGCCCACTGATGTCGGAGTATGGACTTCGCGACGGAGAGTGCATATGGGTGGAGAACTTTGCTGTCGAGGGCGAGCTGGTCTTCGAACCGCATAGCCACCTCAAGGCGCAGCTGGTGTGGGCGGACCGGGGTCAGATTGCAGTCATCGTAGCGGAGAGACGGTGGATACTGGCTCCGTCACAGGCGCTGTGGATCCCCGCTGAAGAGGTGCATGACATCCGGACCAGTGACGGCACCGAACTCTTCTGCGCCTATCTCTGGGAGGAGGAGTGTGAGACCGGGTGGGAGGGGCTGACCGTGTTGAGCATGAGCCCGCTGGCTCGGGAACTGCTGCGACACCTTGCCCGGGAAGACCTCGAAGACGCTGCCGCCAGGCATGCCCGCGCCACACTGCTCAGTGTGCTGACCCCGGCTGATGCTGCAGGAGTGGATCTCCCGATGCCGAATGACCCACGGGCACGCGCCGTCGCATCGGCCGTGCTGGAGGCACCCGGCGCGACGCATGCGCTGGACGACTGGGCGCGACAGCTGCACGCCAGCGAACGCACGATTCAACGGGCATTCCTCTCCGACACGGGACTGACGTTCTCCGCCTGGCGAACCCAGGTGCGGTTGTGCCGGTCCCTGGCGTTGCTTGCCGATCGTGTTCCAGTGTCATCCGTGGCGGCGAGGATGGGGTACTCGAGTACCAACGGGTTCACCAGTGCGTTTCGTCGGCACTTTGGCACGACACCGGCGAACTACTTTGAGGGTTGATGTGAACCGTAGCCTCGTCTGGATATCGTGCACGGTTGTCCAGGTTGCGACGCCTGTTGCGGGCATCCGGACGAGCATCCTGGGCCTGGCCGTGGATCCAGTAGGAAGTGACGTTGGTGTTTGCCTTGTCCAGCTGCCCTCCTGAGCCCAGTAGTGCGCGACGAACCGCTCCGGCTTCGGCGAATTCGGTTCCGGACCACAGTGCAATCGTGTCTGCAGGTTCACCGGAGAGCAGATCGGCAAGGCCGTCGAGGGTGCGGAGAAACTCGGCCGGGGGTTCTCCTGACGCGGGACCGCGGCGGATCCAGGTGACACGAGTCCCGGCGCCGGTCACAGACAAGGAGGGAGTCAGGTACGACTCGTCGGAACGGTCGTCGACCAGCGCGATGACATAGGCTTTTATCCCCTCAGCCAGCTCGCGAAGGATGGATGCGACCGCGGGGAGACCAGTTTCATCAGCTATCAGGATCAGCGTCTGGGCCTGTTCGGGGAGGTGCCAGGCTTCAGTGGGGCCCCACCACAGCAACTCGGCGCCGATGACCGCGTCGCGGGCCCAGGCTGAGGCGAGGCCGGCGGGCTCGTGGACGACGAAGTCGAGATCCACGGTGCCGTGAGACGAGTCGTACCGCTGCACCGTGTAACGGCGTACCTGCGGCGAGGCGAAGGTGTGCAGAGCACTGAGGTTGGCGGCGGCGAATTCCGACGGCACTCGCGCTTCGGGAGGGTAGAAGTAGAGGGCGACGTGACTGTCGGTGCCGGTGTGCCGGTAGTCGGTTCCGCAGTCGATGGTGATCCGCACGATGTGCGGGGTGATCCACTGTTTGTCCTTGACCCGGGAGCGTCGGTGGCGTCCGGTCATCAGGTGTTCACCCTGGACAGAATGTCGTCGATCTCATCGAGTGCGTCGATTGCCCACCCGATGTTGGACGCGCCACCCTGTGTGAAGCCGAAGAGGTTGCCCTTGGTCACTGCCGGCAGTGACCGGAACCGGGAATTATCGAGAAGTGGGCGGGTGTTCTCCGCGGCATCGCCGATCGAATCAGCCGGGTAGAGGATCACCGTAGCGTCGCCGAGGTTCTCGAGGTTCTCCATCGAAAGCGGGTCTCCCCACCAGCCTTCCGGGTCGACGACGTCGCTGAAGCCGGCGCCTACGGCGTTGAGCAGACTGCCGGTCGCGGTCTGGCCGCCTTCGGCGAACCAGGTGTTCTCCTGGCTGCCGCTGACGGATACCCACCGGCTGTCGGCGAGGACACGGCGGTGCCGTTCGGCGATCTCCGCGGCCTTGCCGTCGAAGTCGTCTCGCAGATCGGAGAATTCCTCGGAACGGTTCACGATATCGGCAAGCTGCCGCTGGGACTCCATGTCGTCGTCACTGCTGAAGTGCGCCAGCGGGGCGATGTCCGCGAGCTTGTCGATCTGTGCATCGTCCAGGCCGACTCCGGTGGTGACGATGAGGTCGGGTTCCAGGGTGCTGATCTTCTCGACGTCGACGGCGTCCCAGTTTCCGATCCGTGTGGCATCCGCCAGTTCTTCGACGTAACGGTGGGGGACGGCACGGGCCGCTGCGGCATCCTCCTCGTAGTAGCCCCCATAGATTCCGACCGGGGTGATCCCGAGGTCGACGAGTACGGGAGGGAGCTGCCAGTCGACGGCAACGACGTTCTGTGGGTCGACCGGTACGTCGATTTCGCCGCGGAGGGTGTTGACGGTCCTGAGCTCCCCGTTTTCGCCGGTGGTGTCGGGGGTGTCGGAGCCACATGCCACGAGCAGGGGACAGGCGAGGCCGACAGCGAAGATGAGGCTGGTAATTCTCTTGGGCAACATGGTGAGGACGTTAGCAATGCCTCACCTTTGTCGTCAGCGCGCTCAGGTGTCATGGTCAGACACGGAGCTGACATATTCGCCGCCGACGTCGCGTGCAGGGACAGGGCCAGGGGTCAGGCGGCCTCGAAGACGCCACAGGCCTGGCGACCGCCCGCGTCACCAGTGGAGAGTGTGTCCTCGTCCGGGCCGTCAGGTGCGTACCGCTCGGGTATGTTGCCGTAGTTGTCGGGGTCTTCATGGACGATGAGAGCTGAACCGTCGTCGTCGAGGAGATCAGAATCCTCGATCCGATCGGTGGTGACGGTCATGCGTCCTTCCCCGTTCTCATTGACGAGGAGTGCAGGCAGATCGCCCCCATGATCGGGGTGGTCGTGGCCGTCTGCACCCAGGTGTCCGCCGGCGGAGAGGAAGTCGCCGGTTTCGGGATCGTCAGAATCATCGTCCGGGGCGGTGCTGTCAGGTTCACAGACTCCGACGGCGTGCACGTGCATGCCGTACATCCCTGGTTCCAGCCCGGAGAACGAGACGGACAATTCGGTGGTACCGGCGTCGTCTCCGCCCGGTGCGGAGATCTCCACGGTCCCCACCTCGTCGCCGTCAGCGTTCGCGACCGCGGCAGTAGCGATGGCATCGGTGCCTTCGGAGCCAGCTGACTCCGATGCGTCCGTACCGGTTGCGGCGGCAGTGTCAGTCGATGAATCGTCGTCGCTGTTGGTGGTGCAGGCGGAGAGGACGAGGAGACTTGCCGCGCCGAGGGCGATGACACTCCGGCGGTGTTTTCCTGCTCGTGTGGGTGGTGTGGTGGTGTCTGCTGCAGGTGAATCGGAACTGATGGTGAACACGGCGTCCTCTCGAACATATAGGGAACGATTGTGGTGTTCTCCCCGAGGGTACCGAATCCTGCTGCATTAGACGGCTGGCCGCCGGAGTCCGATCGCGCCTACCGCGAGGGACTGGGCATCACTATCCAGGCAACGAAGTAGAAGATCGCCTGCGGACCGGGGAAGACGAAGGACAGGATGAACAGGAGCCGGACGGTATTCGGTGACCAGCTGAGCCAGTCGGCGATACCGCCGCAGACGCCTGCAATGACTCGGTGGTTGGGGGAGCGTTCAAGTCTGGACATGCCCCCAGGCTACGCGGCGGACCCCGCGACGTTGATGAATGTCCAGAAAACCGCTGCCGGCATTCCACACACCAGAGGCAATATCCATGAGGCGTTCTGTCTGCAGACAGGTATTACGGGGAGTCGTCCTCAGCCCCGACATCTGAGTAATACGAATCTCGCCTCTATCGGGTCGTGACGCACGAAAAACCCACCCCCGGAGGGATGGGTTGAACGTCGGACTGACAGGATTTGAACCTGCGACCCCTACACCCCCAGTGTAGTGCGCTGCCAAACTGCGCCACAGTCCGTCGGTCCATCGCTGGACCTCGCATAGATTACAACACCGATATTCATGTTCGCCAATCGCCTGCTCGGCGGTGGTTTGCGAACGGAGAATGTCGGCTCCGGGGCTACGAGGAGGGGGACACAGGTGCCTCGGTCACGACAATCCCGTCTGCGTCGGCGTAGGCGATGTGGCCGGGAACAAAGTTGACACCGCCGAAGCTCACGGTCGTGTCCCGCTCACCGACGCCGTCCTTGGCGGACTTGCGGGGGTTGGTGCCGAGTGCCTTGCAGCCGAACTCCATGCCGCCAACAGCGGCGGAATCCCGGATTGCCCCGTTGATGATCACCCCTGCCCAACCGTGGTCGACACCGAACTCTGCGATCATGTCGCCCATCAGGGCGGTGTGGACAGACGCGTCCCCGTCGACGACGAGGACTCCGCCGGGGTTGTCCTCCTGGAGGATTTTCTTGACCAGGCCGTTGTCCTGGAAGCAGCGCACGGTGGTGATCGGCCCGCAGAAATAGGTGTGTCCGCCGAGATCGCGGAACTGTGTGTCACAGCTCCGTACTTCCTGGCCGATGATGTCGACAAGATCGGCGGTAGGGATGAAGGTGATGTCGTTGCTCATGGTCAGTCAGCCTAGCGTGGTGCGCTGTCACGAGTGACGGATGTGCGGTTCTGCCCACGTCGCGATCATCTGCCCGGCGCGTTGGGCGGAACCCCGCCATGTGAGCAGGTGGTCAGTGTCGTCGAGACTCATCATGTTCTTGGGCCAACCGGCAGCCTCGACGATCCGGGTGGCCTCGGAGACCGGCACCGTCTGGTCGGTCGGGGAGTGCAGCACCAGCAGCGGCGCTCTGACTGCTGCGATGTCGTCGGCGATCTCGTTAGTCTCTGAAACATCGGCGAGATTACTGAGGAACGAGTGCGAGATCGGTATGTCGCGTTCGGCAAGGTGCACGGTGCGGACCTCACCGGGACGGATGTCGGCGCAGGAGTCCTGCAGTGAGCGGGCGGCGGATGCCGGGCGGAACGGTGCTCCGATGGTCGCGACCGCTTCCAGAGTCGGAATATGTCGCGCGGCACGGAGTGCGACAGCACCACCGAGAGAGTGCCCGACGAGCAGGGAGGGTGCTGCGAGCCGCTCCTCCAGCCAGGCTGCTGCTGCCCGCAGATCGGCGACGTTGCTGGAGAAGGTGGTCTCTGCGAAATCGCCCTGTGATTCGCCGAGGCCGGGGAAGTCGAAGCGTAGACACGCAATGCCGGCCCGGGCAAGAGCCTTTGAGACGCGGAACGCTGCGGGGACCTTCCGGTTACATGTAAAGCAATGAACGAAGATGGCGACGGGTACACCAGACGCACGGAACTCATCAGGTGAGAGTTCCCGGGCATCGCCGGGAAGGTCGACTGTTCCGGTGATCACCGGCCCAGTCCGGCCATTCACCTCACCACCGTGGAATTCGACGTCGACGGAGGTCACACTTCGGGAAGTCACCCACGCCAGGGTAGTCGGCGGCCCCGAGGTGAGACGTGCCGGTGTCCGACGGGCCCGGTGGCGACTATCCTTGCTACGGAAGCGTGTGGATCACGACCCCTATTCACGAAGTTTGCGGAGGCGAGGATGGCCGGATTCGGCTGGTTCTGGAAGGCCATGGGTTCGTCAGCGACGGCGAACCAGAAGAAGTCGAAGACCATCGTGTCTGAGGCGGCCAAAGCCGTCGACCGGCTCGCTCACGCCTCGGACGAGGAGGTGGTCGACATTGCCCGTTCCTGCGTGACCGCCGGTGAAGCCCCGGCGATCGACGATGCGCCGTTGCTGTTGGCGACGGTGAGGGAGGCGGCCGAGCGAACCATCGGTATGCGTCCGTTCGATGTGCAGTTGCAGGGGACGTTGCGCATGTTGGTCGGCGACGTGGTCGAGATGGCCACCGGCGAGGGTAAGACGTTGACCGGTGCGATGACGGCGGTCGGCTACGGGCTTCAGGGTCGCAGGGTGCACCTGATCACCGTCAACTCTTTCCTGGCCGGTCGCGATGACCAGTGGATGGGCCCACTGCTCGATTTCTTCGGACTGACCCACGGAGCCATCGCCGAGGAGTACGGGGCAGATGAGCGGCGTGAGATCTACGCCCGTGACGTGGTTTTCGGTGCTGTCAACGAAATGGGCTTCGACGTCCTGCGCGACCAGTTGATCACCCGCCGTGTCGATGCCGTGCGCACGGCCGCGGATGTGGCGATCATCGATGAGGCGGATTCGGTGATGGTTGATGAAGCCCTGGTGCCCCTGGTGTTGGCAGGTTCGGAGCCGGGCCCTGCGCCGACGGGCAGGATCACTGACCTGGTGCGCAGAATGGAGGAGAACCGTCATTTCACGGTCTCCGGGGATCGACGCAATGTCTTCCTCACGGATTCGGGCGCACGGTTCGTGGAGAAGGGGCTGGAGATCGATTCGCTCTACGGTTCCCTGGATTCTTCAGGGTCCGCCGGCTCTGCCGATACGTCGGACGCAGTGGACGCAGCGGAGGCAGCGGCTCCGGCAGTTCCGGTAGGCCTCGCGGAGGGAGAGTCGGACGCACTAGATTCCGAGAACCCGGGCACACTCTTGTCCCAGGTGAACGTGGCGCTGCACGCGCAGCACCTGCTGACTCGCGACGTGCATTACATCGTGCGTGACGGAAAGGTCGCACTTATCGACGGATCGCGGGGCAGGGTTGCGGAATTGCAACGGTGGCCCGACGGCCTGCAGGCTGCGGTGGAGGCCAAGGAAGGCCTCCAGGTGACAGACGGAGGACGGATCCTCGACCAGATCACCGTACAGGCACTTCTGGGGCTGTATCCCCGCAAGTGCGGCATGACCGGAACTGCGGTTGCCGCCAGTGACCAGCTGAGGCAGTTCTACGACCTGTCGGTCAGCGTGATTGATCCGAATGTTCCGGCCCGACGGTTCGACGAGGCCGACCGTGTCTACACCACTGAGGAACAGCGGGACGACGCCGCCGTCGACCACATCGTGGAGGTACACGACAGCGGCCAGCCGGTGCTGGTCGGGACGCAGGACATCGCCGAGTCGGAGCGGGTTGCCGAGGCGCTGGCCGTTCGCGGCGTTGAGTGCAGCGTCCTTAACGCGAAGAACCACGAGGCGGAGGCCGGTATCGTCGCCGAAGCGGGACGCGCAGGGCATGTCACCGTGTCGACCCAGATGGCCGGCCGCGGAACGGATATCCGACTGGGCGGACGTGACGAGGAGGATCACGACCGCGTCGTCGAGCTCGGTGGCCTGCACGTCGTCGGAATCGGACGCTTCCGGTCGCAACGGCTGGACAACCAGTTGCGGGGTCGCGCCGGGCGTCAGGGCGATCCGGGTTCTTCTGTGTTCTTCGTCTCGTTGGAGGACGATGTGGTCAACACCGGCGGTGCCGGTGAGCAGCTCCGGGCGGAGCCTGGAGAGGACGGGCGCCTGGAGCAGCGCAAGGTCCTCCAGTTCATCGACCACTGTCAGCGGGTCGCTGAGGGGCAGATGCTGGATATCCACGCCACCACCTGGAAGTACAACAAGCTCATCAACGACCAGCGCGAGATCGTGGACGCCCGCCGGAGCAAGGTGCTCGACACGGACACCGCCTGGCAGGACCTTAGCTACCACGACGTGGAGAAGGCGGGGCGGCTGCAGGCCGAAGGCATCTCCCAGGAGGTTCTCGAGCAGGCGGCCCGCGAGATCATGTTGTACCACCTGGACTACGAGTGGAGCGAGCATCTGGCGTATCTCGACGACATCCGTGAGTCGATTCACCTGCGGGCCATCGCACGGGAGAGTCCGATCGACGAGTTCCACCGGATGTCCATCGCTGCGTTCGGTGAGCTCGCCGAGCGTGCGGTGGCCAAGGCACGCGAGACCTTCAGCGAGGTCGACATCACCTCTGACGGGGTGGATCTGGCTGGTCAGGGCCTACACAAGCCCAGTGCCACCTGGACCTACATGGTCAACGACAACCCGTTGTCGAGCTCCGGCGGCAGCGTCGTCGGGTCGATCGCCGCGATGTTCCGCTGACGTTTCGGCGAGGCTTTCCACCGACCCTCAGGGCCTCCGGGTAGTATGGTGGAAACGGCTTGCGGACGTCATGTCCGCTTTCCTCATCGGCTCCTGCCGCGACTTGCGGTCGGGGCCCATGGTCACACTGCAACAGATTCCAGGAGGAACTGAAACATGAGCGACAACACCGGGATCCCGGAAGCATCGGTCGAGACGACCTCGGTCTTCCGTGCTGACCTCCTCAAGGAGATGGAGACCGGTGCGCAGTCCGAGTCCGCACCTGCTGGTGTGGAGGGTCTCCCGTCGGGTTCTGCGCTCCTCGTGGTCAAGCGTGGTCCGAACGCCGGCTCACGGTTCCTGCTCGACCAGGACACGACTGCGGCCGGCCGCCATCCCGACAGTGACATCTTCCTTGACGACGTGACCGTCTCGCGTCGCCACGCAGAGTTCCGTCGCAACGGCGACGAGTACGAGGTAGTGGACGTAGGAAGCCTCAATGGCACCTACGTGAACCGGGAGCCGAAGAACTCCGCTGTGCTCAGCAACGGGGACGAGATTCAAATCGGTAAGTTCCGTCTCGTCTTCCTCAATGGCACGAAGGACGCCTGAGGTTCGCCCTCCTGTAGTATCGCCTCTGTCAAGACCATGTCACCGGACCCGCATCCGATGTGAGGAGTACCGTGTCAGCGAATGCCGCCGCAGCAGGGCAGCCCCAGCCTGAGTCACGACCCGCGACCGGGCGGGTCCTGCCCACGTCATCCATCGGGGACGTTCTCAAGCAGCTTCAGGCTGACTTCCCCGATGTATCGGTATCGAAGATTCGCTTCCTTGAGGCAGAGGGGCTCGTCACTCCGCAGCGTAGCAAGTCGGGGTACCGGCGCTTCTCGCCTGAGGACATCTCGCGACTGCGCTACATCCTTGCCAATCAGCGCGACAGTTTCCTGCCGCTGAAGGTGATCAAGGAACAGCTTGAGGCCATGGACTCGGGCAAGGTGACCCCGGTCGATGCACGACGGTCAGTTGCGGGCACCGTCACCCCCGAGCAGTTCCGACAGGCCACCGTCCGTCGACTGACCCGTGCAGATGTGGCGTCCCGCGCCGGAGTCGAGGATTCATTCATCGCCTCACTGGTGAAGATCTCCTTGATCACTCCGGACGCCGCCGGGTTCTTCTCTGTCGACGACGTCGACATTGTCCGCATCGCGGCGAAGATGGGGGAGCACGGGATCGACAACCGTCATCTCAAGACGCTGGCGACGCAGGCGCAGCGACAGGCGGACCTGGTGAACCAGGTTGCCGGTCCTGTGGCCCACGGTCGGGACGAGAATGCCCGTGAGCGTTCCGCTGAGCTCAGCCGGGAGGTCAGTGCACTGGTTGTGTCACTGCACGCTGCATTGATCAAGGGAAAGCTGCCGCGTTGAGGCATTGTCTCCGGACCTGTGTGAGCCCTCTGTAACCCCGACCACCCGTCACCGGTCGGGGTCCTGTCTTTTCTGATTCTTTTCTGAACGACACGCGTGTTGTTACATCCCTGTCGTCTCATCCAGCGTGTTAGCATTACCCTCAACCTCAAGTTGAGGGTCAGGGACAAGGCCGTGTTCCCCGTGATCGTTCGCGGTTACAGGTTGACTCTACGGTCATCCCGTCTAGGCTTGAGAGCAGTGAATCACAGGTGTGCAAGCAGACACGCCGAACAGAGGAGAATCAGCATGGAGCGGAGCGACTCCCGGGGCATCCCCGGTAAAGACACGGGCATGGCCCCTGATGCTGCCGACGCTGCCCGGTCGCCGCAGCAGGACACCTTGTTCGACGTCGACGGGCCTGACCAGGAGGTCGGTTACCGGGTGACGATCGCCTGCCAGGTTGCGGGTATCACCTACCGGCAGCTCGACTATTGGGCGCGTACCAAACTGGTGCAGCCGTCGATCCGCACCGCTCATGGCTCCGGGTCTCAGCGGCTCTACTCTTTCCGGGACATCCTCGTCCTGAAGATCGTCAAGGGGCTGCTTGACACCGGCATTTCCCTGCAGAACATCCGTCGTGCCGTGGACAAGCTGGGTAACCTGGGTGTCGATGATCTCGCCGGAATCACATTGGTCTCCGACGGCAAGACCGTCTACGAATGCCGGTCCGCCGAAGAAGTTATCGACCTTCTCGCTGGCGGCCAGGGCGTGTTCGGCATCGCCGTCCCAGGGTTGATGAAGGAACTCAGCGGCACGATCACGGCATTCCCCTCCGAGCCTGCGGAACCGGTCGTGCAGCACGACACGGCGTTCAACCCTTCCGACGAGCTCGCTGCCCGTCGTCGCAGGAAGTCCTCCTAGGAGTTCTCGCCGTCCGCGCTGCCGAGTGGGGTCCCGGCCAGGGCGCCGGCTACGCGGGTCAGCCATGGCGAAGCCGGTTCCGGAGAAACCGTCTCTGTGCTGTCCGCCCGCGCCGCGAAGTCCGCCGCCGCGCGGGCGGAGCTTTCGTCGACGGCCGGGGAGGATCCGAAGGCGACGAGCGGGAACGTGACCTCGCCCACCGCCCGCACATCGTCTGTGTCCGTGTCGGAGCTGCCCAGTAAAGCTGCAGAGGTCAGCACCGGGAGATTCTGGTCGCGGGCGGTCTGAAAGGACGGCCCCGCCCCGGCGGTCGCGTCGTCGACCTCCCGCCCGGCTGCTTCGGCAGAGAGCGCAGATACCATGGACTCCGCCCCGGTCGGCAGGACTGCCGTCGAGGGGTCCGGGTCGCCTCCCTCGGGGATGTAGTGCACGAGGTCATCGCTGCCCACGATGTCGACCGAATCCGGGGCGCCGGACAACCCGGGAATGAACCCGGTACCCGCAGGAATCCAGACCGGTGCGACCCCCGGCTTCGCACGGCGGTACGCCTCCGTGGCCTCAGCGGTGGACGTGACCTCAACGACAGCGGTGACGCACCGGTCGCGGACTACAGGTTCCTCAGCATTGTATGCGTCGGTCAGTGTCTGTGCGACGTCCTCGGCCGCAGGGTCAGCCCAGACGGTGAATTGTTGATCACCGTCGATGCAGGTCCTGGCCGATTCCTCGTCATCCTGTTTCCCTGCGAGCAGGAACCAGCCGACCACCAGGACAATGACCAGGAGGAGCGCGACGAGCGCGGCCCAGACCCACCCCGCTACCCTGACCCGGGATTCAACCGCGCTGTGACGTGCCATTGGCATTCTCCATTTCGTCGGCCGGGTCGACCGATGCTACTGAGCGGAAGAGGTCGTCGATCAGGTTGACCAGTGACCGACGCAGGACCTGCCCTCGCGCCGCGAAGTCCCGCTGTCGTCGAACATACTCCGCCCGCCCCTCCGGTGTTTCCACTGCAACGGGGGCGAAACCCCAGGCACTCAGGTCATACGGACTGGCCTCCATGTCGGTCCGGCGGACATCGCAGGCCAACCGGAAAGTGTCGAGCCAGAGTTCACCGGGGACGAGAGGACCGAGTTTCGTCGCCCACTTGTACAGGTCCATGGTCGCGTGCAAGCAGCCCGGCTGCTCCATCTCGGCCTGGGTCTCCCGGGTCGGCTGCAGAGTGTTCCGGGGGACCGCCTCCTCGGTGAAGAAGCGGAAGGCGTCGATGTGGGTGCACCGCAGCGTACTGGATTCGACCACCGCATCGGTACCGGCAGGACCGAGTCGGAGTGGCTCGGGATGTCGCGGTTGATCACGGTAGACCATCGCCCATTCGTGCATTCCGAAACAACTGAACCTGGGGGTGTGCTCCAGTGTGTTTGCCAGTAGGCGGCGGATGTAGCGGAGACTGTGGTCCCGCCGAGCCATGAGGAATTCGGAGTCCAGTTCCCATACCGGTGTACCCCGGGGGCCGGCAACCTCCCGGAGACTGCCTGCGGTCCCGGGCCGGTCGCCGGTGTCAGCGACGAGAGAGACGCCGAAGCCGGGGTTCCAGTGACCCAGCTTCCCCGGCGTGACCGGGTAATAGGAGAACATGAAGTCCCAGACGGGATGGCGTTCGCCGCGTGAGCGGCGCTCCCGGTGACCGGCAGTGAGCTCGCGGACGGACGCGCGGTGGTTCGCCTGCTCAGCACGCCACGCGTCCGGCTCCAGTACCTTGGTCGTTCCCTGCATGGCGTCAATCGTACGACAGGCGGCTCTGCTCGCCGGCCTCAGCTCGCGATGACCATCCCGCAACGATCCCGCAAGAACTCCCACAGTGCTCTGCGACGCTAGAGGCTGCCGGTCCAGACCGCTTCGTTGGTGAGGGGGTCGATAGTGCCCCTGAAACGGAGTTCGTAGTCCCCGGGGGTGCCGGGCGCGTTGTCGAAGCACACCGTTCCCTGTGCGTCCTGGCCGGGATTGACCACATCCGGGAGATGCTCGGTGTCGTCGTTGGCTGTCTGCAGCCGGGGTGTGTTGGACGGGTCGTAGAGCTTCCAGGCTGCCAGACCGTGGATGTCGAGTGGTTCGGCGTCGGGGGCGACGGTGATGGTGATGTCGACGCAGGTGTGGTCGCGGCTTGCCTGCTGGGCAGGTCGGAGATTGCTCGGTGTGATTTCCGCGCCGGCCACGGTGAGCGGCTGTCCTATTTCGGCCCGGCCGTCCTCTGGTCGTGTGTCGTCGCTGGACGGGGAGGCGGTGTCGGAAGATGAGGTCGGGGAGTCTTCCGAGCTTCCGGTGTCAGTCGTGCATGCAGACAGTGCGAGTGGAACAGCGAACATCGCGGCGACTGCGGTTCTGCGGATCGTCATGGTTTCAGCATCTTTCAGGGGAGAGGGGCGAATGCGCGTAAACGTCGTCAGTGTCAGATATCGAACGGGTCATGATAAGGACGATAATAAGCTAGTTTGTCTAGCAAAGTTGCTTATGAAAGGTGGATGCGCTGTGCCTGGGGGACGCTCCCGACCGGAGCGGGATAGTGTTGGTCCGGTCGGGTGCTCAATGAGGGTGCAGTGGAACGGAAGGAAACCTCTGATGATCGCTGTCGGTGCAGTATTCGCAGCCCTTGCGGCTCTGGTGCACGTGCTCATCTTCTACCTGGAGTCCATGGCCTGGACAACGCCACGCGGCCGCGCCGTGTTCGGTACTACCCGGGAAGAAGCAGAGAACACACGGGAACTGGCATTCAACCAGGGGTTCTACAATCTGTTTCTCGCGCTCCAGGTTGCCGCCGGAGTCGTCCTGCTCCTCGCCGGGGCGACCGGTACCGGGGTGGCGTTGGTCCTCGCGGGCACGGCCTCGATGGCGGCCGCGGCCACAGTCCTCGCGGTGACGTCACCGGAGAAGCGCAGCGCGGCGATGAAACAGGGAGTGTTCCCGATGATCGCTGTTGTGCTGACAGCTGTAGGTCTCATTGTGTGACCGGTCTGGGCGACGGAAGGCGCGTTACGCGGGGTTAGTCATCATGAGTCCAGTCCCGCACCGTTCCGACGAGTTCCTCGATGACGTCTTCCAGGGTGATCACCCCGACCACGGCGCCGCCGTCGGAGATCTGTGCCATGTGTGAGCTTGTCCTGCGCAGTTCCTTCATCGCGTGGTCGAAGTTCACTCCGCCCTCGACAGTGATCAGCGTGCGGATGTCATGGGCGTCTACAAGTTGGTCCGGTCCGGTTGCCGGGTCCAGCAGGTTGTCGAGGACGTCTTTGACGTGGATGTATCCGAGATAGTTTCCGGACGGTCCAGCCACAGGAAAGCGCGAGTACCCCGTGTCGGAGACGGCTTCTTCCACCTGCCCCACGGTGATCCTCCCCGTGTCGGAGTCGACGGGGATCGTGTGGACCTCCGACCGCGGGATCATCACCTCACTGAGGGTGCGTTTCGAGGAGTTCAGGGCCTTCGACAGGCGGGTGGCCTCCGAGGGACCGATCAGTCCCTCGGACCGGGATTCCGCGATCATCTGGGAGAGCTCGGAGGGGGAGACGGTGGAGTCCAGCTCATCTTTCTGCTCCACCCCGAACAACTTCAGGGTGATCCGGGCAATCCAGTTGAGGAACACCATCACCGGGTGCACCAGGCGGCAGAACAGGAGGTGAGGAGCGACCAGGACGGTGGCCACGGTTTCTGGACCTGCAAGTGCGATGTTCTTCGGAACCATTTCGCCGAGAATGATGTGCAGGATGGTGACGATCAGCAGGGAGATCGCGAACGAGACCGGGTGCAGAAGATCGTCCGGAAGCCCGGCGGCGTGGAACGGGGTCTCGATGAGGTGGGCGATAGCGGGTTCACCGACTTTACCGAGCAGCACCGAAGCCACGGTGATCCCGAACTGGGCTCCCGCGAGCATGATCGTGAGGTGCTCGATCGCGTAACGAACCTTGCCTGCGCGACGGTTCCCGGCGGCGATCATGTTCTCCAGCCGGTCACGACGCGACGAGATCAGCGAGAACTCCACACCGACAAAGTAGGCGTTGAGTCCCAGGAGCAGAACGGCGAACGCGATAGCCAAGAGGTCATTCATCACGGTCACCGTCCGCATCCACGACGTGGGTGTCGGGGACAGGGCGGAGCTGGACCCGGTCGATCCGGCGGCTGTCCATGGACACCACGGTGGCCTCCCACCGGACAGGGTTCCCGTCGGTGACACGTTCCACGAGGTCGCGCTCGCTCCGGGGAAGCATAACCCTGTCGCCTTCGGACGGAATGCGGCCGAGCGTCGACATCACCAGACCACCCAACGTCTCGTACGGGCCGTCCGGGGCGGCATATCCGCAGGCATCCTCGAGCTCATCGCAGCGCACCAAGCCGGAGAGATCCCAGAACTGCCCACTGCGTTGAACCTCGGAATCCGTCCGGTCGTCGTGTTCATCCCAGACTTCGCCGAGGATCTCCTCGACGACATCCTCGATGGACACGATGCCGGCGGTTCCCCCGTATTCGTCGACGACAAGGACGAGCTGGGAACCGGCGGACCGGACGAGGTTGAGGACGGCGTCACCGCCGAGGCTCGTGGGCACGGTGGGGACCCGGCGTGCGAGGTCCCGCACCGGGGTCGATGCCCGGTCAGCTGCCGGAATGGTGAGTGCATCCTTGACGTGGACGACCCCGATCGTCTCGTCGAGGTCGCCGTTGACTACCGGGAAGCGGGAATGCCCCGATTCGTGGGCTTCACGGATGAGATCGAGCGCGGTATCCGTGGTTTCCAGGGTGTCCACGGTGGACCGTGGTGTCATGAAGTCCTCGGCGCTGGCGTCGCCGAACTTGAGGGAGCGGTCGAGGATGCGCACCTTGGACTGGTCGAACCCCTCGGCGCCGGTGGAGTGTCGGACCAGAGCGGAGAGTTCCTGGGGAGAGCGTGCCGAGGCCAGCTCATCTGCTGGTTCGATGCCGAACCGTCGTACGATCACGTTGGCGGTGTTGTTCATCAACTGGATGAAGCGGTGGAAGACGGTGTTGAAGATCCACACCGGCCGGGTCAGGAGACGGGCGACCTGTAGGGGATTGGCGATGGCGAGGTTCTTCGGGACGAGCTCGCCGAAGACCATCGACAGGATGGTGGCGATGATCAGACTGAGGATCAGGGCCACGGACGTCGAAGCGGAGGCTCCCAGCCCGACGAGTTCGAGCGCCGGGGTGAAGAACCTGGCGAGAATCGGTTCGGCGAGGTAACCGGTTGCCAAGGTGGTGACGGTGATGCCCAGCTGCGATCCGGACAGCATGAAACTGAGGTCGCTGTGGGCACGTTTGACCATCTTCGAGGCGGCATCACCACGTGCGGCGATGTCGTCCTCGATGGTCGAACGCTCCAGGCTGGTCGTGGAGAACTCGACAGCGACGAAGAGGCCGGTGCCGGCGGTCAACAACACGAAGCCGACGAGGCCCAGGATGCTGAGCAGGATGTCCATCCTTGTCCTACCTGTCCAGCCCCAGCTCGCCGAGGTAAGCGGTGACGCCGTGACGGTCCAGCACCCATTCGGTGGGGCTGACTCCGGCCTTTCGCATCATCTGCTCGGTGTCGCGGCGTGTGTCCGCGGTGGTGAGGGTCAGAACGGTGCCTGCCTCGCCAGCCCGTGCGGTGCGACCCGCACGGTGAACGTAGGCCTTGTGCTCTGCCGGCGGGTCGATGTGTACGACCAGGTCCACACCCTTGATGTCGATACCGCGAGCCGCGATGTCCGTGGCGACAAGGACGGTGGCGCGTCCGTCGGAGAACTCCTCGATGGCACGGGTGCGAGCGCCCTGCCCCTTGTTGCCGTGGATTCCAACGGCAGGAACACCATCTCGGACAAGCTTCTTTACTTGACGGTCAACGGTGTGTTTGGTGCGCATGAACATGATCGTCCGTGTCGAGGCGCGACCAAGTTGTAGGACGACGTCGTTCCTGGCAGGTTTGTCGTCCACGACCCCGAGGAAGTGCGACATGGTGTCGACCTTGGCACGGACTTCACCGGTGGAGTGGGTGATCGGGTCATTCATGTAGCGCTGGACGAGGACCTTGATGTCTCCGTCCAGAGTGGCTGAGAAGAACAGGTGCTGGGCGTCGGCGGGGATGTGGTCGACGAGGCGACGGACCTGGGGCAGGAACCCCATGTCCGCCATCTGGTCAGCCTCATCGAGGGCGACGATCTCGACCTGGGTCAGGTCGAGGGCTTTCTGGCGGATGAGGTCTTCCGCACGCCCCGGGGTGGCGACGAGAATGTCGACCGGTCGGGCAAGGGCCGTGAGGTTCCGTTTAATGTTCACGCCACCGACGACCTCGATGACGCGCTGCCCGACAGATTCGGCCAGCGGACGAAGACGTCCGGCGACCTGCTGTGCGAGTTCGCGTGTCGGGACCAGGATCAGGGCCCGTGGCTTACCAGGCCTGGACGCCCCGCCCGTGAGCCGGGTGATGACCGGGAGACCGAAGGTGAAGGTCTTGCCGGAGCCGGTCGGGCCACGTCCCAGGACGTCCTTACCCGTCAGACCGTCCGGGATGGCTGCCGCCTGGATAGGGAACGGGTGCTTGAGACCCTGGGCAGTCAGCTCTTTGACGACGGGATCAGGCAGCCCCATGTCAGCGAAGAGTACTGAGGTATCCACACCGGCAGCGGGGCCGGTGGGAACCGCGGTCTCGGTCACCCTGGGCTGCCGCTTCTCCTGCTGGATGCGCGGTTCCTGAGGGCGACGCTGGGAGCGCTGCCGGTTGTTCTTGTTCTGTGGGCGACTGCCCTGTTTCTGGGGCGCACGGCGCCCCTGATTCGAGCGCTGACCTGACCCTTGACCGGATTCGGGTGATCCGCCGGCGGACGCGTCTGCTGTCCGGTTGCCTGCGCGGTTTCCCGCACGGCTACCTCGGACGACCTTGCGTCGCCGGTTCTGATTACCGGCGTTGGTGCTGCGCCGTCCTTCTTGTTGACCTGACACGGGTTACGCTTCCACCTCGCTGCGGTCTGCGGACCAGAGAGTGTGGAAGTGCCCGGCGCGGTCGGTGCGCTCGTAGGTGTGGGCACCGAAGAAGTCGCGCTGTCCCTGGATGAGTGCGGCGGGCAACCGCTCGGACCGCAGGGAGTCGTAGTAGGACAGCGAGGAGGCGAACACCGGGATCGGCAGGCCGAGCTGGGTGGAGGCGACGACAACGCGTCGCCAGGAGTCCACGAGTGTGCCGACTTCATTGTTGAAGTACGGGTCCAGAAGCAGGGACTGGACGCTCGGGTCGGTGTTGTAGGCGTCCACGATGCGGTTGAGGAACTTTGCGCGGATGATGCATCCGCCACGCCAGATGGTCGCGAGGTCACGGGGATCGACGTCCCATCCGTGTTCGTCGGAGCCTGCCTTGATCTCGTCGAAGCCTTGGGCGTAGGCGACCAGCTTCGAGGCGTAGAGGGCGCGTCGGACGTCCTCGACGAAGTCGTCCTTCGAGACACCAAGGGCGTCGAGCGTGGTCAGCTCGCCGGTGGGGAGGTTGCCGGTGGTTGCCGCACGCTGTGCGCGGGCGCCGGACAGGGCTCGGGCGAATACGGCTTCGCCGATGCCTGTGGTGGGGATGCCGAGGTCGAGAGCGGCCTTGACGGTCCAGCGACCCGTACCCTTCTGGCCGGCAGCGTCCACGATGACGTCGATCAGGGGTTTACCGGTCTCAGCGTCGGTCTGTGAGAGGACTTCTGCGGTGATCTCGATGAGGTAGGAGTCGAGGTCGCCGTCGTTCCAGGTGCGGAAGATCTGCGCGATCTCGGTGGGCTCGATGCCCGCGGCGTAGCGCAACAGGTGATAAGCCTCGCCGATGACCTGCATGTCTGCGTACTCGATGCCGTTGTGGACCATCTTGACGAAGTGGCCGGCACCGTCGGGGCCGATGTGGGTGCAGCACGGGGTGCCGTCGACCTTGGCGGAGATGTCTTCGAGGAGAGGTCCGAGGGACTTGTAGGACTCAGCCGGGCCGCCGGGCATGATGGCCGGGCCGTTGAGTGCACCTTCCTCGCCACCCGAGATCCCGGCGCCGACGAAGTGCAGGCCGCGCTCGGACATCTCGGCCTCACGGCGGATGGTGTCCGTGTAGAGCGCGTTTCCACCGTCGATGATGATGTCGCCGGGTTCCATGGCGTCGGCGAGCTGGGAGATCACGGTGTCGGTGGCGGGGCCGGCCTGCACCATGATCAGGGCGCGCCGCGGGCGTTCCAGAGAGGCGACGAACTCGTCGATCGAGGCGGAGGGCACGAAGCTGCCGGTGGTTCCGAACTCGGCCATGAACGCGTCCGTTTTTGCGGCGGTGCGGTTGTAGACGGCAACGGTGTGGCCGTGGTTGGCGAAGTTCCGGGCGATGTTCGAGCCCATCACTGCGAGGCCGACAACGCCGATCTGTGCGGAGGATTCTGTCATGGTGCACCATGATAGCCCCCTCCGGGCCAACTCCGCCCGCCGCGGGCCGCCTGTCGCTAGACTCTCCGGAATACACATCACATGGACATGAGGAGTAGCAGGCGATGGCGCAGAGTGAGGGACGGACCGGCACCGGGAACGAGGGTGCCGGTAAGGAAGACGGTGCCCTGGAGCGGATGCTGGAACTGATGACATCCGCGAGCACGGGCGAGCTCACCGAAGCGCAGACCGCGGAGCTCGCGGGCATTTTCGAGTCGTCGATCCCGTCCCTCGACCGCACGCTGGGGCTGCGGTACGTTGAGTTCGTTCCCGAGGTGGTCGTGGAGCTGACCATCACGGGCGATCACGTGCAGCCCTGGGGGATCACCAACGGCGGTATCTACGCGACGATGGGGGAGTCCGCGGGGTCGTTCGCCGGTTTCATCGCGGGTGGCGGGGGGATGGTGATGGGGACCACCAATGCGACGAACTTCCTGCGTCCCTCCACCCCGGGTGACGTCATCCGTTCCACCGCCCACGCCGTGCATACCGGTCGGACCAGTCAGCTCTGGCGCATCGACCATGTCAATGCCGGCACGGGTAAGTTGTGTGCCACCACTGAACTGCGCACCGTGGTGGTTCCCCGACAGTAGGCCGGCGTCAGGTCAACGCCGGTGGGCCTGGTCGAAGAATTCAACTTCCCATCGGGCGGCGTCGAGGAACGCCCGTGCAGCTTCGGCGCGCTGTCGGGGGCTTGCTGCCTCGAATGCGTCTTCGACGTAGGTGATCGCCTGCCGGACGCTGTCGGTGAAGTCGTCGCCGGAGTAGGTCTCCAGCCAGGCGGCGTACGGGTTGTCCGGGCTGGAGCGTCCGGCGAGTTCCAGGCCGACTTCGGCGTAGAGCCAGTAGCACGGAAGTACGGCGGCGGCGCCGACGACGTGGTCCCGGGACTGCACACAGCGCATCAGATGTGAGGTGTAGGACGAGGTGACGTGAGACGGCGCTGCGGGGGTGACATCACCCAGCCAGGTGCGGTGCAGCGACGCTTCCTCCTCGAGACACTCGACGGCTCCTCTGACCCAGAAGAGAGCGGAGTCGGAGTCGGGGGCGGTGGCTCCCAGCGCGGCGAGGGCGGGGGAGTACTGCGACAGGTAGACCGCGTCCTGGGCGAGGTAGAAGGTGAAGTCTTCGGTGGCCAGGGTGCCGGAACCCAGATCCGTGATGAACGGAAGTCCGGTGATCGCGCTCAGCAGCGGGGACTGTGCCTGCCACAGGGCAGTGGTCCACGGCCCGGCGGCGGGGATCCTCGCCGCCACCGGATCAGCCGCGCCCACGGGGCCCGCCTCTGCGAGGTCGGCCGGGGTGGTGAGGAGGTCCGGAACGGATGCGGTCAGGCGCCAGGGAGTGGTGTCGGCGGCCTGGGACAGTCGCCGGGCACGGTGAGTGTGGTCTACGGGGCCATTACCGGACCCGACATGCAGGTCATCTGCATGGCGGATGGCCTCGGACAACCACCGGCTGGACCACCGGAGCGCCTCGGCGGGGTCGGCACCACCGGCAATCCGCGTGGCCAGTGCCGAGGAGAGGGAGCACCCGGTGCCGTGGGTGTTGTGGGTGACGACGCGGGGCACCGGGACAGCTGTGACGCGCCCGTCGGGGGAGACGACCGCATTGTCGGCGGTGGGGCCGGACAGGTGACCACCTTTGACGATGACGGTCGTCTGTAGGTCGGCGGCGAGCGTACGCCCCTGCTCCAGAGCCTCGTCCAGCGTGCTGGCGGTCGCGGTGCCTCCGAGGACGGCGAGCTCCGCGAGGTTCGGTGTGATCACGTCCACCGTCCGACACAGGTCGCGCAGGGCTGCTTCAGCGTCTTCGGTGAGGAGACGGTCACCACTGGTGGCGACCATCACCGGGTCGACGACGGTGACCGGCACCGGATGGTCGGCGAGGTAGTCGGTGACGGTGCGGGTGATCTCTGCGGTGCCGAGCATCCCGATCTTGACGGCATCCACCGTCACGTCGTCGAAGACGGCGTCGAGCTGGGCGACCAGGAAGTCAGTGCCGGGGGTGTGGACCTGGCGGACGCCGTGGGTGTTCTGGGCGACGAGGGCCGTCACCACGCTCATGGCGAACCCCCCTGCCGCCCCGATGGATTTGATGTCGGCCTGTGCACCGGCGCCCCCGGTGGGGTCGGTGCCGGCGATGCTGAGTACGCGGGGGATCATGAGGGGTCCTCTACGACGGTGGGGGTGAGCGGTCGGGGGCACAGCGAGCGCAGTTCTCGGGTAGCTGCGGTGGGGTCTGCGGCGGACATGATGGCCGAGACCACGCAGATGCCTGCCACGGCGGTGCGCCCCAGTGCTGCTGCATTAGCAGCGTTGACATGCCCGATGGCGACAGAGGGGATGTCGAGCTCACGGGCGTGTGCGGCGAGCTCGTGGACGCTGCCGGGCCCCGTGACCCCCAGGGCGCGGCCGGTGTCGGTCTTGGTGTCCGTGAGCTCCACCGGCCCCAGCCCCAGAACATCCGGAGGGCGGACACCGTCGCGCATGAGCCGTTCGATCTCCCGGATCTGGGCATGGTTGTCGACGGACAGTCCGATCATCAGGTCATCGGGGAGCATCGCGCGGGCGGTGCGAAAGTCGATGTCATCCTGACCGATATGCAGGTGCAGTCCGAGGCGGCCCGCGATGTCGATCCGGTCATTGATGAACAGGGGGACGCCGGTGCCTGCGAGAATGTCGGCCAGTTCGACGGCGCGGGTCGTGAAAGCGTCGTCGTCGAGGGTCTTATCCCTGAGCTGGACGACGCTCACTCCTCCGTGGAGCGCCTTGGCGACAATGTCCGCCACCGCGTCCCGTCCTCCGCCGAGCACAGGGTCCGTGACCAGATAGAGGCCCCAGTCGACCTGGGGCACTGTGCTACGGGTCAGGTTCATCCGGCGGTCTCCTCGTCTGTTTCAGTGACTGTTTCAGTGACCGAGACCAGCTCAGCAATCACCGAGGGGTCCTCAGCGACGGTGGCGAGGGCGTCAAGCCAGGCGACAGCGAAACTGCCGGGGCCCCTCCGGTTGCCGACGAGGTCTTTCGCGGCGAGCGTGCCCGCCGCCCCGACGTGGGCGTGAGCGGTGAGGACGGCGTCGTGGTCGGTCACGTTCTCCGACCCGGTGCGGGCTGCACCGAGGTAGGCGGCGGTGAGTGCGCCGAGGGAACAGCCGGTGCCGATGACCCGCTGCATCATTGGATCGCCAGAGGCCAGCCAGCTGACCCTCCCGACGGACACGACGAGGTCTTGTGGTCCGGAAACCGCGACGACGCTCCCGGTGCGTTCTGTGAGAGACTGGGCGGCCTGCAGGGCGGCATCGACCTCGTCAGTGGAGTCCACCCCACGCCCGCCGCGCCCCTGCGCGCTGTCGGCGAGGGCGATTACCTCGGAGGCGTTGGCACGCACGGCGGCGGGACGGTGCGCGACGATATCGCGGCTGAACTCGGTGCGCGCGGCCGGACCACCGCATGCGACGGGGTCCAGGACCCAGGGGGTGCGAGCAGCAGTCGCACCGCGCACAGCTTCACGCATGGCAGAGTACTGGGCCGCAGTGGGGCTGCCGGTGTTGACCAGTAGTCCGGAGGCGATCGCCGCGAAGTCGGCGGCCTCTTCCGGAGTGTCGACCATAGCAGGGGAGGCGCCTGCGGCGAGCAGCGCATTGGCGGTGATCTGGGGGACGACCTGGTTGGTGATGCACTGCACCAGGGGCGCGTGCTGACGCAGGTCGTGGACGGTATGGACGATGGTGGTGAGCGTGTCTGACACGGACCATCCCTTCGCTAGTTCGAACTAGAGCAGGTTCAACGGGTGTGTTCTCAGCGCGTCTCTCCGCGCACCCCGTGTCTCGTGACATTCAGCCTACCGTGTCTGGCGGCGCACAAAAGCCTGACCCCGGGCACGCCCTTGGTGAGGGCGTGCCCGGGGTCTCCGGTGGGAAGCGGCGTCGTGACTAGTCGGACACGGCGCGGGTGTCCCGGCCGTCACCGAACTTCAGGTTGTCCCGGACCTCGATGGACCGGATGTTCTGCTCGTCCTCGAGAGTGCGCAGCTTGCGCAGGGCGTTACGAGCATGCAGCTGCTGGCGGGTCGCCACCAGGTGCCACCGGTTGGCGGACAGCGTGTTGAGTCCCCAGCTGTAGGCGGCGACGAAACGGTTACGGAAGCCGACCATGAACATCAGGTGCACCGCGAGCCACATGAACCAGCCGATCGGGCCGGAGATTTCGGCCTTGTCCAGCTTCACCACGGCGTTGAACCGGGACACGATGGCCATGGTCCCCTTGTCGAAGTACTTGAAGTCGGGCCGGTCGGTGACGCCGTCCTCGACCTCGGCACGGATGAGGGAAGCGACGTGCTCGCCGCCCTGGATCGCGACCTGCGCCAGGCCCGGGAGCTTGTCGAGACTCATCATGTCGCCGATGATGAAGATCTCCTTGTGGTCGCCCACGGAGAGATCCTTGTTCACCGGGACGCGACCGGCGCGGTCGGCCTCGACGCCGTCGATCTGGTCGGCGATGTGCTTACCCAGCGGGCTGGCGGCGACACCGGCAGACCAGATCTTGCAGTAGGCGGCGACGGTGGTCTCTTCGTCGGTCTTCATGTTCTTCCAGGTGACACCGTCACGGTCGACGTTGGTGACCAGTGAGTCGGTGACGACCTCGACGCCGAGCTTCTCGAGGGTCTTCTGCGCCTTGCGGCCGAGCTTCTTGCCGAAGGGAGGCAGCACCTGGGGTCCACCGTCGACGAGCAGGATCCGGGTCTGCTCGGTGTCGGTGGTACGGAACTCGTTCCGCAGGGTGCGGTGGGCCATCTCGGCGAGCTGGCCGGCGAGTTCCACACCGGTGGGACCGGCGCCGACGATGACGAAGGTCAGCTGACGTGCCTTCTCCGCAGGGTCGTCGGTGATCTCGGCGCGCTCGAAAGCGCCGGTGATACGGGCGCGGAGTTCGAGGGCATCGTCGATGCTCTTCATGCCGGGGGCGAACTCGGCGAAGTGATCGTTGCCGAAGTAGGACTGGCTGGCGCCGGCGGCGACAATGAGGGAGTCGTACTGCAGGACGACGTCCTTACCTCCCAGATCAGCAGTGATGATCTTGTCGTCGACGTTAACGTCACGCACCTCGGCTTTGATGACCCGTGCATTCTTCTGCTTCCGCAGGATCTGGCGGATCGTCGGGGCGATCTCGCCGGAGGACAGCACACCGGTGGCCACCTGGTACAGCAACGGCTGGAACAGGTGGTGGTTGGTGCGGTCGATGATGGTGACGTCGACATCGGCGCCGGCGAACTTCTTGGCGGCGAACAGCCCGCCGAAGCCTCCGCCGATGATGACGACGTGGTGGCGGCCGGAAGGCCGGAAGGGGGTGGCGGTTGTCATATCAGCGAAACTCCTCGTTCTGCGGTGACTGGTGAGGGCGCTCGTCTGTGTTGGCGCCGGTGGTCACCACGTGTTCTCTCTGCGTTGTGTCTTTAGCACTGCTGCGTGTTCTACAGGGGGTCGGTGGACGCCGGTGTAGTGTCGTCAGCCGACGGACCTCCCGGTCGCGTCGGACCTGAGTGCCCATACTAGTGCCTGTCGTCGATCTCCTCATCACGCGGGCAGGATGCGGTCAGCTCTCACCGAACCCGGTTCCGTTTCGGGTGCAACCGGGGGTGAATGATAGTTTTTGTCGGAAACGCATGATACCAGCGAGGACGGAGGCAGATGTGGCACCACCTGTCGACGACGGCCGTCGCCGTCGCGACCCGCGGGACAGTCGGGAGACCTACGTCGACCCAGAGCGCTGGCCGGGGGTGGCACGTCTGCCCGAGGCGTCGTTTCTCGGACGGCGTGCGGTCAACCTGCAGCAACGTCTGGAGGACCTGACCCAGGAGCACGGGGTGGCGTTGACACCGGGCGCGACTCCCCGTTTCGTGGTCGATGACGGACTGGTCCTCGACCGTGTCGTCGACTCCGGGTGGCTCGGGCTGGCTGAGGGGTACATGGCGGGGGAGTGGAGCGCCGAACCGCTGCCGGATGTTCTGGGGGTGCTGTTGACACAGCCGTTGGAGGGCGGTTTCGGACGGACGCTGTCCCGGCGCCGTCGGCGGGTGTCCGGGCATGTGCGCGCCGGCGATCTCCCCGACAGTCTCGTGGACATCTACGCGGGGCGGTACCGTGCGACCGGCTCCGCACTCTTCGCCTCCGGGACGCGGACATCCGAGGTGGACAACCCGGACCAGGCCGGTCACCACCCCGCGGTGACGGTCCGGTACTTTGATGCCCCCACCGACCCTGAGCTCGTCGACCGTGCTGACCTGGACTCCGCCCAGCGTCACCGCATCAACACCATGCTCGATGAGGCGCAGGTCGGTCCGGGGCACCGGGTGCTGGAGCTGCCGTCGTCGGGTGGAGCGCTCCCGGTCATGGCAGCCCAGCGGGGTGCGCACGTGGACGTGCTGACCTCGGACGTCGAGCATGCGGAACGGGTGCGTGCCTATGCGCACGACGCCGGCGTGGGTGGTGCAGTGCGCGTACAGACCATCCGCGGGCCCGTCCCGTCGCCCCGGCAGTGGTCGGGTACCTACGACGCCGTCTTCAGCGTGGAACGCATGGAGACTCTCGGTGACGACGGCACCATCCATTTTCTTCGGGCGGTTGAGCGCATGTTGGCGTCGGACGGGATCGCCGTGATCCAGTCGGTGGTGCGTGTTCCTGATTCCGGTCTACCGGAGGAGACGGTGGGTGAGAGTCTGGACGTGATGCGTGCCTACGTCTGGCCCGCCGTGGAGTACCCCACCGATGAGCATGTGCTGTCGCGTGCGAACCGGGCAGGCCTACGTCTCACCGCACACAACCGGATGGGCTCCCACTATGCGACTACGCTCGCGCTGTGGCGCTCGGCGTTCAACGCCAGGGAACGTGCCGCGGCTGCGGCGGGCTTCGATGCCGTCTACCGACGGCTGTGGAACTACCAGCTCGCCCTGCACGAGGCTCTCGCCCGTGCCGGAGCACTGGACTGCCAGCAGTTCGTGTTCCGTCGATTCTGACCTCTACACGGTGTAGAGGTCGGTATCCCTGGTCTCCGGCATCAGACGGATGGCCACCAGGCTGATGAGCACGACGACGGCCAGGTAGACGCCGACCGCCCAGGGGCCGTAGGCGGTGGCCAGTGCGACGGCGATGAACGGGGCGACGGCCGCGCCGAGGATGGACGCGACGTTGTAGGAGATGCCTGAGCCGGTGTACCGCACGTTGGTGGGGAACATCTCGGGGAGGACCGCGGACATGGAGCCGAAGATCAGGCCCATCAGGAGCATGCCGATGCCCAGGAAGATTCCGGCCTTGGCCTCACCGGAGGTCGCCGGGTCGAGGAAGGCCTGGAATGCGCAGCAGTAGGCCAGGACCAGGACAGAGACCACGGTGAGGTAGCGGCGACGTCCCACGGTGTCAGAGAGATAGCCGGCCAGGGGAACGCCGACCACGAAGAACAGCACGGTGATCAGCTGGATGACAAGGAAGTGGTTGTAGGGGATGCCCAGCCCTTCGCCGGCATCGCGGTCGCCGATACCGAAGGACAGGAACCAGGTCGTCACCAGGTAGAACAGGGTATAGGTGGAGACCATCACGAAAGTGCCGAGCAGGACGGGGCGCCAGGCGGTCCGGAAGACCTCGAGGGTGGGTACCTTGACGTCTTCGCCCTTGTCGAGGGTGTCCTGGAAGACCGGGGTCTCCTCAAGCTTGAAGCGCACATACAGTCCGATAATGACCATCACGGCAGACAGCAGGAACGGCACGCGCCATCCCCAGGTCATGAACGCACCGCCGGGTTCACCGTGGGTGTGGTCCATGCCCAGGACGAGGATGAGGAACAGGCCGTTGGCGAGGATGAATCCGAAGGGAGCGCCGAGCTGGGGCCACATCGCGGCACGGGCGCGCTTGCCTTCCTCGGCGTTTTCCGTGGCCAGAAGTGCGGCACCGGACCATTCTCCGCCGAGACCGAGGCCCTGACAGAAGCGCATCAGTGCGAGAAGCGCCGGAGCCCACAACCCGATCTGCTCGTAGGTGGGGAGCAGTCCGATGATGAAAGTGGCGATGCCCATGGTCAGCAGGGCGCCGATCAGCGTGGCTTTACGTCCGATCCGGTCACCGAAATGTCCGAAGAGGATCGAGCCGACCGGCCGTGCCACGAAGGCGAGACCGAAGGTGGCGAGGGAGGCCAGGAGGCCGACGGTGGAGTTCTCGTTCTCCGGGAAGAAAAGGTGCGGGAAGACGATGATCGCGGCCGTTGCGTAGGCGTAGAAGTCGTAGAACTCGATCGTCGTACCGATGGTCGAGGCGAAGATCACACGGCTCTTCTTGTTGCCGGTGGCCCGGGTCGTGGCCTCTGACGGCGGACCGGAATGATCGGTGAGGGATGTGGTCATGGGATGGCTGTGATTCTCTCTTCAGGAACGTGAATGTGTCTACAGGACGATGAGGGAAACTACCCTTCTCATACAACGAACGCAAGTGTCCGCTGTATGGGATATCTGGCTTGTGCTCCCCGCCTGGGCCGCAACACTTAGACTCCTTTTGTATGGGAGAGAACCGAGGAAGCACAGACAGTACCGTGATCATCGTCGGCGCCGGCCTTGCCGGCCTCGTCGCCGCCTACGAGGCGGAGAAGGCAGGACGGGAGGTGGTCGTTCTCGACCAGGAGAATCGTGCCAACCTCGGAGGCCAGGCGTACTGGTCTCTCGGTGGACTCTTCTACGTCGGCAGCCCCGAGCAGAAACTCATGGGTATCCACGACTCCGAGGACCTGGCTTGGCGAGACTGGCGGAACTCTGCGGACTACGACATGTCCGACAATGACCACTGGCCACGCCAATGGGGGCGGGCCTACGTCCACTTCGCGGCGACGGAGAAACGCGATTACCTGCGTGCCCTCGGACTGAACGTCCTGCCTACGGTGGGGTGGGCGGAACGAGGCAGCGGGAACGCCTCCGGGCACGGCAATTCGGTGCCACGGTTCCACCTCACCTGGGGCACCGGGCCGGAGGTCGTCCGGGTCTTCAGGGAACCCCTGCTCGATGCGGAGCGGAGGGGTACCGTACGGTTCGCCTTCCGCCACCGGGTCGATGAACTGATCGTCGAGGACGGAGCGGTGGTCGGCGTGCGTGGCAGCATCCTGGCCCCGTGCGACGACCTGGGGCGGGGCGTCGCCTCACCCCGTGACGTGGTGGACACCTTCGAGTACCGGGGTGCCGCAGTGGCGGTCACCTCCGGCGGCATCGGCGGTAACCTGGACCTGGTGCGGCGTTCCTGGCCGACGGAGCGGTGGGGAGAGTGCCCCACCGACCTCGTGGTAGGGGTGCCGGCGCATGTCGACGGCCGGATGATCGGCATCTCGACCGACGCTGGGGCGACGACGGTCAACACCGACCGGATGTGGCACTACACCGAGGGGATGGCCAACTGGGATCCGATCTGGCCCGGTCACGGGATCCGCATCATTCCCGGCCCCAGCACACTGTGGTTCGATGCAGCAGGACGTCGACTGCCCACCAATATCTTCCCCGGCTCCGACAACCTCGCTTCGTTGGAGCACATCGGACGCACCGGACACTGCTACAGCTGGTTCGTGCTCGACAAGACCATCGCCGACAAGGAGTTCATCTTCTCAGGCTCCGAGCAGAATCCTGATCTTACCGACAAGTCCCTGCTTAAGCTGGTCGGCAAGGTCGGGCCCGGCACGCATGTCGCGGTGCGTAACTTCATGGATCACGGCGAGGACTGGGTCATCGCCGATGACCTGGAGTCGCTCGTGGAGGGGATGAACGGCCTGACGGACGACGCCGCACCGGTGGTCGACCCGGAGGAACTCCGTGATCAGATTGAGGACCGCGACAGTCAGCTCGACAACAAGTTCTCCAAGGACGCCCAGGTCAATTACCTGGGGACGGCACGGAAGTTCCTCGGTGACAAGATCGTGCGAGCCGCGAAACCCCACAAGATCCTCGACCCCGCCCACGGCCCGCTGATCGCCGTACGGCTGCGGATCGTGACACGCAAGACCCTCGGTGGCATCGAGACCGACCTGTCGGGACGGTGTCTGCGGTCGGACGGCACGGTCCTGCCGGGGTTGTACGCCGCCGGCGAAGTAGCCGGTTTCGGGGGAGGCGGCATGCACGGAAAGAACGCCTTGGAGGGCACGTTCCTCGGCGGCTGTATCCACAGCGGCAAGCGCGTTGGCGAAGCACTGGGTGCCGTCGCCGCGGGCAGTTAGCAGCCAGCTGGGAGGCAGAGGCTAGGAAGCCTCGCCGCCAGTGGGGGTTCCGGTCGGTGTGATGACCGGGAAATCCGACCAGGGGAAGTCAATCCATTGGTCGGTCTTCTTCCACACGTAGTCCGGCTTGATGATCGAGCGGGACTTCTCGTAGATCACCGCGGTACGTGCTTCCGCGACGGTCTCCGCACAGTACTCCTGGACGAGTTCCAGGGTCTTGCCGGAATCGGCGACGTCGTCGGCGATGAGGACCTTCATGCCGGACAGGTCGACGGCCTCGGGGGTCGGGGGAAGCATCACCGGCTGGTCGAGGGTCTCACCGACCCCGGTGTAGAACTCCACGTTGATCACGGAGACGTTCTTGATACCCATCGCGTAGCCCAGGGCCCCGCCGATGAGAAGCCCGCCACGGGCGATCGAGAGGATCAGGTCGGGCTTGTAATCGTCCACGACCGTCTGCGCCAGCTCCTTGATGGCGGCGCCGAAGAGGTCGTAGGTGAGGATCTCGCGTTCAGTGCTCGTGGGGCTCATAGCTTCTCATCGTATCGTGTGCGGCATACGGACCTGACAGGCTAGTCCCGGTTACGCTCCGGGGTCGTCGGATCTCCGTCCGCATCCTCGTCGCCGACGTCGTCGACGCGTCCAGCGCGGGTGGAACTGGTGGAGTACCCGTCCTCCGGTGTCCACCCGTCGGCCCATTCCCCGGACCCGTAGTCGTAGCCGACGTCGTTGCCGTCCTCGTCGGTGCGACGGTACCAGTCGGTGATCTTGTCCGCGGTGGAGTCGAAGTGGGCACCCGCGCCGGCACCGTCCTCGGTCCGTGCAACGGAAAACTCGAAGTCGTCCCCGTGTTCCTGCATTCCCTTGACGACCGCATTCTGGATGGCGGAGCGAGCGTAGTCACGCCGGATAGCGGCGGGGTCGGTCGAGAGGTCCTTCACGAAGGCCACCGCCAGCCCGATGAGCACCACGGAGAAAGGTATGGCGATGAGAATCGTCAGGTTCTGCAGGCCCGTCAAGGCAGTCTCCCCACCGGTGAGCAGCATGACTACGGCGATTCCCATCATGCACAGACCCCAGAACACCACGACCAGCTTGTTGGGTGCGGGATTCCCCCGCTCCGAGAGTGTGCCCATCACCAGCGACGCGGAGTCCGCGGAGGTGATGAAGAAGATCGCCAGAACGAAGATGATGATGAACGGGGTGATCGAACTCAGCGGAAGATTGTCGAACATGGCGAACAACACCTGCTCGGGGGAAGACTCGCCGTTCATCCCCTCCCGCCCGTCCTGGAAGAAGCTGATGGCTGTACCGCCGAAGATGGTGAAAGCGAGGATCAGGATGAACGTCGGTGCCAGTGTGGTCACCAGCGCGAATTCGCGGATGGTCCGGCCACGGGAAATGCGGGCGATGAACAGTCCGACGAACGGTGTCCATGCGATCCACCAGGCCCAGTAGAACGCCGTCCACACCGACTGGAATTCCAGCGTGTCATCGCCCCAGGACAGTGAACGTCCCATCATGTCGAGCATGTTGTCGGCGTAGGCCATGATGCCCGAGGGCACCAGGTTCAGCAGGAACAGCGTCGGTCCGAGGATGAAGGTGAACAGCACCAGACCGAGTGTCAGGCTGATGTTGATGTTAGAGAGGTACCGGATGCCACGAGCGACACCCGATACGGCACTGATGATGAAACACAGGGTCAGCACGGCGATGATCATGATCAACACCGTGTTGGTGATGCGGGAGGCGCCCGAGACGATCTGGATCCCCTCACTGATCTGCAACGCAGACAGTCCCAGGGTGGCTGCGGTTCCGAAGAGGGTCGCGATGATCGCCATCATGTCGACCAGCCGTCCGGCGAGTCCTGTCGTCTGGCGCTCTCCGAAGAGGGAGCGGAACGCCGAGCTGAACAGTGAGACCCGTCCACGCCGGTAGGAGCTGTACGCCAGGGCGCCGCCGACCATCGCGTAGAGCCCCCAGATCGCCAGGCCCCAGTGGAAGTGTGCCTGCGCCAGGCCACGGTGCAGGGCTTCCGGGGTCTCCGGGTCAGTGGTGTGCGGCGGCGGGTCCATGTAATAAGTCAACGGCTCGGAGGGACCGAAGAAGAAGATGCCCACGCCGAGGCCGGCACCGAACATCATGGCGATCCAGGCGAACCGGGAGAACTCCGGTTCTTCATCGTCAGTACCGAGTTTGATCCTCCCGAACCGGGAGAAGGCAAGGTAGAGCATCAGGACGACGGCAGAGACCATCACTACATTGAGCAGCCAGCCGACATTCTTGATCGCCCAGGCGAACATTGTCGACGACACGTTGGACACAGATGTCGGGCTGCTGATTCCCCAGGCGATGAACGAGAGGATGAGGGCCGCGGTAATGAAGAAAACGGCCTTGTCCAGCCCGAAGCGGTTGCGCTGGTCGTCGACGCTGATGCCGGGGACGAGCCCGGGATGCATGTCGTCCGGGTAACGTCCCGCCTCTGCCGCAGCGGGCGGGGTGGGGGAGTCGGCGACGGGCGTATACCCGTCGGGCGACGTGGGTTCCGGGGATTCCGGCACGGAGTCATTCCGTTCTCCGCCTGGTGGGTGTCCCGTTCTGAAGTGACCGGAACATCGGTGCCAGGCGAGGGGTAGGTGTCAGTTCGCCGGGTCATGTTACGGGACGTTCACCGGAAAAGTGGAAGGGCTCGGTGGGAGGGGGGTTCTCCTAGCGTTTACGACGGGCGATCGCCACGGAGAACAGGACCACGGCGATGCCGACTGCCGACCCGATCACGGTTTCAGCGATGCGGGCCCCCAGCAGCGTGCCGACGGGCTGTGGGTGGGCGAGGAACACCATGAGCAGCGCCAGGGGAGTAATGAAGACGAGGGCCAGCGAGTAGTTCCGCAGGACGAACAGTTCGGCGAGGAACTGCATCACCACCACCCAGACGACGATCTGCCACGGCTGGCTGGGGAACGACAGCAGGAAGGCGGCGACGCCGACGCCGAGTACCGTGCCGACGATCCGGTGCAGCCCCCGCTCGACCTGCTGGCGGTGCCGCGGTGCTGACAGTGGCACGACTGCGGCGACCTGTGCCCAGTAGGGCGAGGCGATACCGGTGAGGGATGCCACCGTACCGCCGAGCAGTGCGGCCGTACCGTAACGGCTGAACTGCCGGATTTTCTCGACACGAGGGAAGGACGGTGGCGAGGGAACGTCGATCCCGGTATTCGCTTCTCCGGTCCACCGGGACAGCCAGCTCAACAGGATGCACCACGACGCTGACCCTGCAGCGATCGCCAGCGCGGTCCACGGGGACGCGGTGACGGGTGCGGACGCGACCGCGGTGGTGGCGAAGACGGTGAACACGGCGCCAGACGGTTTCAGGTCGCGCACCATGATCACCGTCGCTGTCACGGCGGCGACGAGGGAACCTGCCAGTACGGTGACGACGGCATGTGTCATGTCCGTCCAGTTCACGGCCAGTTGGGCGATCACTGCTCCGAGTGCCACGCACACGGTGAGTATGACACCGATGAGGGCCTGGTGACGGAGGCGGATGCGGGTGGGGGCGTAGCGCCCGTAGATCGAGGTGAAGGCCCCGAACGAAGCGAACAGCGACCACTCGATCCGGTCGGCGAGCAGGAGTACGACGACCGGTACCGCCAACGACAGCGCCACACGGACCGCCGGCACCAGGTCCGCCTGTGCCGGCCCGAGAGTGAGCATGCTGCGGGCGGTGGCGCTGACTGAGGAGCGAGACGGCCGCAGTGAGTGGCTCAAGCTCCCTGCCACACGGTGTCGAAGGGGGTGTTGGCGGTGACCCGATGCTCGATGCCGCGGGTGACCAGGTCCTTGGCACGCTGGACGGCTTCGACGATGTCCGTCCCCTTGGCCAGCTCGGCGGTCAGCGCGGCGGCGACGGTGCAACCGGCGCCGGAGACCCGCTGCTCCCCGATCTTCGGGGCGCTGAAGCGGGTGATCTTCTCGCCGTCCCACAGCACGTCCACGGCGTCGTCGCCGGGAAGCTCGACTCCACCCTTGGCCAGGACATAGGGGACGTGCTCACCGATGCGTTTCGCGGCCTCCTCAAGATCCTCGACGGTCTCGATGCTCTCCATGCCGGACAGGGTCTGGGACTCGAAGACATTCGGCGTCACTACCGTGGCCAACGGAAGGATCTTCTCCCGCAATGCGTTGTCGGTGTCCAACGCCGCGCCGGGCTCCTGCCCCTTGCAGATCAGCACGGGGTCGACCACGAGGTTCCTCCAGCTGCGATCGGCGAGCTTCTCGGCCACGGTGTCGATGGTCTGAGGGGTTCCGAGCATGCCGACCTTGGCGGTGTCCATCGACTCGACCGAATGGGTGGCCAGGGCGGCCTCGAACTGCTCGGCGATGATGTCGGGATCCACCGGGTGGAAGCGGTGACCCCAGCTGTTGTTCGGGTCGAAGGCGACAATGCAGCTCAGCGCACCGACACCGTAGACGCCCAGCTGCTGGAAGGTTTTCAGGTCGACCTGGATGCCGGCGCCGCCGGTGGCCTCGGAGCCTGCGATGACGAATGCGATGGGGGGAGTGTTCATACCGACAATGTTAGGACAGGTCCGTGACCGCGTATGTGACAGGTAGCAGGGAATGTGGCGCTGAACCAACTGGGGAATGGATGATGTCCTGTTCGATCAGTGTTGCATGAACCCGTGACAAAGAGGTCACAGGTCTCCGTAGATCACGTGGATAAGATGGATAGAAATCAGGGGCCGCCTCACGTACAGCCGTGCACAGAGGCGAAAGGATCCCATCGCGAGTCCCGGTGGACCTCCAACTCGATGTTATCGGCGATGTCATCCGCAACGGACGGACCTGTCAGCTCCGTGACTAGTGCGTGTGCCATGTCCATCCCTGCAGCGACGCCCGAGGACGTCCATATCGGTACACGGGCACTGTCATCGACGACCCACCGCGCTTGCGGGACCCAGGTCACCCCCCGGCCCTGGGATGTTGCCCACGACCAGGACTTCTTGTTTGAGGTCGCCCGACGCCCATCCAGGACCCCAGCGGCGGCGAGGACGGCGGAGCCCGTGCACACTGAGGTGACCACCGAGGCCCGTCGGCATATGGTGGCGACATCAGAAAGAAAACCCGCGTCACTGATCAATGTACGGCTACCAGGCCCACCAGGAACCAACACGATGTCGGTGCCACCGACCCGGTCCCGTAGGTCCGAGTAGCTAACATCGCTGGTCACTTCTGCCCCCTGGGCGCTGCGCACCGTGTCCCGTCTGGTTGGTCCGGCGTACTGGACTGACCAACCGGGTACATGCGCGAAGAGCTCTACGGGACCGAAAACGTCGAGAACTTCGAAGTCGTCGTAGAGGAGCACGGTTACTGTCCGGGTGTCCTGAGGATCCGATGTATTCACCATGTCGGTATGTCCCCTTTGCCGGGGGTGACGTGCAAGTCGGATTCGACGATGGCGAGATCGTTGATGCTGGCCTCGCGGCGCCGCATCAGGCCATGAGCGTCGAACTCCCACAATTCGTTACCGTACGACCGCCACCACTGACCGTGGACGTCGTGCCACTCGTACTGGAACCTCACGGCGATTCTGTTGTCGTCGAACGCCCAGAGGTTCTTACGGAGTCTGTAGGCCAGTTCCCGGTTCCATTTTTCGGTGAGAAAACGAACGACCGCGTCACGGCCAACGATGTTTTCACTGCGGTTTCGCCAGTTGGTATCAGGTGTGTAGGCGAGTGCCACACGCTCCGGATCACGGGAGTTCCATGCGTCTTCAGCGGCCTGTACCTTGGCGACTGCATT